>NZ_LT838813.1:610000-915000 GCF_900176595.1 Aquiflexum balticum DSM 16537
AACATGGCCTGGAAAATAAAATCAGTAAAAAAAGTGTACCCTTCATTATAGGCAAATGTATCCCAGCCCTCCGGGAGAGAAATCCCAATTCCGGAAAGACCGAA
Organism: Aquiflexum balticum DSM 16537; assembly: GCF_900176595.1. Classification (GTDB taxonomy): domain Bacteria; phylum Bacteroidota; class Bacteroidia; order Cytophagales; family Cyclobacteriaceae; genus Aquiflexum; species Aquiflexum balticum. Next base: position 610,105 of record NZ_LT838813.1, read on the forward strand.
GAAACTGCCTGTAAAAGCTTCTCCGGGGTACATTAAATTAAATCCGATAAAGGCATAAGTAAGCAGCCCTATAGCAGGGATAATAGTATTTTTAAAAAGGATATTGACCGTGTTTTTTGCTCTGGTCAGTCCAGCCTCCAAGCTGGCAAACCCCAAATGCATAATGAAGACCAATATGGTGGCCACCATCATCCAAAGGTTATTGATAGTAAACATTTCTTGATTCATAGGTTTGATAGGTTAGTATTATGTAATGATATTTTGACTGATGAATTTGAATAAGAAGGCAGATTTCACTTTGTTTTTAAATTGGATTGTCTAAGCTGTATTCATATGCATCACTTCTCTAGGTTTCCTGACTTACATTTGGACAGGCTTTAACTCTCGTTTCTTTTTTCTTACTTCTTGCTTCTTGGTTCTTGCTGCTTTTGACTACAATGCTTCTTCACCGGTGTCACGGTTTCTTATTCTGTAGGCTTCCAAAGCCTCGTAGATGAAGATTTTTCCATCCCCGACTTCCCCTGTTTTCCCCATATTCAGGATACAATCGACCACAGGTTGGACGAGTTCCTCTACTGTCACAATTTCAAGTTTGGTTCGGGGAATATAACTTGGTTCATAAGCCACACCACGGTAAGTCTGTTGCTTGGCATGTTCCATCCCCATTCCCTTTACTTCATAGAAAGTGAGAAATTTCACCCCCAAACCTGCTACACATGTATAAATCTCCTCAAATTTGGATGTTCTAATAATTGCTTCGATTTTTTTCATTTTCTTCAATTTAAGTGGGTATTTATTAGAAAAACAGTGCTAATGTAAAAGAAAAAGTATTAAAAAAATATATTTGATTTATTTTTGAACCTATTTGAACAATTTTTTTTATTATTTTTAATTTATAGATAAAATTTTAACCCTATTTCAAATATTTTTTTGTCTGAAAAAATTTTATCGGTTCTTTTTTTAATCATATAAAGACAATAGGCATGTTTTTACTTTCTGGAATCTATGTATTAAAATAAAACAACCCTTCTCTTTGTATCCAAAATGAAAAAAGTAATTTTGGACCTGAAAAAAGAAATGACTTTATGAAAATCAAACCAACACTTTTGGTACTTGCTGCCGGCATGGGCAGTAGATATGGAGGAAATAAACAGATTGACGGCTTTGGCCCCAATGGAGAAACCATCCTGGAATATTCCATTTATGATGCCATTAGGGCAGGATTCGGAAAGGTTGTCTTGATCGTAAGACAAGAAATACTGGAAATGACCAAAGAACTGCTTCTGCCTAAAGTAGAAGGAAAAATAGAAATCGATTTTGTACTCCAATCCCTCCAAAGTTTTGTGCCGAGTGAATTCCAAAATCCGGAAAGAACAAAACCCTACGGCACAGCACATGCAGTATTGTGTGCCAAAGATGCGATCGCAGAGCCATTCTCTGTTATCAATGCAGATGATTTTTATGGGAAAGAGGCTTTTGAGGTAATCGGTAAATTCCTGACAAACGGGGTTCAGCCCAATCTACATGCAATGGTAGGCTATGCAATCCAAAACGTACTATCCGAACACGGCACCGTAAGCCGGGGAGTATGCAGCATGAATGAAGCGAATCAACTGATAGGAATGATAGAAAGAACCTCCATCGCAAGAGAAGGTGAAAAAATCCTGAGTAAAGGTGATGGTGAAGTGATCGAAATCAAAGAAGGAACACCTGTCTCTATGAATTTTTGGGGATTTCATCCAACAGTCTTTTCTGCTATTGAAGAAATGTGGCTGGAATTCCTCACCAACAATACGGAAAATTTAAAATCCGAATTTTACATCCCTACCGTGGCCAACAATCTGATTCAGGACGGCAAGGCTGCATTTGAAATATTGGAAGGTGGAAAAACCTGGTTTGGGGTAACTTATACCGAAGATAAACCTGTAGTAATCGATTCCTTGAAAAAAATGCATGAATCAGGGGAGTATCCGGTGAATCTTTGGGGTTGAGTCGCGGTATTCAGTGGGCAGTCGCAGTTGGCAGTCGCAGTGTTCAGTTTGCAGTCACAGCTTAAAGTGGACAGTTTTAGTTTGCAGTAGGCAGTATTCATATTGAATACTGATCACTGAAAACTGATCACTGAAAACTGCAAACTGAACCCTGCCAACTGATCACTGAATTTTGGACAATACCTCAAATGCTTCATCTCCGGGTCTTGGGGCATTGACATCGATGATTTTATTGTCTTTGCCGATTATCAGGTATCGGGGAATACCCCAAACCTTAAAATATTGCATGATTTCCGCCTGAAAACCCTTACCAGCAAAAAGATGAACCCCTCTCATGGGATTTTTGCTCAGGTAATTTCTCCAAGGCTCTTCCTTTTCATCAATGGAAATGTACATGAGGACCACATCTTCCTTTTCCCGCAGCTTTGATTCAAATTCAGGTGTTTTTGTCCGAAAAGTATTGATACAGGGTCCGCACCAACTGGCCCAAAGGTCAAGATAAATGATCTTGTCCTTGAAATCCGTTAAACTCACCTGATTCCCCTCCAAATCAACAAAAGAAAAATTTTCCACCTGAGCGCCAGCCCGTAATTTTTCTATCGAAAGCAATCCATTATCAAGATTATCGATGTAAACGGATTGAGGATATGTACTTTTGAAACCTTCTATTTGAAATTTACTTACATCATAGCCACCTGAAAGCATCAGCATGTCATTCTGTATCAAGGCAGCCAAAAACATTTCTTTTTTTGGTTCTTCCAATTCTTGGACAAATGCCCCAACTTGCTCATTGGGCATCCCAAAAGGAATTCCCAATGCAGTATGAACAGTCATCATCAGGGACCGCGCAAGGTCATCTGAGAGTTCCGAAATGGAAGATTCCAATCCGGTTTCTCCAAAAAACCTTTCCAGAAACAACAGCTTTTCGGAAGTGTCCAATTCCTGCCCCCTGTCAAAATAAAGATCTCCCAATTGAACCAACATGGTATTGGTAAAAATCCTGGCATTTTTCTTTTCTTCTTCTTTGAGTCCGACAGAATTTTTTTGGTAATACTCTTCTAATTCTTTTTTAATCTGCGTGACGAAATCAATATAATCCCCGGCCGGAGGAAGATCATCGACATCATACAAAACGGCAGCGACTTTTCCGTAAAGATCATTTTGAACATAACTTTCAAGTCCGTTCATGTAATCCAAATATGCCTGGGTAGGTGCTTGTCCATAAGAACTGAACCCAACAAGGATCCAAAGTAAAAAGAGGGAAAAGGGCTTTTTCATCATAGTCTGAATGCGCATGTTTGTAGAGTAGTTTGCAATAGTAATAAAATTTTGAATTTAAGATTCAGATTTAGATTTATTACTATTTTTGAAGATATAGATTCAGTTTCTCATAGCAAACCCCTAAAACCATGAAAAAGTTGTTTTTTTCCACTTCCCCATTTCTCCTGGACTTGGGATTAGCCATTTTAAGGATTTCAACTTCTCTGATGTTGGTCACGCATGGCTGGGCCAAAATTGCAAACTTCAGCGAGAGACTGACTACATTCAGCGATCCTATTGGATTGGGACCTGCATTGTCTTTACAGTTGGTGATTTTCGCAGAGTTTTTCTGTGCTATTCTGTTGGCTTTGGGCTTCCTTTCACGGATATCATTGATTCCATTGATCATCAACATGGCGGTTATTTCTTTTGTGGTTCATGCTGATGATCCTTTCTCAAACCAGGAAAAAGGTTTATTGTTCCTGGTCATATTTGTTTTCTTGATGTTTTCCGGTCCCGGCAAATATTCCGTGGATGCCCAGATCAAAAAGAACAGCAACTAAAATACATCTGTAGAAATCAACCCGTTTTCAATAAGAAAAAATTTACTTTCAGCCTCTATGGCTGCGAGTATGGCTTTAGATCTTTCCGGCCGGGCATCCGTGATAAACAACTGCCCAAACCTGTGGTCTGCGACCAGATTCATCAGTTTTGCAATTCTGATATCATCCAGTTTATCAAAAATATCATCCAATAACAGGATGGGTTTTGTTTTTTTATGGGTGAGAAAAATCTGGAACTGTGCCAACTTCAGGGCAATCACATAGGATTTTTGTTGGCCCTGGGACCCGAATTTTTTAATAGGATAATCACTGATACCAAACTGGAAGTCATCTTTATGTATGCCCATATTGGTACGTTTGAGCATAAAATCCCTTTGCCAATTGTTTTTGAATTCGCTGGCAAAATCTTCGCTTAAACAATGGCTGTCATATTGGATATCAATATTTTCCTGATTATCTGAAATGATATCATAAAATTCTTTCAAAAGAGGCCCATATTCTTCCGTAAAGGATTTTCTGGATGTCGCGATCAACTTTGACAGTTCAATAATTTCTTTGTCATAAGGCTCTACAAATGCTTTGTCCCATTTGCCCTTATCTGCAAACTGCTTGATCAGTGCATTTCTCTGCTTCAAAAAATGTTGGTACCGCACCAGCCTATCCATATACTGCTTGTCCATTTGGCAGAGCATATTATCAAAAAACCTCCGCCTTTCTTCACTGCCCCCCTTGATCAGCAAAGTATCGTCAGGAGCAATGATAACCACCGGCAAAAGACCGACATGCTCACTCATTTTCTCAATGGCTTTCCCGTTTTGTAAAACCTGCTTTTTTTTCCCGGCTTCAAAAATGCATCGGACTTCGATTTCCTTGCCTTCCAGATCAAAATCACCGAAAACCGTGAAGAAATCTTTGTTATGGAGAATATTCAACAAATCAACCCCATTGATGGCGCTTTTGGTCAGGCAGAGATAGTGTATCGCATCGAGCAGGTTGGTTTTACCGCTTCCGTTTACCCCGACAAAACAGTTGATTTCCTTTGAAAACTGTACCTGGGCCTTTTGATAATTTTTAAATTGTTGCAGGCGGATATTTTTAAGGTACATGTTGCCTAAACTGTAGGGTTTTTGACTAATTTCGCATTTGGCCTGAAAATTCAGCCTGTTTGGTTATATTTGAGGCCTAATTTAGCATATTTTATTATAAACGATATGGCAAAGAAGAGTACTGCTACCAAAGCAAAAACAAAATATCCGAAAGAAACCTACGCTTTTTGGTATGAAAGCATGCTGTTGATGAGGAGGTTTGAGGAAAAAGCGGGCCAACTTTACGGACAGCAAAAAATAAGAGGATTTTGTCACTTGTATATCGGTCAGGAAGCCTGCGCTGCCGGCGCGATCACTGCATTGGAAAAAGATGATAAATGGATTACTGCTTACAGGGACCACGCCCACCCACTTGGTTTGGGAACGGACCCCGGGGCTGTGATGGCAGAACTTTATGGTAAAGCCACAGGTACTACTAAGGGTAAAGGCGGTTCCATGCACATTTTTGATAAAGAAAGAAACTTCATGGGCGGACATGGTATCGTAGGAGCCCAAGTCCCGATGGGTTTGGGTATCGGGTTTGCTGAAAAATATAAAGGAACCAAAAATCTTTGTATCTGTCACATGGGTGATGGTGCTGTGCGACAGGGAGCTGTACACGAGGCCTTAAATCTGGCCATGCTATACAAAACCCCAGTGATATTTGTAATTGAAAACAACGGATATGCCATGGGTACCTCCGTAGAGAGAACCTCCAATGTCACGGAACTTTATACCATCGGCGAAGGATATGATATGCCTTCATTTCCGGTTGACGGTATGAATGTGGAAGCCATCCATGAAGCGGTGGCAGAAGCCGCTGAAAGAGCCCGGAAAGGTGATGGTCCGACATTATTGGAGTTCAGAACTTACAGGTACAAAGGACATTCCATGTCCGATCCCCAAAAATACCGCACTAGAGAAGAAGTAGAAGAATACAAGCAGCGAGATCCCATCGCCCAGGTAAAAGCTACCATTATGGATAATAAAATCCTTACCGAGGAAGAAATTGCTGAGATTGACAAAAGAGTGAAAAAGCAAGTAGATGACGCGGTTAAATTCGCCGAAGAATCACCTTGGCCTGACGGTCAGGATGCCTTTAAGGATATTTATATGCAGGAAGACTATCCTTTTGTGATGGAGTAAAATTCTTTTGGCATTTATATATAAAAACCATCGTTGCGGGAGTGACGATGGTTTTTTTTGTTTGAATTTAAAAATGATTAAAATTTAAGTTTTGATATACATTATTCAAAAAAGAAAGTTAATAGTAAGAACTTGATGCCTTCCATTGATGTCTGAATTTTAGATTACAGAAAAGTGGCTTTTTTAAACCGTTACAGTCGCAAAGAAAAAACAGCGCAACCCTTGCGGATTGATTTTTAAGGGATTAAAGGTGTATCTCCTATAAAGATTTGATTCAGACAACGGATATTCCTAACCGCCACGATAACAAAGATGCCGCAAAGAATAAAAACCTTAGGGCAACCCTTGCGTCCCATGCGGTTTAAATTTTCGTTGTATCCCCCTATTCCTTCCTCATCATCCCTTTATCTCTCCAATCCCAATTTGGATTTCAATAAAAGAAAATTAACTTTGCGGGCGCAAATTGTTAAAGAATGGCTAAGAAAAAAACAAAAAAAGCTTCTGAAGTAGAATATGAGCTTTTGGAGAAACCCGAAGAAATTGCAAGCAGGCTGGAAAGAGGTGAGGCTTTTGTAAAAAAGAATTCAAAATTATTTGGAGGAATCCTGATCGTGGGCATTTTGCTTATTGCAGGGATTCTATATTTCCAGATTGATAAGCAAAATAAAAACGAAAAAGCACAGGCCGAAATGTTTCAGGCGGTGTATTATTTTGAACAGGACAGCACAGACTTTGCCCTGAACGGCGATGGATCAAATCCAGGACTTTTGAGAATCATCGAACAATACGGTAGAACTGATGCCGCCAACATGGCACATTTCTATGTCGGTTCCATCTATCTTTCCGAAGGTCAATTTCAAAAAGCAGTGGATCATTTGAAAAAATTCTCTGCCGATGATTTCTTTGTTCAGGCTAGGGCATATTCTCTTTTGGGAGATGCCTATCTGGAATTGGGAAATACCAAGGATGCTATCTCTGCTTACAAAAAAGCAGTGGATCATAAGGAAAACAAATTCTTTGCACCTAGATATCTGAGCAAATTGGCTATCGCTTATGAAGAGGCAGGAGAAATTGAAAACGCCATCAAAACCTATGGTATCATCGAGGAAAAATATTTTGAATCGTTTGAATTTACTAACGCTCGAAAGCATAAAGCGCGCTTGGAAGGCCTTGCCTCTAAGTAATGCTTTAATAAGTTAAGGCATTTTGGAAGAGTAAGGCTGTAAGTCTTACTCTTTTTTGTTTATATAAAATCCCAAATCCAACGTTATGGCTACTTCATTAAAAAATCTGAGTCAGTATTCGGAAAACAACATTCCTGATATCTCCAATAAAAAATTCGGAATTGTTGTTTCTGAATGGAATGATCAGGTGACAGAATCTCTTTTTGAAAGTGCAGTGGAAACGCTTATCAAATACGGGGCAAAGAAAAAGAACATCTTTAGAAAAAATGTTCCAGGCTCATTTGAGCTGACTTTAGGGGCACAATGGCTGGCAGAATTAAATGAAATAGATGCCGTAATCTGCCTGGGTTGTGTGATTCAGGGGGAAACAAGGCACTTCGATTTTATCTGTGACGCTGTTGCCCATGGAATCACTAATGTAGCTTTGAAATATAACAAACCAGTAATCTTCGGTGTGCTGACTCCCAATACGCTACAGCAAGCCTTAGACCGTGCCGGAGGAAAACACGGCAATAAAGGAGATGAAGCAGCAATCACGGCGATAAAGATGTTGGGATTTTAAAAAAGACGTGAGACATAAGACGCAAGACACAAGACGCAAAGCTTGTCCCGAAGTATTTCGGGGACTAAAGACTTCTTGGCTCCCCACACTCGGGACAAGCTTTGTTTCTTGGTTCTTGGCTCTTGGTTCTTGTTTCTAACATCTCGCTTCTCGTATCTCGCTTCTAAAAAAAACCAAACCTATACACCAACCATGAAAATTATGAAATTCGGAGGTACTTCTGTAGGGAGACCCGAAAGAATGCATCAGGTCAAAGATTTGATCACAAGAGATCAGGAAAGAAAAATAGTAGTCCTTTCTGCGCTATCAGGTACCACCAATGCCCTTGTGGGTATAGGTGAAGCATTGGCAGATGCCAATAAAGATCTTGCCAAGGAGCGGATTGACCTATTGCATAAGCACTATTTGACTTTTTATAAGGAACTTCTGACAAGTGAAGCTGCCAGATCAAAAGCAGAAAAAATCATCAAAGAACATTTTGAATTCCTCAATATCATCCTCAGGATTTCATTTAATGAAGCTATAAATCGGGATATTTTGGCTCAAGGGGAACTGTTATCAACGAAACTGTTCTATACACTTCTCCAAGAGTTGGGCATCGATGCGGTATTTTTGCCCGCTTTGGACTTTATGAGTATTGATGAAAACCATGAGCCCGAACTTTCAAAAATCTCCGAAAAAATCAACGCTATCCTGAAAAATTATCCTGAAGAGAGCATTTTTGTCACTCAGGGCTATATATGCAAAAACCACAGAAATGAAGTGGATAACTTGAAGAGAGGTGGGTCAGATTATTCCGCTTCTTTAATTGGTGCTGCCATCCATGCTGAGGTGGTTGAAATTTGGACCGATATCGACGGGATGCACAACAATGACCCCCGGATTGTGGATAAAACGAGACCCATCGCCCAACTCTCCTTTGATGAAGCAGCCGAGTTGGCCTATTTTGGCGCCAAAATCCTGCATCCTGCCTCCATATGGCCGGCACAGCAATACAATATCGCTGTAAAACTATTGAACACCATGGAACCTGATGCCCCGGGAACTACCATAACCGGAACTGAAAGGGGATTAGGGGTCAAGGCCCTGGCAGCCAAAGACGGAATTACAGCCATCAAAATCAAATCCAGCAGAATGTTGCTCGCTTACGGGTTTTTGAGGAAAGTTTTTGAGGTTTTTGAGAAATACAAAACTTCAATTGATATGATTACAACTTCGGAAGTGGCTGTTTCGGTAACCATTGATGATATTACTTACTTGCAGGAGATCGTAAAAGAACTGGAAGGATATGGTACTGTTGAAGTGGATAAAAACCAGGCCATTATTTCTGTAGTGGGAAATAGGATTGCAGAATCCGAAGGAACTGTGGCCAATATCATGAACTGCCTCACCGCATATCCCCTTCGGATGGTATCCTATGGGGGAAGCAGGCATAATGTTTCTATCCTGGTCGATTCCAAATTCAAAAATGAAGCACTTAACAGTCTCAATGTAGGATTATTCGAGTGGTGATTTTCGTAATTTTCAAAAATGTCGAATTAAGTCCTGAATTGTTAGTGAAGTGAAATTATCTTGAAATTAAAAGAAGATTTTTACCATTGATATAATTGACAGAAAATCAAAAAAAGTATATGTACTAATTTGATTTCGCAATTATTTCTACAATGAGATTCTGTCTTCCTCTTTTCATTCTATTGTTCACTTTCGAAGCATTCTCACAAGACTCCTATGATAAAGAGTCAGGGATAATCGCGAGTAAAATCGACTACCCGATTTCATTAGACGGCGTATTGGATGAACCAATATGGAATGATCTGGATTGGGCTAAAGATTTTTCACAGTTTTTCCCATCAGATACCTCTTTGGCCAAAGCCCAGTCAAAAGTAAAAATCGCCTTTGATGAAAGATTTTTATACATCGCGGCTGTCATGTACAATCTTGGTCCAAGGGAAAAATACGTAAGCACTTCATTAAGAAGAGATTACAGAGGTGAGCAAAATGATGGGATCAGCTTTGTATTGGACACATTCAATGATAAAACCAATGCATTTCAATTTGGGGTAAACCCCTATGGTGTTCAAAGGGAATCCCTGATTGCTAATGGCGGCATGCAATCTTCGGACCTAAATCTTGCTTGGGACAATAAATGGTATTCCTTTGCCAAAATTTATGAGGATTATTGGGTGGTGGAAATGGCTATTCCATTTTCAACCTTACGCTACAACGATGGTGCTATGAATTGGAATGTCAATTTCTACAGGATTGACAGTGAATATAATGAAAGAAGTACTTGGTCTCCAATCCCCAGAAATTTTAATGTCATCAATCTCGCGTTCAGCAGAAAATTGATTTTTGAAGAACCATTGAAAAAAGAATCTACCAACCTCTCTTTGATTCCTTATGCAGCAATTACTACAGATAGAAACAGCCTTGAGGGAACTTCAAATCCTGTCAAACCTGCCTTTGGTGGGGATGCAAAAATAGGTATTGGCCCAGCTTTGAACATGGACCTGACCGGCAATCCTGACTTTTCTCAGGTGGAAGTAGATGAACAGGTGACCAACTTGGACAGATTTGAAATATTCTTTCCTGAAAGGAGGCAATTTTTTCTTGAAAATGCTGATTTATTTGCTGATTTCGGGACTCAGAATATTCGACCGTTCTTTTCAAGAAGAATAGGCGTGGACAGGGATGAAACTACAGGCCAAAATGTACAGAATCCGATTCTTTATGGGATCAGGTTAAGCGGGAAACTCGATGAGGATTGGAGAGTAGGTCTTATGAATATGCAGACCGCCAATGATTCAGAAAGAGGAATAGTGGGTAAGAATTTCTCTGTGGCTGCCGTTCAAAAAAAAATCTTTACACGGTCAAATTTAGGTGTGATTCTAATCGGCAGGGAAACCCTCAATGACAACGACGGATTACCATTATTTGACCCCGAGCAATATAACCGCCTGATCGGTTTTGATTATAACCTTGCTTCGGCAGACAATAAGTGGACGGGGAAATTCTTCTACCATAAAACCTTCGAATTCGAAAACAAGGAAAAAAACAGTGCCGCCCATGCACAAATCAACTACAATGATTTACATTGGGAGGCAAGTTTTTCTTATTCCAATGTGGGAGAAGGATTTAACCCTGAGGTTGGTTTTACACCAAGAACAGATTTTCAGCGTGCATCCTCCAGAGTCACCCATCAGTTTTTTCCTGATTCCAAAATTATCAACAGACATGGGCCGGGTTTTGAAACAGAAATCCTGTGGAATGAAAGTCTGGGAGTTACAGACGAGTTACACACTTTATTCTATACCAGTCGCTTCCAATCCTTATCGACTTTGACCATTACAGCAAGCAACAGATTCACCTACCTTTTCTTTCCTTTTGACCCTACCCGAACAGGAGGTGAACCACTTGAAGCAGGTACTGAGTATAGAAATAATACAGTGGGTTTTAGGTATGTCGGCAATCCACGAAAAGTATTTTTCATTTCGGCAAGAGGAGAAATCGGGGAATACTTTACCGGTAATATTAAAACCCTTATTGGGGCCATGAATTGGAGGCTGGGCTATTTGGCAAATATTTCAATGAATTTCAGTTACAACAATATTCGTCTTCCCGAACCCCAAAATGATGCTGACCTTTTTCTGATTGGACCAAGAATTGATCTGACTTTTACCAAAAGTCTTTTTTGGACTACTTTCGTCCAATACAACAATCAAATCGACAACATCAATGTAAACACCCGCCTTCAATGGAGATATGCACCGGTATCTGACCTGTTTTTGGTTTATACAGAAAATTATTTCCCTTCTACCTTTGCCTCCAAACAAAGGGCTTTTGTGATGAAATTAAACTATTGGTTTAATATTTAAAAGGAAGTTGAAGCATTGAAAGTCCTTAATTTCAAATGGGAAAAAGACTTTAAACTTAGGAATTGAAGGGTTGAATTACTGAAATTTTCTGTGTTGACTTGGGAGTTGATTTTTCAGATGGTTACCGCAGAGTACATTTGGATTGTTATTCCAGTTGACTTTTGGAGAATTCTATAAAGAAAAAGACAACCGGACCAAAAAGCAGCACTGGAAACACATAAATAAATGCAGGAGAAATTCCTGTTCCTGCATTGGAACCGGTATGGAAAGAAAAATATTCAATGACAATAAAGATCAGAAGCAAGTTGAATTTAAGCCATCTCCATAGCCTTTTATTGATTTCACTGAGTTGAGCACTTTTTTCAGAAGAGACCTGCACGGGATAGTCACCCAATTGAGGTCTCAGGTTGTAGACAGTCAGTCCAACATATAAAACAGTAGCTATAGTTGGAACAGTATAAGTCATCTTACTGGCCCAAAATTCATTGGGTGTCTGGAAGAAACTAAAATCTTCCGAGACCAATTCTGCGCCGATATGCTGGAATTTATAGGTCATTACCCAAAGAGATATCAAAGCGATAAAGCCAAAAATCTCTAGAATTCCATCAAAGAATGACATTTTAAATCTTCCTACTTTTGAAAATAAATTGTTCATAGATTTAAATTACTGTTTTTCTCAGCAAATATTCATGAAATAAATTATGGTTCACAACAATCATTTCAAAGAAATGGTATTTATATTTCCACTCAACCGAATCACATTACCTGGTTCTAACAAATCCGTCCTACTTTCTTCCTGATTGATTTTTATGCTTTCATACTTATCCACAGGAAATTTGAAAATGATTTCCCAATCCGGCTCGGTTTGGATGATTTCTATTTCAGTCACCCCGTCATCTCTTATTTTCCAATCCAAGGATATTTCATTTTCACCAATCCTAACCCGCTCTATTTTGGCTGATTTCCAAGATGAGGGCATTTGGGGAGAAATGTGAATAAGCCGACGATGGGCCTGCGGTTTGATTCCAAAAAACTGTGTTACCAAAGGCACTCCATAACTATAAAGATTCCAGGCTTGGGTCATCATACCATAATCGGGGGAAACCTCATAAATAGATCCAGGAAGCGCAAATCCAAAGGATTTAGTCATCATCTGTAAATATTCCAAGGCCTCATCAGGCCGGCCGTAATTGTTTTCTGAAATAGCTTGAACACCTGTAGGCAAGGTCATCACAGCACCCGTGTAGGAAAAAACTTTACTACCCGAAAAAGAACCATCTTCTGATTCAGAGAATTCATCTCTATCTATCCCTGTTACAAATACCCCAAAAGGATTTACAAACTTACGGCCTTTATCCAAGGCTTGGATAGCTTTTTTTTCATCTGCAATACCCATTTCCATGGGGGTATTTACCACCCAGTTATGAAAGATGACGAAACCCTGTTTTTTATTTGCAGGGTATGTGGATAACTTTCTTTTTGTAGCTCTTAATTCCTCTACTGCCCAAGGCTTATTGAGTGTGTCGGCCCTGACAATTGCCGCATCAATCAAATGAATTGCCTCGGTAGTCGTTCCTATAAAATCTGCATAGGAATTGAATTCTTCAACCCAAAACTCCTTATTGATCTTTTCTTTGAGAATATCGGCAGTCTGCTGATAAATTTCAGCCTGATCTGATTCCCCCATTTCCAATGCCATTTGGGCAGCGTCAGCAAAGGCAACCTGAGTATATGTGGCAACATCTATCATCTCTGATTCAAGGCCATGGATTTCCATCATACCATATCCATCGGGAAAAAGATTTCCATCTTTGTCATTCTCCTCCATCAACCATTGCAAACCTTTTTTTATGGTGGGATAATATTTGGAAAGAAATTCTTTATCCCAGGTCCATTGATACACCCACCAGATCAATGAGGCAAACTGCGGAGTTTCATTGATATTCCCAGGGTTGAAAATGACCCCGTTGGTACTTACTTCATGGACAATTCTGCCATTGCCATTAGTTTCAGAAAGTTTGTGGATAAGTTCTATTGTATGATAGACCAAGTCCTTTCTACCTGTAGCAATCGCTCCTTTCAGGGTATATTCATTGTCTACCCCAAACCACCAAGGATAATCCGGTATTCCTGCCCCCAGGCCTTTACCAATTTCAGGAACTTCCCTTACAAGCCATTCCGTATTATATTTCACCCATTCAAAGGCTTTTTCAATTTCCTTATCAGGAATGGTGATTTGGGTCAAAGACGCAATATCATTATAGTGTTTTATCTTATCTTCCAATAAGGACTCAGAATGGGCACTGAGCATATCAAAGGTTTTCTCTGAATCAAATTGTGAAGTATAAGAACCTGCTATAAAAAATTTAATATTTGTTTCCTCATTGGGGGAAAGGTCGATTTCATAACTCAATCGTGCCGCATTACCTTGCCCCTTTGGAGTAAATTGACAATTTTCAGAAGATCCGCTAAAATTTTCACCATTTCTATTGGAACCAAAAAGAACATACCATTCATTTCCTTCATCTTTCCCCCGCCAAGCTTGTCTGACTTCATCAAATACAAGGTTATCCACATTATCTATCATTCCGGCTTGGTCTCCAAGCCAAGCCGGCATCAAATCGGTATGTCCTGTAAATTCAAAATCGAAGTCAATTTTGGACTTACCCACATTTTTAAAATTAAATTCAATCACTATACCTTGCATCCCTTCAGGTACAAACTGAAATCTTTCGATCTCCATTCCGGGCACTTGGTTTTTATAGAAATGCTTACTGGCAAATGGATAATTGATAAACTCATCTGCTGCATTCAGACAATATGAATTATCTGACAATCCCACAGATGCGGTAAACCCATCCATCAACTTGATGGGATGATTCCAGATTCCACCCATTTCCCCTTCCACATGCCAACCCAAATCGGGGAAGGTTCCATCTTGATGGCCTACCATATATACCCTGTCTCCCGCAGTTACAAATGGCGAGGATAAGTATTCTTTTTTCCCAGCTAGCCTATTAGTGTCATCCAAAAGACTGGAAAGAGATATTTCATGGGAATTTTTTTGACAGGATGAAAAGCAGGTTAAAATGAAAATAAATTTGAAAAAAAAATTTTTCATAGGGTTTGTCTTTTTGTCAATAAGCACCCTAAATATAAAGCCTTTTTAACAATTATAATTAAATGGCTTCTTCCAAGGAAACATTATTAAAATGGCATGATTTTAAAAATCACTTGCTTTAAAGAGGAAATAGATTCCCCACAGAGAACCTTTTTCTTAAAATACTTTTTTTGTAAAAGATGGGGTATGCTGCATTTTCCGTTGCCTATGAAAACAATTTTATTCTTCGGACTTAAGCAGCACATTTATCCCGGAGGTTTCAATTGAGTTTCCGTCTGCCAATTCTGCGACAAACCTGAGTGTATGATTCAGATTATCCACAGGTGATTCATTCAAGTAAAAATAAGCAGTCGTGAGTTCGGACTTATTGATGTAATCTTTCAAAAAAAGATCCTTCTCGAAAAAAAACTTATTGTCTACTGTAAATGAAGCTATTTCCAACAAATCAGACCCGGCCGGAAAATTTTCATTATAATCCTGATTACTCAGTAATTTGATGTCACTTACCCGATTATTATTTGTCCAGACAACAGGACAGGTTGCATTAAGGGTAAAAAAAACCAACACAGGTTTTGGAAATGAAAGCTCAAACATCAGTCTGTTGTATGGCAACTGATTGGCAGATATCCATGGACTGAGTAATGTTTCACCTGCTGACCTTGTTTTCGGTTTAAGGGAAATCTCCTTGATCTCATATTTGGTTTCTTCACATTTATCTTCACAGGAACTTTGGATCAAAGAAGAAAATAGAATGATAGAAACAACAAGGTATTGCTGTAAATTTTTCATGATGGGGACTTTAGCGAGAGTAGATAGGGGCAATTAAACTGCCCTCAGACGTGATTTGGATTAAGTATCATTCCAAATGAAAACGCATGAAGGACGATGAAATTTATTCAAAAAAACCCGGATAATGCAATAAACTTATCACAATTTGAAATAATGTGGATAACTTGATTATTTCTTCAAACCTCTAATTACCACATTGCCTGTACCTTCCTCAAGACAAGGATACTGCATTTCTACCTTTGCATATTTTGGTTGACTCAGTGTTTTATAAAACTCATCCAAATATTTCAATGTAGCTTTCACATTTTTTGGATCAAGATAGGGACTTGAAGTATAAACCGAATAAATATCCTCTTTTTTGGACTTATACAGTTCAAAGACTTCGTTGAAAACCTCCATATCCTCGATACAATAACCTCTATATCTCCTTTCTCTTACAGAAACCATTTCCAGTTGTTCTGCAGGCTTGGCATAGGGTGCCCCGACAATTCCCGCATGGTCAAAATCATAGGGCACACCAAGCAATCTTCCCGTACCAGGATCTTTGACCAATTTGATGTTTTGTCTATACTGTACCGACCAATCTGTGTTGGCAATCATGTATTGAAATATGGCCATATTTAAAAATTCAGGAGGATTGAGATCTTCGGGCCTTATCAACTCTTCTTTGACAGGCACCATATTATTCCGCTCGGCCATCACATCTTCCTCTTCAATCAAAAAGGCATAGAAGGGATCCTTCTGTTTTGCTTTGGGATTGCTGTCCTGTAAATTAACTTTAAGCAACTTAACCTTAAAGCTATAGCCTGAAATTTGATTATAAATTTTATAGGCATAATATTCATTCAGTACGTATTTATCACCCTTACATGGCATGACAAGCTTGAGTTTATCCTGATTCTGAAAAACAGTATTCTTGACGGAACCTTTAGCAAAATTGAGTAGAATGGGCGGATACTCGCATTGTCCAATACTTCTTCGAAATTTCCCCCTGGTTTTACTTTTTAGAGAAATAGTGACCGGTTGCTGCTCTGAATCAACATACATTAATTGAATATCAAAATTTTGTGGTTCCCCTTCACGGTCTTTAAAAAGGCTGGTCAAATCACCTGAAAGCGTTATTTCCAAAAGCGACTCATCATCAAAAAGGGAAGGAGTTTGTGCATTGGTAAAAAAGGGCATTAATGATAATGCCAGCAAGAAAATACTTAACCAATTCGGTAATTTAAGATTCATAAGGATCAATTTAGATATAAATTTCCTTAATCTGTATTTACTGAAGAAAAAATTAAAGGGTTCCGGTCAGTTATTCCCAACCCCAGGCAGGTCCCGGACTTTGAACTTCCTTTTTAAGATCGAATTTTACAGTAAATAATCTCTCAGTTCCAATTCTCCTAAGATTATAAGTAAAATATTCATCTTCCAAAGTTATCCACCAGACATTGTTGGCTGCATAAGGAATGAGATTTGCTGTTTCCTGATCAGCTGGAAAAATTTGAATACTATCCATTCCAGTGTTGGGAGAGGTGCCGCCGTATTGAGTGATTTCATCCGCACTGCCATCTTCATGTCTATGGTCGTGCTTTAGTTTGACCAGACCATTTTCCATGGTCAACACCCAAGTTCTGGATTTGTCATTTCCCACGAAAAACGGAATGTGGATAAATCCTTCCCCGCAATCAACCACATGCATGACAAGCTTTTTTCCAGCAAAGGGGTCATTGTCTGAAATCTCAGTGGTCACTACCCCCTCATAAGCTTTTCCGCAATGTTTTGAAAGTTTTTCCCAAAAAACCAAATTACCCTTGTCCTGAGCAAAAGAAGAAAAAGTAAGACTTAAAAAAACAAAGGAAAAAATTACTGCTATTTTCATGTTTCTTGGTAGTTCAGATTATAAAATAAAATTTGGATTGAGTTGTCAAGTAAACATAAATTACATAATCCACCAAACACTCTGGTTTAACAAGCTGTTAAAAAAACAATGAAGTACAACAGAATTATAGTTTGGTTTAGAAATGATTTAAGGGTGCATGATCATGCATCCTTATCTTCATCTATTGAAAAAGGAAAAGAAGTGGTTCCCGTATTCTGCTTTGATCCCAGAAATTTTAGAGAGTTGGATCTTGGAATTTCAAAATCCGGATCAATCAGGACAAAATTCTTGATCGAATCTGTGGATAACTTAAAAAAGAATCTACAAAAATTAGGTGCTGATCTGATTATCAGGATAGGGAAGCCGGAAGAAAAGCTGATTGAAATGGCTTTAGAACTCAAGGCAGATGCTATATTTTTCACGGAGGAAGTGACTGAGGAAGAGAAAAAAGTTGAAAATAATCTTGAAAAAGCAGCCTGGGGCAAAGGAATTGAAACAAAGTCCTTTTGGCAAAGCACCTTATTCCATATTGAAGATTTGCCTTTCCCTATCAATCAAATACCTGAAGTATTTACACAGTTCAGAAAAGAGTGCGAAAAATTTTCCAGAGTCAAAAAGACAATTGGTTTACCTACCAAAATAAATTTCCCTTCTGAATCTATAGATATGGGGTATATCCCTAAGTTATCCACATTTGGATTGCCCGATAAACCCATTTCATCCAAATCTGTCTTAGGATTTAAAGGAGGAGAAGACGAAGGCAAAAAAAGATTACTGACCTATTTTTGGGAAAATGACTGTCTCAAGTCTTATAAAGAAACCCGGAACGGGCTTTTAGGTGCAGACTATAGCAGTAAATTTTCGTCTTGGCTATCTTTAGGCTGCATTTCTCCAAGATTTGTCTACGAAGAGGTGATTCGGTATGAAAAGGGCCGCAAAAAGAACCAATCTACTTATTGGCTGATTTTTGAATTGATTTGGCGGGACTATTTCCGATTTATTTGCCGGAAGCATGGCAGCAAGGTTTTCCAGATTCAGGGCATCAAAAACAATGTGGATAACTGGAGCAAAGACAAAAATCTATTTTTCAAATGGGCAGATGGATTAACAGGTATTCCCTTTATAGATGCCAATATGAGGGAATTGAACCAAACAGGATTTATGTCCAACAGGGGCAGACAGAATGTGGCCAGTTTTTTGGTCAATGACTTGGGAATTGATTGGAGATGGGGGGCAGCATATTTCGAGAGTATGTTGATAGATTATGATGTTTGTTCCAATTGGGGGAATTGGATGTATATAGCTGGTGTCGGCAATGACCCAAGGGAAAACCGCTATTTCAATATCCTTCGACAAGCAAATGCCTATGACCCCAAGGGGGAGTATATCCGGCACTGGATTCCGGAAATCTCACAAATCCCGGCTTCCGATATCCATCAGCCTTTTGAGTTATCCACCAGTGATCTGAATAAATTGGGAATTGATTTGGGAAAAACTTATCCACATCCTATAGTTGAATTCAAGATTTGATTTAGATCAAGATTTTTTAGCTTATATCAGCCAAAGGAAACTCCTTTTCAATTGTATTGGTAGCCAATAAGGTGATACAATTTTCATTTTTACTCCCAAAATCAAATGGGACTGTAAAAGGAAAAATTTGTAAAAAATATTTTTTCAAATAACTCTGAAAAGTCTTCCCTTTAAATTTAACATTTCTCTACCCGGGTATCTTCACTGTTCATTTGGAGAATAAAGGAAAGAAAAGTAAATAGAGAAGGAAAATCATTATCTTAAAAAAAAATCCAATAACCAATTTCTCTATGGAAATTTCCAATCCGATTTACATCGATGCAATTTGGTTGTCTGCTGCCTTTTTTTGTGGTGTGCTAGCCAAAAGAATAGGTCTTCCGCCCCTTGTGGGGTTTTTGTTTGCGGGATTTGCAATCAATTTTTCAGGACTTCAGGAGGGAAATCTCAACAGTACCATTGATGTCTTGGCTGATATCGGGGTAATGATTTTACTCTTTACCATAGGGCTAAAACTTAAAGTAAAAGAGCTTATCAGGCCCGAAATTTGGGTTTCGGCATCTCTGCACGTTATCCTGTCCATTTTGGCATTTTCAAGCTTTCTATTAGGCCTTACCTACTTGGGATTAAGTATTTTCGCAGATTTGGGTTTTCATAGTACCTTAATGTTAAGTTTTGCCATGAGTTTTTCGAGCACTGTTTTTGTGGTTAAAACCTTAGAGGCAAGAGGGGAATTTGATTCTTATCACGGCAAGATTGCTATTGGCATTTTGGTAATTCAGGACATCTTTGCAGTGCTTTTTATAGCAGTTTCGGATCAAAAAATCCCTTCCCTGTGGATTTTAGCACTTCCCATAATTTTGTGGTTGTTACAGAAAATTCTCAGCAAGCTTCTCCACCAAATGGAACATGGCGAACTGTTTTCGTTTTTTGGTTTCTTTGCCACATTTATTGCAGGGGCATTGATTTTCAGCTTGGTAGGCTTAAAGGCCGATTTGGGGGCATTGGTAAGCGGAATGTTATTGGTGAATCATCCCAAAGCAGATGAACTTTACAATCGGATGGCCGAGTATAAGGATTTCTTCCTTATTGCCTTTTTTATTAATGTCGGATTGGTGGGACTTCCAAGTATACCTACATTTAGTGTCGCATTGATTCTACTTCCTTTTGCCTTGCTAAAGGGCCTTTTGTTTTTGTACATTCTCTCCAGGTTTTCCATGCAACCACGAACCGGGTATCTCACTGCTTTGAGTTTGACAAATTTCAGTGAATTTGGTTTGATTGTGGGAATCGTTGGACTTCAAATTGGACTGCTTCCCAATGAATGGATTGTGGCTTTGGCACTGTTAATGTCTTTTTCTTTTATTTTGGCAGCACCGTTAAATGTCTTTTCCCATGAAATTTTTGATCGTTACAAGGGGATTATTTTAAAATTAAATAAGAAAAAGAATAGTGTGGATTGTGAACCCCTGGATTTTGGGAATGCTGAGATTTTGGTGGTTGGTTTGGGAAGTATTGGAAAGCACACTTTTGAAGCACTATTCGAAACTCATGGAAATAAAGTTCTGGGACTCGATTATAATCCTGACTTAATTTCAGAGCTTCAAACACAGGGGAATCAGGTATTGTGGGCAGACGTCACAGATAGCGAACTATGGGATAATGTAGATTGCAAAAATATTAAAACAGTATTCATGACGGTAAGCGATTATTCCACGAATCTCAATGCCTTGAAAGAGATCGCCCGCATAAAGGATCGACCGTTTAAAATATTCTCTTTGAGCCAATATACTGAACAAACGGCAAAGTACCGTTCTTTAGGAGTGGACTATGTTTTTGAGTATAAAGAAAACCTTGGTAAGGATTTTGTGTCCAATGCGCTTGATTTTAAAAGTATGTAGCTTAACCGCTTCGATCCGACAAAAATTTTTCAATAGTCCTTAGAGCCTCTTCTTGTTGTTCAAACATCCCCATGTGACCTACTCCGATCATTTCATGATAAAGGGTACCAAAAGGTTGGTGTAATCTGCTGGACTCGACCTTGACAGCCGGGTCCAAATCACCTGCAATCATTAATTTGGGTCCCTGAAAAGTTTTCCACACATCAAATCTATCCTTCCTGTCCCGCATAGCTGCGATAAAAGCAAGAATGCCTTGCTTGGAGCTCCGTTTTCCAAATGAAATCAATTCCTCAATTTTCTCTGATTGGGAAGCCCGATGTTGCTCTGAGAAAAGAGGCGGAACAAATGAATCTATAAACTTATCCACACCGTTTTTTTTGACAAAATCGATGGTTTTGTTTCTCGTTTTCTTTTTTTCTTCGTCATCAGCAAAAGCAGTAGAATGGAAAAGGCCAATGGCCTTGAGTTCCTGTCCCATCAGTTCGGCCAAGGCCAAAGTGACATATCCGCCAAGCGAATGGCCGATGATGAAGGGATGGTGAATATGGTTTTCCTCCATCCATTCCTGAAGCAAAACCGCTGTTTCTTCCAAACTTATTTGTGTTTGATCAAGTGGACTTTCACCAAATCCGGGGAGATCGGGACAGAATACCTGATAGGACTTGGATAAGTGATCTGAAAAAGTTTTCCACATTTCTTTGGACTCACAAAATCCGTGAATTAAGATAAGTGCTTGGCCGGTTCCTTTTTGAGAAAAAGCTATCATTTTCTAAAAATACAAAATCCTGACTACTTGGTCAGGATCTATTATATTTTTAAACCAAGAAATTCATTCTTTGCTTTATCAACCCTCCAAAAAATTTCCCCGAATTGCCAAGCTGTAAGCATTCAATCTTCAAATTTTGTACTATGACTAACCCCTGCCTAATGCCACCTACCACTAATGTCCTCTCATACCTACTGCGACTGCCTACTGAGAACCGCCTACTGAGAACTGCGACTGCCTACTGAACACTTTCCCCACCTAACTTCTAACCTTAATTTCAGCCATCTCCCTTACCACCTGAGCAATTCCCTCAGGATCAAAACCACATTCACGGTGAAGTTCAATCTGCTCTCCATGTTCAATGATGGCATCAGGGATACCGAGCCTCTTTACTTGAGCTGAATAACCATTGTCCACCATCCATTCCAATACGGCTGAACCGAATCCGCCCATCAGGCAACCGTCTTCTACGGTGATGACTTTTTTGAATTTCCCGAATACTTCATGAAGCAGTGATTCATCCAAAGGCTTCACAAAACGCATATCATAATGCGCAGGATTCAATCCTTCTTTGGCTAAAAGCTCGGAAGCAGTCACTGCATAATTACCAATATGGCCAATGGTTAAGATGGCAACTTCCTCTCCTTCTTTGATGATTCTTCCCTGTCCTATAGGAATTTCTCTCATAGGTGTTCTCCATTCAGTCATGACACCCTGTCCTCTAGGATATCTGATAGAAAAAGGCCCTTCAAATTTAGTGGCAGTGTACATCAGACTTCTGAGTTCAGACTCATCCATAGGGGCAGTGACGACCATATTTGGTATGCACCTAAAATAAGCCATGTCATATGCCCCGTGATGGGTCGGACCATCTGCACCTGCAAATCCCGCCCTGTCCAAACAAAATACAACCTGAAGATTCTGTATAGCCACATCGTGGACTACCTGGTCATAGGCCCTTTGCATAAAGGAACTGTAGATATTGCAAAAAGGAATCAGTCCTTGCGTAGCAAGACCTGCAGAAAAAGTCACGGCATGTTGCTCTGCAATTCCCACATCAAATGCCCTGTCAGGCATTTCTTTCATCATAATATTCAGAGAGGAGCCTGAGGGCATGGCAGGAGTAATCCCCATGATCTTATCATTTTCCTTTGCCAGTTCCACCAAAGTATGTCCAAATACATCCTGGTATTTTGGTGCCTGTGGAGTAATAGGTGTCTTTTTATAAATTTCCCCAGTGACTTTGTCAAAAAGTCCGGGAGCATGCCAAGTAGTTTTATTGCCGGTTTCAGCCGGGGCATATCCCTTCCCTTTTACAGTGATGCAGTGAAGGATTTTGGGTCCGGGGATATCCCTTAGGTCAGCAAGGATTTCCACCAAATGATGTACATCATGGCCATCTACAGGTCCGAAATATCTTAAATTGAGTGATTCAAAAAGATTACTTTGCTTTAGAACGGCAGATTTGATTGCCCCTTCTACCTTGGAAATGATTTCCTGGGCAGAAGATCCGAATTTGCTGATTTTACCCAACAAATTCCAAATATCATCTTTTACTCTATTGTAAGTATGAGAAGTGGTGATATCGGTAAGATAATCTTTTAAAGCACCTACATTTGGGTCTATGGACATACAATTATCATTGAGAATGATAATCATATTGGTATCTGAAACACCTGCATGGTTCATGGCTTCAAATGCCATACCCCCGGTCATAGAACCATCTCCTATAACAGCCACATGCTGTTTGTATTTATCGCCTTTGTATTTGGAGGCCATGGCCATACCCAATGCCGCAGAAATGGAGGTACTTGAATGACCTACTCCAAAAGTATCGTATTCGCTTTCTTTTCTTTTTGGAAACCCTGATAATCCTCCATAAATCCGGTTGGTATGGAACTTTTCTTTTCTCCCGGTCAGAATTTTATGCCCATAAGCCTGATGTCCCACATCCCATACCAATTGGTCTTCCGGTGTATTCAACACATAATGTAATGCAACCGTAAGCTCAACGACACCAAGACTTGCCCCGAAATGACCCCCATATACCGAGACATTGTCAACAATAAATTGTCTGAGTTCATCACAAATCTGGACTAGCTGGTCTTTGGGTAATTTTTTCAGATCATTGGGTGTATTGATCTTGGAGAGTAATTTACCGGGTTTGATTATCATCAGCGATGTGTTTCGTCTTAAAGGTAATTAACATTTAACAATATTAATTGTTTTAAAAAGATCATTCCTGAAACAGTAAATTCTGAACAGGTCTTTTTTATGTCAAATATTTAAATTGCTTTTATTTAGATATCTTTGGGACTAAGAGATTTGCAAAATTAAGATAAAATAAATAGTAATCAGTGAGTTTCGAAATCAAATTACCACTTTTCGAAGGACCTTTCGATTTGATGCTTTTCTTTATAGAAAGGGATGAATTGGATATTTATGATATTCCCATCGCTAAAATTACCAAAGATTTCCTTGAATATATCCATCATTTGGAAAAAATGGAAATAGAAGTGGCCAGTGATTTTATTTTATTTGCAGCCACTTTGATGAAGATCAAGTCAAAAATGCTGATTCCCAGACCAGAAATTGATGAAAATGGCGAGGAAATAGATCCAAGGGAAGAATTGGTAAGGCATCTCTTGGAATATAAAAAGTATAAATCCGTCATTTCCGAACTCTCCAATTTGGAGGATATCCGTATGGCGAAAGTAAAAAGGGGCAATATTCTGGATGAACTGAAGCTATTATCCAAAGTGGATGACGTAGAAGCGGAAATGCAGGATTTGGATCTCTACAAATTATTAAAGGTGTACCAAAAAGTAATTTCAAGGTACACTTCTAGAACGGATGATACTAAGCATACCGTAATCCAATATCCTTATACCATTGAGCAACAAAAGGACTTTGTCATGGAAAAAATCACTTTTCGGGATAAGGTTCCATTCACTGATTTTATCAGCTATAAACCTGACAAAATTTTCGTTATTTATACATTTTTAGCCATTTTAGAACTTCTTCAATTATCTATGGTTACCATTGTGATTGGAGAGGGATTCAATAATTTTTGGGTAGAAAAGAAAGAAACAGTGCCGATCGAATAGGATATGAAGTTAGATAACAAGAAGATTTTCGAAACCCTTAACCCCAATAAGGTTTGGGTTCCGGTTTTGATAGGCTTGGGCATAGTTTTTTTTATGTTTTACCTTGATCCCAATATCAATGCAAAAACATTAAAGGGTGTTTTCGATGCTTCTGCATGGGGTATAGTGATTGCCATATTGGTTATACTTGGCAGAGATGCAGGATATGTTTATAGGATCAGAGAAATAACCGACAGGCATCTTACTTGGACAAGAGCTATTTACGTCATCATTCTTTGGGAATTTGCATCTGCAGTCACCCCTTCTGTAGTCGGTGGAACAGCCGTAGCCATATTTATTCTGAACAAAGAAGGCATCAAATTAGGGAAAGCCATTGCTTTTGTCATGGTGACTGCAATACTGGACAACCTGTTCTTTGTGATCGGGGCACCGATTATTTTATTTTTTGCAAAAGGAAATATATTTCCAACCAGCAGGGTAATGGAAATGAAGCTCGGAAGAAGCCTGGAAGTTTTATTTTGGGCAAGTTATACCATGTATGCCCTTTATTCTCTGGTAATGGCAGCGGCATTGTTTTACAGACCAAGGGTTTTTAAATCGATATTATTGAAGCTATATTCGATCAGATGGCTCAAAAAATGGAAACATTCGGCCAATGAATACGGGAATCAAATCATAGAGGCTTCCAAAGAATTGAAGGGACGGAAACTGAAATTTTGGGCGCCTGTAATATTGGCTACGATATTCATTTGGAGCTCACGGTACTTGATGTTGAACGCCCTCATCGGAGCATATGAATCCCTTGACGTCCAAGAACATATCATTATCTTTGCCAGGCAGGTCATCATGTGGATTGTCATGATGATATCCCCAACACCGGGAAGCAGTGGTACTGCCGAGTTCTTTTTTGCCCAGTTCTTTGCTGAATTCCTTACCGGTTACACCTTTGTCACAAGTATACTATGGAGGATGCTTTCTTATTATCCATACCTATTGCTAGGTGCGATATTCCTACCAAGATGGATCAAGCAGGTATTTTTTGTGAAAAAGGATGAAAAAGAAGAGTAAAACCAAATACATACATTTGATAAATGATCCAACCCCTTACGGCACATCAAATCTGTGAAATAATAAATGGTCAGGTTTTGTCCGGGAATCAAGACGCTTTGATCCATCAGGTGGCAATAGACTCACGCAATATTCTACAGCCTTATGCCACTTTATTCATAGCCTTAAAGGGGGCCAAATTTGATGGTCATGATTTTATCCCAACAGTAATTGAAGCGGGAATTCGTTGCTTTTTGGTCAAAAAAGATTTTAAACTGAATCCCGGAATTGATTCAGAAATTGTTTTCATTGGGGCTGATGATACCCTAAAAGCATTGCAACAAATTGCTGCCTACCAAAGAAGTCTTTTTGATGGTCCTTTGGTTGGAATCACCGGCAGCAATGGAAAGACCATTGTCAAGGAGTGGCTCGGACAGGTCTTAAGTCAGCAATATGCAGTGGCAAAAAGTCCCAAAAGCTATAACAGTCAAGTGGGCGTTCCTTTATCCATTTTCGGTATTTCACCATATCATCAGGTTGCGGTATTGGAAGCCGGGATTTCCCAAACCGCCGAGATGCAAAAATTGGCAGCTATGCTTAAACCGAATCTGGGAATATTTACCAATATCGGTACTGCCCATGAGGAGGGTTTTGAAAGCATGGAGCAAAAATTATCTGAAAAAGCCAAGCTTTTTGAAAACTGCCAACTGATTATTTACAGAAAAGATCATCAATCCATCCATCAATATCTTAAAAGTCAATTTTCGGATGAAAAACTAGTTGGTTGGTCTGATTATCCCGGAGCTGATTATACTTTTTCTGTAAAAAAAGAGCAAGAGAGATCCAAAATACTCCTCTTGAAACCGGATATGAGTATTTTCACTTTTTTGGTACCCTTCACAGATGAGGCTTCTCTGGAAAATGTCCGACATGCCATTACTGCTGCTTTGGTTTTGGAAATGGATCCAAAAATGATTCAGGAGGGACTTGACCACCTTAAAGCTGTGGACATGCGCCTCACCCTTAAACCCGGGGTGAACGCTTGTTTGATCATTGATGACACTTACAACAATGATCTGGCAGGATTGAGATTGGCATTGGATTTTATGGCTGCCCAACGGCAGAAAAAAAGGAAGATCCTCATCATTTCTGATTTGTTACAAATCGGAAATAATGAAGCTGTTTATCAGGAAGTGGCAAGGTTGGTTGATTTTCATGAAATAGATAAAATCATTGCTGTAGGAAGTGAAATTGAGATTTTGATCAAAAATTTAGGGTCAAAGGGAATTTTGTTTAAAAACACGGATTCTCTCCTTAAAGCAATCGATACTAGGGATTTTGAAAATGACCTGATTTTGGTAACAGGTGCCAGAAAATTCGGTTTTGAATCCATTGTCGATATACTGCAACAAAGGATTCATGGAACTACCCTGGAGATCAACCTTAATTCCTTGACGCACAACTATAATTTTTACAAAACAAAATTACTCCCAATGACCAAAGTTATGGTCATGGTAAAAGCATTTGCTTATGGCGGGGGTGCGGCGGAAATAGCCAATCACCTCCAACAACTTAAGGCAGATTATCTTGCAGTGGCCTACACTGACGAAGGTGTAGCGCTGCGAAATGAAGGAATCAAATTGCCCATAATGGTTCTCAATCCTGTGCAGGAATCTTTTTTTCAACTCGAAAAATTCAATCTTGAACCCGTGGTTTATTCCCCTCAGTTTTTTGAGCAATTGGGGAAATATTGTAAAAGCCAGGGAAGCGGAATGAAAATACACCTTGATCTGGATACCGGAATGCATAGGCTTGGCTTTGAACCTAAGCATTTGAAAAGGTTGGAGGAATTGATTCACGAATTTCCTGACCTTAAAATCGAAAGTGTTTATACCCACCTTGCGGGGGCTGATGAGGAAGAACATCACAACTTTACCCTGCATCAATTGGAAACTTTTCTGATGATGTCCCAAAAACTATCTGACAAACTGAATTATTCCCCTTTAAGGCATGCCCTCAATTCGGCCGGAATCGTTAGATTCCCTGAATATCAAATGGATATGGTTCGATTAGGAATCGGATTATATGGAGTGGAGGTAAGCGGAAAATATGATGCGCACCTCAGATCCATCAGTACCTTGAAGACTACCATTTCTCAGATCAAACGCCTGGATCTCGGAGATACTATTGGCTATGGAAGAAAAGGGGTAATGAAAACGGATGGGCAGATTGCTACCATTGCAATTGGATATGCAGATGGTTATGATAGGAGATTCAGCAATGGAAAAGGGTTCGTAGAGATTCACGGACAAAAGGCCCCTGTGATCGGAAATGTCTGCATGGACATGACCATGATAGATATCACTGGAATAGATGCAAAAGAAGGAGACGAGGTCATCATCTATGGCCCCGGTATTTCCCTTAAGGAACTTGCCAATAGAATCGGAACCATTCCTTATGAGTTGCTGACCAATATCAGCAGCAGGGTGAAGAGGGTGTATTATTTGGATTGATGGGTTGAGTTGTTGAATTACCAATCAAATTAAATTTTATTAACGTATTGACATGACAAAATGGAAAGCAACCTTTCCTTGTCACTCCGCCAAAGGAGGAGTCTATTTTCCCAGAGCGTCATTCCTATTCTGAATGTATTTTTAAAACTGGTGTGAACTACCAATCACATCATTCGAAGCGGGACCTAGGCCAGGCAGGCGTCATGCTGAACGAAGAAGAAACATCTCACAAAGTTCCAGAAAAGGATGATTTTTACTAAAAAAGTTAACCCTACTTTGTCAAATTTAAAGAGGATTTACAAATTTACATTTCTATTCAATAATCCTACAGAATGAAGAAAATGTCCCTTTAGGGACTATATATGGGTAGAATGAGTTTGATTTTAGTAGGGTTTAGTGCCTTTAGGTACGGGATATATGTTGTACCTAAAGGCACAAATGCCCTTCGATTGATCTTTTTTTTTACCCATATTATGTCCCTAAAGGGACCTTAGCCAATAACAGAACATAATTTTTATTGAAAATTTTCAAATCAGGTTTCCATAACTTGACAAAGTAGGGTTAAATTCTTTTCCAATAATTCAACCGTCTAATTGTATCTCTGGAGATCCCTCATGACTGGGGATGCCGCCTGCCTGCCGTAGATAGGGTTATGCTGATTTCATTACTTTTTTTGTTGATATTCCAAAACCAGATTCTTATACCTTCAAAAGTCCCTGTATGATTTCAGGCAATCATTCCGATTTTTTTGATAAATTCAGGATTCAAGTGAAAAAAAGCCCAAAATAAATCTCAGAATGATCCGAAATTTTGTGTTGTGTGCATTGCTCATCACAGGTATTTTTTCCTGTCAGCAAAAAGACAGTGCCAATAAACCTGAATATACTCTACGCTTTGGGCATTTGGCCAATGAACAGAATATCTGGCATTTGGCAGCACTCAAATTTGCTGATGAGGTATTCCAAAGGTCTGAGGGTAGGATTTTGGTAAAGATCTATCCCAATGAGCAGTTGGGCAAGGAAATGGATATGATCACCGGAATCCTGGGAGGTAGTATGGACATCATGGTTACTGCCGAATCCCTTGAGAACTGGAGCTTGCCCTTGGCCATAATGTGTGCCACTCCCTATGCGATCAAGGATTCCGATCATCTTCAAAAAGTCGCGGGTGGGCCTATAGGTAAAGAAATCGAACAGCATATTATCAATATTTCAGGTCTGAAACCCATTGCCTGGTTTGAACGTGGGGCTAGGAATCTCACCACCAATATTCCGATAAGACATCCTGACGACCTCAAAAACCTGATAATTCGGGTTCCAAATGTATCTCTTTTCGTTGCGACTTGGAGTGGTTTGGGAGCAAAGCCCACACCAATGGCCTTTTCAGAAGTTTTTACTGCCCTGCAGCAGTCCACCATTCATGGACAGGAAAATCCCTTTGCCCTGATCCGGAATGCCGGTCTGTACGAAGTGCAGAAATATGTCAATTTAACCGAACACGTCAAAGGATGGGCTTATGTGGTAATGGGGAACAAAAAATTCGAAAGTATGCCCGCTGATTTGCAAAACATAATTCTGGAATCTGCCAAAGTTATGCAGGAATATGAGCACCAGCTATTTTTGGAACAGGAAGAATTGGATGCCCAATTTCTCAAGGATAAAGGTATGGAGTTTATCGAAGTGGATAAAGAGGCCTTTATCGAATTGGCGGGTAAGGCTGTGATGGAACATTTTACAGAAGAACAGCGGAGGATGTATAGGAGAGTTCAGGAGGTTGAGTAGAAGCAAGAGATTAGAGGCGAGAAGCGAGAGCTGAGAAAATAGAGCCAAGAATCAAGAACCAAAGCCTGCCCCGAGTATCGGGGAATCAAGACAATGGGGTTTGATTGAAATGTAAGAGTCAAGTTGGGAGTTTAGAAACAAGAAACGAATTAGGAAAAACATTCTAGAATTAAGAAGACCTATCCTTTTTACCTCGATCACGATAATTATCGTGGAGAGAAGTCTATAAACCCGAAAACTGTGATATTGGATTTCTCTTGATTAAGGAATTGACAATGAAAATGAATGACTTATATGCCCCAATATTTCCTGAATGTCTCCACCGTCTCTAAAACCCATCAGGGTTTAACCTCATCCTAATAGCTCAAATGAGCCAAGTCTTACATCTTATATCTCACGTCTCAGGTCTCAAAAAAATGAAACAAACCTTAGATAAAACCCTGGAATGGGCAGTTATAATAAGCTTCGTCCTGATGATCATAACGGTGATTATACAGGTGGTGGCAAGGTATGCATTGCCATGGTCGCCGCATTGGACTGAGGAGTTGGCTAGATTTTGTTTTATTTATATGGTCAGCCTAGGTGCAGGGCTGGCAATCAAAGAACGGGCTTATGTCAATGTCAGCAGTTTACTGGACCGACTTTCTCCCAAGGGTAAGTTAATTATGGACAGCCTGATTTTATCCGCCATAATCCTGTTGATGGGAACAATGTTTATATATAGCCTTCCATTGGTAAAAATAGTCACCCTTCAGAATTCCGCCTCTTTGAAAATCAATATGGGTTTCATCTATTTCTCTATGACCTGCATGGGATTTTTGGTGATGCTTTATGCTGCTTTTGAGATATTTTTAAACCTTAAAAAATCAACATGATCCTGATCCTTTTTATTGTATTTCTGTTGTTGTTACTTTTGGGTATACCCATCGCCTTTTCTTTGGGATTGTCTGCTTTTGTATATATCCTCTTTTCGGATCTCCCACTGATTGTCATTCCCCAGAAAATGTATGCGGGAATTGATGTTTTCGTCCTTCTTTCCATTCCGGGGTTTATCCTTGCAGGAAACCTGATGAATGCCAGTGGCATTACAGGAAGGATCATCGCTTTTTGTAATGCCATTCTGGGGCATATCCGGGGTGGATTGGGCTTGGCCAATGTCGGGGCTTCCATGTTGTTTGGTGGGATATCAGGAACTGCAATCGCAGATACTGCGAGTATAGGCTCGGTGATGATTCCTGCAATGGAAAAAGAAGGTTATGATACTGATTTTTCCTGTGCTGTCACGGCAACTTCCTCCACGATTGGCCCTATTATCCCGCCGAGTTTGCCGATGATCATTGCAGCAACATTGACAGGATTGTCTGTTGGGAAACTTTTTATAGCAGGGATTATTCCCGGCTTGTTGTTGGGTTTGGGATTGATGCTGGTGACCTATATTATTTCTGTCAAAAGAAAATATCCCAAGAAAAAACGAGTTCCCTTTCTGACCATGGCCAAAAGTTTTTATCAGGCTTTTTGGGCCATTTGATGACCCTATTGATTTTGTTTGGGATCATTGGTGGTGTTTTCACCCCTACCGAAGCTTCAATAGTTGCAGTCGTCTATGCAATAGTAATCGGATTGTTGGTATATAGAGAATTGAAAGTGGGCATGTTGCCTAAAATCATTTTGGAATCAGCGAAGATGACGGCTTCGCTGATGGTATTGGTGGGATTTGCAAATCTCTTTGCCTGGATTATGACCGTCGAGGAAATCCCGCAACTGATTGCAGAAAGTTTACTGAACCTTACCCAAAATAAGATTTTGATCTTATTGATGATCAATATCTTACTCTTAATTGTAGGGGCATTTATGGAAACCATTGCTGCCTTGTTAATCTTATTTCCTGTTTTATTGGGAGTAGCACTTCATGTAGGAGTTGATCCCATTCAGTTTGCCATGATCATGGTGATGAACTTGGTGATCGGACTGACTACCCCGCCGGTTGGGGTTTGCCTGTTTGTGGCTTCAAGCATCGGCAAAATCTCCCTGGAAAAAATCAGCAGAGCCGGATTGCCGTTTTTGTTGGTCAGTCTGTTTGTCTTGCTCTTGGTGACCTACATTCCTGAGATATCGCTGTTCTTACCGGGATTGTTTTATGATTGATTTACCATGAAAAATGAAAGTTTGAGTTACGTTTTTCATGTTTAAAAATAGGAGGCATAATTGAAGAAATTGAAAACTACTGTACTTTAATTCTGATGAAACTGATTTTGCTCATCCACTCAGGTTAATAAATCAGCGGAAATCAGCCAAATCTGCGTCATCAGCGTTCCATCAAATCGAAAATTTAAGACAGAATCCTATACTGTGATACTGTACAATTCCTTTAACTTGTCAACAGTATAGTCAATCTCCTCCTTCGTATTAAATCTACTGAATGAAAACCTGACTGATTCTCTTTCATTGTCATGATTCAATGCCCTCAAAACATGAGAACCAACTGTAGCACCACTGCTGCAGGCAGAACCACCTGATGCTGAGACACCGTGTAAGTCTAAATTGAACAACAACATTCCCCTGTTTTCTTCAGAAGGCGGTAAGCTTACATTTAATACAGTGTAAAGGCTTTTGTCAGAATATTCTGACAGCCCATTGAATTCAACTCCCGGAATATGGCTTTTCAATAATTCGATAAAGTGATTTTTCAAGCCTTCGATGTGTGATTGATGTCCTGACATATCCTCATAGGCCAATTCCAACGCCCTGGATATTCCAACTATTCCGATCACGTTTTCTGTCCCACCACGCATATTTCGTTCTTGACCACCTCCATAAATAAAGGGATGGATTTTTTTGTCTTTTCTGACATATAGGAATCCTGAACCTTTAGGACCGTGGAATTTATGCCCTCCTGCCACTATGGAATCAACGGGGAGATTTTTCAGGTCATGAACATAGTGCCCCATGGTTTGAACGGTATCAGAATGAAAAAATCCCTCATACTCTTTCACCATATTTCCTATGGTGCTCAGGTCATTGATGTTTCCTATCTCATTGTTGGCATGCATGAGGGAAACCATTGACTTCGGATTTTGCCGCAAAAGCTCGTGTAAGTGGTTCAGGTTGATTTCTCCTTTGTCGTTAACCTCTACCAAACTTAAATTTACTTTTCCCTTTTTGGCACATTCCTCCAAAGTATGCAAAACCGCATGGTGTTCTATAGGAGAAGTAATGGCATGGGTGATCCCATGGGTTTCAATACCACAAACAATCGCTGTATTGTCCGCTTCGGTTCCTCCTGAAGTAAAAAAGATTTCAGCTGGAGATGCATTCAACAATTCCGCAACTTTTTTCCTCGCCTTTTCAATGGCAGACCTTACCTGTCTCCCATGACTGTGGACAGAAGATGGATTCCCATAATGCTCTTTCATAAAAGGAATCATAGCTTCAACCACCCGGTCATCCATGGAAGTTGTAGCGGCATTGTCTAAATAAACTCTCATTCGTTTTGTTTTATTTGGGCTTAGGTTGCTATCTATAAACCTGAAAGGTTTTCAAACGATTTATCAACTTGATCCATTATAAGTCTTTGTTTGTGTCCCTACAAAGGATCAACATGAATCATTTTGAACTTGTGACCACTTCCTTGATATCCTGCATAATTTTTTTGGCCAAGTGGTCAGCGGTCGCTTGGGATTCAGATTCTGAATATATCCTGATGATGGGTTCTGTATTTGATTTTCTCAAATGCACCCATTCTTTATCGAATTCTATTTTTACTCCATCGATATCATTGATGGGTTGTTTGCTGTATTTCTTTTTGATCGCTTCCAATACCTTATCTACATCGATTTCCGGTGTAAGTTCAATCTTGTTTTTGGAAATATGGTAATTCGGATAGCTGGCCCTCAATCTTGAAATGGTTTTTCCGAATTTTGCCAAATGGGTCAAAAATAAGCCGATTCCAACCAAAGCATCTCTTCCATAATGGGACTCCGGATAGATCACTCCGCCGTTTCCTTCCCCACCGATGATGGCATTGGTCTCTTTCATTTTATTGACCACATTGACCTCTCCTACTGCGGCTGCTTGGTATTGTCCAGCTCTTTTTTCTGTCACATCCCTCAAAGCCCGGGTTGAACTCAGGTTTGATACCGTATTACCGGGAGTCTGTGAAAGTACATAATCCGAAACAGCCACTAAGGTATATTCTTCTCCAAAAGGGTTTCCATCTTCATTCATGAAGCAGAGTCTATCTACATCCGGATCCACTACGATGCCTAAATCAAACTTGCCTTTTTTCAATTTCTCAGAAATGTCTCGCAGATTTTCCGGAAGTGGTTCCGGATTATGGGGGAAATTACCATCAGGTGTACAGTACATTTCCTCTATATCCTCTACACCGAGAGCTCTCAATAACTTCGGGAGTGCAATCCCTCCTGTAGAATTCACACAATCAATAACCACCTTGAACTTTCTCGCCGCAATGGCTTCCCTATCAACTAAATTGAGCCCCAAAACATGCGCTACGTGCCTGTCAATATAATCGTGGATCTCCGTATATTTTCCGATTTTTCTTACCTCGGCAAAGGAAAAATCTTCATTTTCGGCGCTTTCAAGGATCGCTTTCCCTTCCAGATCAGAGATAAATTCCCCTTTATCATTTAAAAGTTTCAGCGCATTCCACTGAATGGGATTATGACTTGCTGTAAGGATAATTCCTCCACCTGCTTTTTCCAAGGGCACGGCCAATTCCACAGTGGGAGTTGTACTGAGACCGAGATCGATGACATCAATGCCAAGACCCTGCAGCGTTGCAGAGACGAGCTTTGATACCATTTCGCCAGAAATCCTGGCATCTCTACCGATGACCACTTTTGGGTTTTGTGTATGATTGATCACCCAAGAACCATAAGCCGAAGTAAATTTTACAACGTCCAATGGAGTAAGACCTTCACCTGGCTTCCCACCTATGGTGCCACGAATGCCTGAAATAGATTTAATTAATGCCACAAGAAAACGGTTAAGTTAAAATAGAAAAATCCTGACAAGTCAGGAATAAAAAACTGGTTTGGTTATTTGAATTTGGCCATGACTTTATCCACTTCATTGTCGGGATTTCCGCAGGAACTATTGGCATCCACGGTTTTGCCGCAATAGCCACAAGTTCCCCC
The DNA here is from genome assembly GCF_900176595.1 of Aquiflexum balticum DSM 16537. Lineage (GTDB taxonomy): Bacteria > Bacteroidota > Bacteroidia > Cytophagales > Cyclobacteriaceae > Aquiflexum > Aquiflexum balticum. The sequence goes on from NZ_LT838813.1 coordinate 645,352, forward strand.
GTCTTTGTTAAGATAGGGATTCTGTGAAGCACAGGTGCCTTTGAATTCACCGTTTTTCAGAAATATTAGCCTAACAGACATCAAAATAAAGAATAATGCCAGAAAGCCTAAAGTCAAGTACAAGGTTGCCATATCAATTTAATTTGCGCAAATTTACGTAATACTTTCAAAACGTCCTCACCTTACGATTAGTTTCCCCGCATATGTCTGAATTATCCTCCAGAAAATCCCAACTTGAAGCGTTTGATAGACTTTTGACCATTATGGATGAGCTACGGGAGCAGTGTCCTTGGGACAAAAAACAAACTTTGGAAAGCTTGAGGCACCTGACTATTGAAGAAACCTTTGAATTGTCTGATGCCATCATTGAAAATGACCTCAATGAAATAAAAAAAGAATTGGGGGATATCCTGTTGCATATTGTTTTTTATGCCAGAATAGGCTCCGAAAAAAACTCCTTTGATATCGGGACAGTAATTGATAGCCTTTGCGAAAAACTGATCCGTAGACATCCCCATATTTATGGAGACACCAAAGCTGAGGATGAGGAAACAGTAAAACAGAATTGGGAGAAAATCAAACTTCAGGAAAAAGGGAATACTTCTGTACTTGGTGGGGTTCCAAAATCCCTGCCTGCCCTGATCAAAGCTATGCGGATACAGGAAAAAGCCCGTGGAGTTGGATTTGATTGGGAAGAAAAATATCAGGTATGGGAAAAAGTGGAAGAGGAAATGCAGGAATTCAAAGAAGCCTTCAATGCAGCAGACGATGCCGAAATGGACAAAGAAAGGGCTTCGGGTGAGTTTGGGGATTTGCTGTTTTCCTTGATCAATTATGCCAGGTTTATCGAGATCAATCCAGAAGAAGCTTTGGAACGCACCAACCTGAAATTTATCAAACGCTTCCAATACCTGGAAAAAGCAGCCAAAGAATCCGGGAAAATGATTGAAGAAATGACTTTGGCCGAGATGGATGTGTATTGGGAGGAGGCTAAAAAAATATAATCGTGTGAAAGAAGTGCAGTTTGAAATTAATTGGAAATTTATTGATATTGGATATTAAGGATATTTCAATTGGTAAATTGAGTGTGAATTTCAATTCAAATATGGCAAAAGACATCAGGTGGGTACAGCGGTTTCAGAATTACGAAATCGCTTTCTCCAGGCTCAAAGAAGCTGTTGAACAAAAGGATCTGAATGAATTGGAGCGTAATGGGCTTATTCTGCGTTTTGAATTCACAATAGATCTATCATGGAAAGTGATGAAGGACTATCTTGAAGAAAAAGGGTTTGTTTTCAAACCTTCACCAAAAGATACATTTAGACAGGCCCAACAATCAGGATTGATTGACTATGCCCAGGAATTGATTGATGGATTAAATATTAGAAATGAGCTTTCCCATGATTATAGCGGGGAAAAATTCGAAGAGTCTGAGGAAAAACTAATGGACGATGTTTTTCCGGCATTGGAAAAACTCTTGGCATTCTTTAAAACTGAAATCAATTATTGATAGCTAATTCATGAAAATTATCACGGATAAATTCGGATTGAAAGACAGGGATTTAAATACAATTTTTGAAATCTTTGATAGATATTCCGAGATCCAACTTGTCTATATTTTTGGGAGTAGGGCAAAAGGCACCCAAAAACCCGGAAGTGATATAGATCTGGCAATCATGAACACCGGGGTTTCTGATACAACCATCATGAAAATCAAATCAGAATTGGAAGATAGTTCCCTACCTTATTTTGTTGATCTTGTAAATTTTTCTAAGCTAAAACATCCGGAATTTATAGATCACATCGAAAGAGTTGGGAAGTCCTTTTATGAAAAATAAAACTTGGAGAACCTTAAAGACTTGATTTTTCACCTTCAGAACCTGCACTTTTTTATCTCTGAAAAGGATTAATTTAGCATCGAAATTTTATTCTGATTTTTTCTTTTTTATTTCTCATTTCAGTGGTAAATAGGGTTGATTTTCAAGAAAAATCACCCAAATCTATCTCTTCAATCATTGCAGTGTTTTTTTACTGTATCAGAATTAACTCTCATGAAAAGTTTTGCCCTTGTGGCTTTTGCATTCTTTCTTTTGTTGGCTTCGTTTTCAGCTTATTCCCAACAAACTGGTTTCTTCAAATTAGATAAAGAAATCAACCTTTCCATAACTCAGGAAGACTGGATACAGGTACTGGAATTGGCAAAAAACCAAATCCGTATGGATGTAGACCGGGGAGAAGGATATTATTATTCAGCTCTTGCCTTGGTCAATCTTGGTGAAATCAAAATGGCAAAACCTTATTTGGAGCAAGTCAAAAAAATGGATCAGGAGGACCTTTATATCAAAGTCTTTGAATTGGAAAAAAAGATTGGCTCCCTTTCCGGAAAAACAACTAAACAAAAAAATGAATATGAAAATTTAGCTCCGGGATTTGTTCCTCTGAGAAAAATCGACAGGTTCTTTTACAGCTATATTTATGACCCCATTACCCCATTAGGATTTTCTTTTGGAAGTATCAATCACCGCGGTATTGGAACTTATATGGTAATCAGGGGCAATTCGGCAATCTTTACCAGAGCAGGAGATCTCACTGTAAACAATAATGGCAATGTTTCAGGTACCAATGACAACGAAAATGCAGAAACCACAGGGATTAGCCACACGGGAATCTTTGAAGGAATTATGGGCATTACATGGAAAATCAAAAAACCGTTATGGATGTATACCGGGGCTGGCTTAAATCACAGTAGACAATTTTGGGAAGTTGAAATAGTTGAAGAAAACCAAGCTTTCAAAGTGACAGAATGGGCAAAAAAACCATCAGCCAATCTAAATCAGGCTAATGTAGAAAGCGGGTTCATCCTCGATTTTAAAGGATTGAATCTGAGAAGCGGAATTAGTGTTGTGGGATTCGATTTTTCGAAAATCAGATACCAAATTGGAGTTGGTTTTTCGGTGAAAAGCAAATAAAAACGCTTTTTTAAATTTCAGTAAATCACTTTTTGTTTTAAGATCATAAGTATAATTTTTTTTGAATAATAGGTATATTCACCCACTTACTCTACCGGGATATCCTTTTGAAAAAGAAAGATCAAAAAAAATACGTTGAAGAAAGATGGAAAAATATGCAGCAGCATTTTTATCTTTTTTGCCATGAACAAGATCCAACTGCGCTGCATCAAATGCGGGTAATGATCAAAAAAATCCACTCATTGGTGAAGCTTTACACTTTTACTTTTCCTGAAAAAAATGAGTTGAAATTGATATTCAAACCTGTCCGAAAAATTTTCAAAAATGCGGGAATCATCAGGGAATCCCAATTACATCTGCTCAATCTGGAAAAAACAGGAATAAGGAATGAACAATTGGAAATCCGATTAAATGAGATCATCAGAATTGAAACTGAAAAATTTCTGAAGCGTCAAAAAAAATACGGCAAAATCCTTGACTGTCAACTTGCTGAATTTCAAAAAGAGATCTCACCGATAACAAAAAAACAATTCCGCTTATTTGTAAATGCTAACCTGAAGTATGCATTTACAAATCTTCAAAGAAAAAAACACATCGCGCAGCTCCATGAATCCAGAAAAAGTCTGAAATCAATACTGCATTTATCAGAACTTTTTATCCCTGAGACCTATGGGAATAAAAAATTGAACATAGAGTACTTAACCCAGTTTGCCGAAAAAATCGGTAACTGGCATGATTTATATAAGACCAATAGTTGGTTGGAAGAAAATATGAACGGCACCATATTCAAAGAGCCACTTCTAATTGCAATAAAAGAAAGTATGGATTTAATTGATGATGCAAAATCAAACTTTAAAGAGCAGGTGTTTAAAACGTCTTCCTCCATTGAAGCTGATCAAAATAATCCTCCCATTCCTTTATAAAACATTATTTTTGTCAAAAATCCTGTTTTATGCCTCCCATCAAACTTCCGGAAGCTTTCGAAGCCCGAATGAAAAATTTTCTCGGAAACAATGAATTCCCGGAATTTGTCAAAGCCATTGAAAAAGACCCCAGGGTATCAATTAGAGTCAATCCTGCCAAGAACTACAAGAACCAAAATTCACAGAATCCAGTGCCTTGGAACAGAGATGGGTATTATTTAGAAGACAGGCCTTCCTTTACTTTGGACCCTTTATTCCACGCAGGGTGTTATTATGTTCAGGAATCTTCCTCGATGTTTATACAGCATATACTTGAATCGGTTCAAGTCCCCAGGAAAGGTGTTTTTCTGGATCTCGCCGCAGCCCCCGGAGGGAAATCCACCCTTTTGAGCAGCTATCTGCGGGGAGAGGGATTTCTGGTAGCCAACGAAGTAATCAAAGCAAGGGCAAATGTGCTCAAAGAAAACAGTATCAAATGGGGATTGGGAAATATTTTGGTTACACAAAATGATCCTGAACACTTCCGGGACTTGGAAGGATTCTTTGATTTGGTTTTGGTGGATGCGCCCTGTTCGGGTGAAGGGATGTTCAGAAAAGACCCTGAAGCCAGAAATGAATGGTCGGAAGAACATGTCAATCTCTGTGCTGCCCGACAGGAACGAATAATGGATCAGGCAGGTGCGTTGACAAAAGCCGGTGGATATCTGATCTATAGCACTTGTACTTTCAATGAAAAAGAAAATGAGGACATAGTCCGATTTGTCTGTTCGGAATATGCTTATGAGCCTGTCAGAATTCCTTTGGAACCTGACTGGGGAATAAAAGAAACTACCATTGAAACAGAAGATGGAAATTTTTACGGCTATAGGTTTTATCCACACTTAGTGGAAGGAGAAGGTTTTTTTGTAACGGTATTCAAGCGGCCAAATGATGCTTTGGTACACGAACCAAAAAAATCGAAGGATTTCAAACATCCATTTATCAAGGCTGTGGGGAAACAGGAAAGCCAAAAGCTGATTGAGAATCTTGGACTGGAAAAAGAAAGCAGTTTTTACAATTTGCAGGACAGTTTTTTTTGGATCAACTCCAAGTATCAACAACACTTTGAATACCTCACCCGCTATTTGAATATCAAATATTTTGGTGTGGAATTGGGCAAATATAATAAGCAGCAATTTATCCCAAACCACGAGTTTGCTATTAGCATTTTACCAAAAACCGGATTCGAGACCTTTGATTTGGATCTGAAACAGTCCCTTCAATTTCTGAGAAAAGATGACTTTGAAATAGAAGGTTTACCCGAAGGCTGGATTCTGGTCACCTATCACAAAACCCCTCTTGGATGGATAAAAAATCTGGGAAACAGAATCAATAATTATTACCCAAAGGAATGGAGGATTAGAATGCAGGATCATTCCAAATCCTTGTAAACAGACATATCAATCACCTCATTTTCAAGATAATGAGGATACATTTTCATATGCTGCTTTTTTACTTCTCTAATCAAGGCCTTTCTGAATTCTTCCAAATTGGTCCCGTCATGGGCCGCCATGAATACCGGGGCTATGCCGGTTTTTTTTGTGTAAGCTGTTGACAATTTCTCGAAATCAAGGTAATTGTTTTCCTCCACTTCAAGTTCTGTCATGTATTGCATTTCCTCTTCAGTAGGCATTTTGGGTACCAGATCGATTTTATTGAACACAAGCAACATGGGTTTATCTCCCGCACCCAATTCATTGAGTGTATTGTTGACTACAGCAATATGATCTTCAAAACCAGGATGTGAAATATCCACCACATGTACCAATAATTCAGCCTCTCTGATTTCATCCAAAGTAGATTTGAATGATTCTATCAAATGAGTCGGTAATTTTCTGATAAAGCCTACAGTATCAGACAGCAAAAAAGGTATGTTATCCAATACCACTTTTCTGACTGTGGAATCGACAGTAGCAAAGAGTTTATTTTCTGCAAGAATTTCAGATTTGGTCACCAAATTCATCAGCGTACTTTTCCCCACATTGGTATACCCCACAAGTGCTACCCTCACAATCCCCTTTCTACTCTTCCGCTGGGTTACTCCTTGCTTTTCAATTTCTTCAAGCTTGTTTTTCAACAAAGAGATCTTATTCCTGATATCTCTTTTATCTGTCTCTATTTCCTTTTCACCGGCACCTCCACGAGTACTGGTACCACCTCTCTGACGCTCCAAGTGGGTCCACATTCTTGTCAATCTTGGCAATAGGTACTGAAACCTGGCAAGCTCGACCTGTGTCTTGGCTTGAGCAGTCTGGGCACGGTTCAGGAATATATCGAGGATCAATAAGGAACGGTCATAAACTTTGACTTTCAGTTCATTTTCCAGATTTCTCATTTGTGAAGGAGAAAGATCATCATCAAAAATCACCATGTCCACAGCAAAATGTTCCACATAGGATTGTATTTCTTCCAGCTTTCCGCTACCCACAAAAGTTCGTACATCCGGTTTCTCCAATCTTTGGGTAAACTTATGTACTGTCTTGGCTCCAAGGGTTTCGGTAAGAAATGAAAGTTCGTCGAAATATTCAGATACCTGGAAGTCGGTCTGACCTTGTCGGATCAAGGCTACCAAGACTGCCGTTTCCTGAACAGGGGCCGTATCATATAATTTTTGAAGCTTTCTGGAATATTTACTCATGGATATTTGTTTGTATTTGAAGAATGGCAGATGTGAATAATTAGTTCCATCACTGATTCTCTGACCCAAATTTACCAAGCTACTGGCAATAAGCCTTATATTTGGGCAATTATTCCAAAATATTGATAATATGCGGATTGAAATTTCAAATTTGCTTTAAATCTACCCAACAAAAGGAATCAACTTTGGAAATGTCCGTAAGGAAAGCTTTAATAAAAAACCTGCACCTAGCACCGAAAAAACCATATGAAGATTTTGACCACACCTATTGAAGGTCTTCTTGAAATTTACCCCAAAGTCTTTGAAGATAGCCGGGGATATTTTTTTGAATCTTATAAACAAAACGTATTGCTTGAATATGGTATCGCGGAAAATTGGGTTCAGGAAAACCAATCTTATTCAAAAACAGGAACTGTTCGTGGTTTGCATTTCCAAAAACCACCTTTTGCTCAGGCCAAATTGGTCCGGGTACTTAAAGGCAAGGTTCTTGATGTAGTAGTTGATCTTCGCAAGGGTTCTGTAACCTATGGAGAAGTTTACAAAAAAGTACTGGATGATGTCCAACACAACATGCTTTATATCCCGAGTGGATTCGCTCATGGATTTTCGGTACTGGAGGATGCGGTTTTTTCCTATAAGTGCTCAAATTATTACAACAAGTCCAGTGAAGGCGGCGTTATTTGGAATGATCCAACATTGGCGATAGACTGGGAGGTGGCGAATCCGATTCTTTCTGAAAAAGATCAGGAATTGCCCACATTTGACACATTTACCCAAATGACTAAAGGAGGAATTTAATGGGAGTTTTAGATATTTTCAATTTCATAAAAAAAGAAAAACCAATTCGCGATCTTGATCTGAGCTGGATGCAAGTAGATATGCATTCTCATCTTATTCCGGGAATAGATGACGGTTCAAAATCATTGGAAGAATCCTTGGAGCTTATCAGTAGACTCAAAAATTTTGGTCTACGAAAGCTGATCACTACTCCGCATGTGATGTCTGAATATTATAAAAACTCTCCGGGAACCATTTTACCTGGGTTGGAGAAACTTCGGGAGGCCCTCAAAGAAGAAAATATAGACATTGAGATTGAGGCAGCAGCGGAGTATTTCATTGATGAAATGCTAATGGAAAAAATCCATAATAAAGAAAAAATACTGACTATCGCAGATAATCTGGTATTGGTCGAAACGGGATTTATGGCAAAACCACTGATGCTGAAGGAAATATTTTTTGATATGGAAATGAACGGATATAAACCCGTATTGGCACATCCCGAAAGGTACCAATACCTCATACAGGATAAAGAATTATTGCATGATTTGCTGGACAGGGATATTTATTTCCAAATCAATCTATTATCTCTTACAGGATTCTATTCCAAACCAATTAAGAATTTTGCAGAGACATTGATAGACGAGGGACGGATCAGATTCTTCGGAACGGACTGCCACAACCATAGGTATCTGGATATGCTCGAGACACTGCCCAAATCCAAATATTTTGATAAAATTCAGGAAATGGTAATTTTAAACAGCTCTCTATGAAGATTTTGATAACCGGTGCAACAGGACTTTTTGGTAGCTATCTGGCAAAAAAATTTGGCGCAATCGGAGAAATTTATGGTTTAAGGCGGGAAAACAGTTCCCAAAAACTACTTCAGGACAGTCCTTATAAAATCAATTGGATTGAAGGCGATATACTTGAACCGATTTCATTGGGAGCAGCCCTTGAGCAAATGGATTTGGTAATCCATGCTGCAGGAATGGTTTCTTTCGATCCCAAAGATGAAAAAAAACTGATGGAGGTCAATGTCACCGGGACGACCAATCTGGTAAATGCAATGTTGGAAAAAGGAGTACATCGGCTGATTCATGTCAGTTCAGTTTCCGCCTTGGGGAGAAGTGCTGATACATTGTCCTATGATGAAAATTCGAAATGGACAGCATCAAGATTCAATACTCCTTATGCCATTTCCAAATACCGGGCTGAACTCGAAGTTTGGAGAGGCGTACAGGAAGGACTTCAGGCATTGATCATCATGCCTTCAGTGATTCTTGGAAAAATTTCAGATGAAAGAAGCAGTACCCAGATATATCATTATGTATTGGAAGAAAACAAATACTACCCCCAAGGCACCGTCAACTTTATAGATATCAGGGACGCAGTAGAAATCACCTTCCAATTATATCAAAAAGGGCAGTGGGGTCAGCGTTATATTCTCAACCATAAGACACTATATTACAAGGATTTTTTTGAAAAAATGGCCAAAGCTTTTGGAAAAAAACCACCCACAAAAAAACTTCAATGGTATCAGCTTAAGATGGCTTTGATTGTAGTAGGAATTGCAAAAATGCTAAAACTGTCCAAAAATCCATTAAACAAACAAACTGCCATGATTTCACAGTTGGAATTGTATCTTCAAAATGAAAAAGTCCAGAAAATTTTGGACTACAAGTACATCCCTCTTGAAGAGACTTTCCAATGGGCCTTGTCGAACGAAAGCCAATAATCCTGCGTTAGCAGATTTATTATGAATTCAAGGGAATACCTAATTCCCAAAAAAGAATCAAGTAAGAAAAAATAATCTGAGTAAGATTTTGGTACTCCCAATAATTTGGTATCTTAAGTAAGAAATTAAAAGAAAGCTGATGACTGGAGATTTTGAAAACGAATGGGAAGAAGATAAAGAGTTAGTAGAAAGATTTGAAAACTCACTGAAATCCAATCTGGATTTATATTTTGAAGAGGAAGAATTAGAAAACATCATCCGGTTTTATTTTGACCAACAAAAATTCCTGAAAGCACTTAAAGCATCGGAACATGCCTTGGAAAAATTTCCTTTCAGCATTGAAATAAGACTTTTCAAAGCACAATGTCTGATTTTCAGTGATGAATTGGAGGAAGGTCTTGAAATTCTGGAAAACCTCAACAATCTCTCCCCCAATAACGAAGACATACTTCTGGCCCTCAGCCAGGGTTTGATGATCAATGGCAATATCAAAGAAGCCATCAGTTTGTTGGAAGATTTTTTGCCTTTGGCAGAGGATAAGGCCGAAGTATATTATACTCTCGGTAACCTCCACAAGGCCGATGAGAACAATGAAAAAGCAATTCATTATTACAAAGAATGTGTTAAAATCCACATCAATCATGAAGACGCTTTGTTTCAATTGGCAATGATCACTGAGGAAGAGGGTTCTTTTGATGAAATACTTCAGTTTTATCAGGAATTTATCGATCAGGATCCCTACAGTGCTGGAGCTTGGTATAACCTAGGCGTAGTTTTCAATCGTTTGGGAAGATTCGAAGAAGCTATTCAGGCATATGATTATGCCCTGATTATTGACGATTCTTTTTCCTCCGCTTATTTCAATTTGGGCAATGCCTATATGAATACCGAGCAGTTTGATCTTGCCCTCGAGGCATATCAGAACACCATAAACTGTGAAGGTGCCAATGCAGAAAATTGCTGTTATCTGGCTGCATCTTATGAAAAACTTGGTCAGATTGATATGGCCTTCAAATATTTTAAGAAATCCGCCAAATTGGACCCTGAATATGATGATGCCTGGTTTGGTTTGGGAATGTGCATGCTGAAAAAAGAAAAATATTTTGAAGCCATTCATTATTTCAGAAAAGCCATCAAACTTACCACCGAAAATCCAAATTATTGGGTAGGCTTGGCAGATGCAGAATATAACCTTGGTAATCTTCAGGCAAGTTCAGAAGCTTATGAAGAAGCTATCAGCCTCGAACCCGGAATCATTGAGACATATGTGAATCTTTCCATTATTTACTTTGATCAGAATAGATTTGAGGAAGCAATAGACGTGGTCAAAGAGGGAATTGAAGAACTTCCTGACCAAGCAGAGCTTTATTATAGAATGGTGGTTTATCAGATAAAAACCGGGAAATACAAGGAAGCCTTTTCATATTTGGAAAATGCATTAACTTTGGACTTTGGAAGACATGTTATGTTATATGAACTTATGCCTGAAATCAAGCACCAAAAGGCCATTTTCAAAATCATCTCCCAATATAAAGATGGCGCTAAGTCATCTGAATCATAAAATCAAATTACCTGAAAATCTACCGGAATGAATTACATTCTTAAGAACTTACCTGTACGTTCACAAAAACCACGTACTACTGGATTTACTATGGTCATGGATAAAGGGCTGAGTATCAAAGAAGTTGAAAACTTTGTCGATGCAAACAGTGATTTTGTGGACATTGTGAAGTTTGGCTGGGCCACATCTTATCTGACCAAAAATCTTGCCCAAAAAATACAGGTTTACAAAGACGCAGGGATACCTGTTTATTTTGGAGGTACTTTGTTCGAAGCATTTATCATCAGAGGTCAGTTTGACGATTACAGGAGAGTTCTTGAAAAATATGACCTTTCCTTTGTCGAAGTTTCGGACGGTTCTATCAGCCTGAATCATGATAAAAAATGTGAGTATATCGAAATCCTTGCCAAGGATGTCACTGTACTTTCGGAAGTAGGTTCCAAAGATGCTGCAAAAATCATCCCTCCTTATAAGTGGATAGAGCAAATGCAGGCTGAACTCCAGGCAGGTTCCTGGAAAGTAATCGGTGAAGCCAGGGAAGGAGGAACCGTCGGCCTGTTCAGAGACTCCGGAGAAGTCAGACAGGGATTGGTGGAAGAGATTCTCACCAAGATTCCAGAAGAAAAAATCATTTGGGAAGCCCCTCAAAAAGAACAACAGGTCTGGTTTGTCAAACTTTTGGGTGCCAATGTAAACTTAGGGAATATCGCTCCAAATGAACTCATCCCCTTGGAAACCATCAGATTGGGTTTAAGGGGAGATACTTTTGATCATTTCCTTGGGGACCACCAACTTTAATACCTTGATTGCGCTCCTTTTGCTGTAGTACTTCACCATTCTATCTCAACCCATGAACCATTTTAAAGATTTTATCATGATCTTCCTGAAAGGCATGTCTATGGGGGCAGCTGATATAGTCCCCGGCGTTTCCGGAGGATCTATTGCCTTGATCACTGGGATTTATGAAAAGCTTTTGGACAGTATCAAATCAATTGACAGAGAAGCATTAGGCTATTTGTTCAGGCTTGAGTTTAAATTACTTTGGGCCCATGTTAATGGTAATTTTTTACTTACGCTTTTGGTTGGAATTCTTACGAGCATTTTTACTCTTTCAACATTAATTACTTATCTCATGGAATTTCATCCCATTCCATTGTGGTCATTTTTCAGTGGATTAATCATTATTTCAGCAATCATTATCCTAAGGGATATTAAGAATTGGACTATTGGGGTGGTATTGGCCATTGTCATTGGAACAATAAGTGCTTTTTATATCACTGGCTTGCCACCTATAGGTTCTCCGGATGCATTGTGGTTTACATTTGTGGCCGGTGCAATTGCTATTTGTGCCATGATTTTACCAGGTATTTCAGGCAGTTTTTTGTTATTGATACTGGGTCAATATGAACGGATTCTGGCAGCTGTTTCCGATAAAAATATTCCGGTTTTAGGCTTGTTTGCGCTTGGCTGTATTGTTGGATTATTATCCTTCAGCCGATTGATTTCCTGGCTATTGAAAAAACACCATGCGCTCACCATTGGATTATTGTCCGGGTTTATGCTTGGATCTATCAATAAACTATGGCCCTGGAAAGAAGTGATCTCCTATCGCATGTCCTCTAAGGGAGTGCAAAAACCTTTTGTCACTGAAAACATTCTTCCCCAAAATTATCTTGAGGTAACAGGTCAGGAATCTTTATTTCTATTTGCCTTGCTTGCATTTTCATTTGGTGTAATTTTGGTACTCGGTATCGAAAGAACCGCTTACTACATCAACAGGAAATGAGAAAATTTGGATTGATAGGTTATCCTTTGGGCCATTCTTTTTCGAAGAAGTATTTTACTGCAAAATTCGAAACCGAGGGGATAAAGAACTGTCAATATGATCTCTATGAAATTGAGGATATCTCCCTTTTACCCGCAATCATCCGGCAAAATCCCGAACTTGAAGGTCTGAATGTGACCATCCCTTACAAGGAAAAAGTAATTCCCTATTTGGACAGTATTGATCCTGCCTGTGAAGAAATCGGCGCAGTGAATTGTATCCAAATCAAGGATGGCAAACTCATGGGTTACAATACCGACTATATAGGATTCAAAGAATCTTTAAATAATTGGTTGAAAGGTGAAAAGCCGTATGCATTGGTTTTGGGGACGGGCGGGGCTTCCAAAGCCGTGGTCAAAGCTCTGAAGGATTTGGGAATTTCTTACCTGATGGTTTCCCGAAATCCTGGTGAGGATCCAGGAATAATTTCTTATGAGGATCTTGCCAAAAGCAAATCTGTTTTGGACCGGAATCATCTGATCATCAATACCACCCCACTGGGCACTTTTCCCAAAACAGAAGAAATGCCTGCCATCAATCCTGAATATATTTCCAGCATGCACAAAGTGTACGACTTGGTCTATAATCCTGAAAAGACTTTTTTGATGCGCTCACTAGAAGCCCGTGGCGCAGTAGTGAAAAATGGATTGGAAATGCTCCAACTTCAGGCCGAAGCTGCTTGGAGAATCTGGAACTGATTTCTAATTTGTATAGCTATCTGATCCAAGAAAAATCATTTCTGGAAAGACCGCTTCTACAAATAATTTCACATTTAGTATTTACTATTCACAAATCCTCTTTGTTACCATCAAATTTGGTAAAATGACTATCGAGCTGGTTAAATATCAATTCCCGGCTTCTTCTGTCTCCGGCCTCCCGTCTTCCGTCATCGGTCTTTCAAAGGAAATCGGATAAATGGCATCATTGCGGTTAAAAATACCCCTTCATCATGTACTGGAAAAAACAAACACACGAACAACTTAAAGAATCCATATTCAAAGCATTGGAACAAAACCTTGATTATAGAGGTGATCATCCCATTTTAGGAGTTCCGGGAACTTATTTGGACACCATGGAATTTTACCCGGATGCACCCTTTCTCAAGGATGCGCCTTTTATGTCTGCCATGGTCAGAAACCCCAATCATATCGGAGTACATACCCTCAGCGACAAATCGGTTCTTGAGGTTTTCAAAGGAACCCAGCAGATTGAAAAAGACCTCATCAAATTGGTGGCTGAGGAGATTTTCAATGGAGACAGCAACCAACAGGATGGTTATGTCGCCACAGGTGGAACCGAAGCCAATATTCAGGCCATGTGGATTTACCGAAATTTCTTCCAAAAAGAATATGGTGCCAGAATCGGGGAAATTGGATTGGTATATTCCCAAGATTCCCATTACTCTATGCCCAAAGGGGCAAACCTCCTCAACCTGACCAATATCATTCTGGATGTCGATCCCGAAACCAGGGAAATCACTAAGGAGTCACTTGAAAGCAAAGTAAATTCCGCCTTAAAGGATGGCATCAAATACTTTATAGTAATTGCCAACCTGAGCACAACGATGTTTGGTTCGGTGGATGATATTGACATGTTGGGGGATTATTTCACCAATATCAATGCTCCATTCAAAATCCATGTAGATGCAGCTTATGGTGGATTTATTTACCCATTTACCAATCCGGTCAGCCGATTTACCTTCCAAAACCCCTATCTGAATTCCATCACAGCCGATGGTCATAAAATGCTTCAGACACCTTATGGAACCGGACTTTTCCTGATCAGAAAAGGCTATTTCGACTACGTCAAAACCGAAGAAGCACAATATATTCCCGGTAAGGATTATACGGTCAGCGGAAGTCGTTCCGGGGCAAATGCCATTTCGATGTGGATGATTTTGCAGATCCATGGTTCAGAAGGCTGGAAATATAGAATGGAAATGCTCTGCGACCAAACAGAAAGAATCTGCAAAAAACTGGAAAAGATGGGCGTGGAATATTTCCGAAATCCCTATCTCAATATCATCGCCATCAAGGCAAAGTATATGTCCAAGGAATTGGCCCATAAATACTATTTGGTCGCAGACAGCTATGAACAAGATGCCAAATGGTATAAAATCGTGGTGATGCCCCATGTCAAGCCCGGAACCATTGACAGGTTTTTGATGGAATTGGAGGGGGAAGTAAGGGGGAGGATGTGATTTGGAGGTGGGCTAAGAATCGAGTGGGTACTAGGCGTTGTTTACAGCTACGCCTATCTATTTCATTGAATTTGCAATTCGATCGCTTCGCCTCACACCATCCCCGCCACCATAAAACCCAAATAGGTCCCCAAGGCATTTCCCAAACTACCGACCAATACTCCCGGTATCAGGAGGTCCGGCCGGTTGAGGCTTTCGGCAGCGGCTAGGGCAGTGGTATTTCCGCCCACATTGGCCTGAGAAGCTACGGCAATCACATCCCAATCCATTTTAAATGCTGCCCCTAGACCGAAGATCACCATGCCATGAACCATGATGATAACAAAAACAAAAAGCATCAAGGTACCTGCAAGGCTGCCTATGCCAGATAGAGCAGTCAGATCACAAAGTGTTCCAATGACGGCCAGAAATATCAAAATAAAAAAGAACCCCAAAGTATGTTTTCCCTGCAAGCGCTTGACAAAATTGAATTGAGCCATAAGCAGGGCTATGGTAGTTAAAGTAATGATTTCCGGGACTTGGGGGAAATAGTAGGCTGTCAATTTGGAAATACCCATTCCCAGCAAACCCATACCCAAGATCAGGGAAAGCGAAAAAATGGAGATATTTTCCTGGCTTTTGACCTTAGCGGCAGATTTGGCAGAATCAAGTTTTTTTCTTGGAAAATACCGCTGCAGGTATTTGGGCAAAATCAGGGTGGCAATGATCCATGGTGTGCCTAGAAGATTGTCAACCACCGTAGTAGCTGCAAACAAAACCCCGCTTTCATTGACCTGGTAATGCAAAGCCACGGCATTGAAATTGATACTGCCTCCGATATATGTCCCGGTAAACATTCCCGCCACAGCATGTGCCAACGGACCGATTTCTGCGGCAGGATTTACCAAAAACCAGGCAACAAAAACCCCTACTAAGGTCCCTATTGTTCCCAAACCAAACATCAGTAGGATGGGAAGACCTGCATTTTTGAGGCTTTTGAGGTCTACCTCCAACAGCGCAATGAAAATTCCCAAAGGGGCGATATAGACAAATACGCCTGTATAAACCGGATGATCTGATGTAGCTGTAGGGATGATTCCCAAATTGGAAATAACCGCACAGATGAGAATGGCGAGAATCGGAGTCCCTATTGTTTTCCAACCCCGAAACCTGTTCAGCCAACTGGCAAAAAATACGGCCAAACAAAGCATGGCCGAAACATATACAGGATCCTGATTCCAGAGCATCCTGAAAAATAGGTAAAAAATTATCATTCTGATAGTCAAATCGATAAGATTTTCCTTTTCTTAAATAAACTTAATTTCTTTTGATAAAATGGTAATCTTATTTTAATATTTATATATTATTCCCAACTATCACACAGTAACATTTTAACCTATGCCAAGAGCTAAATCCGATAAAGACCGAAAAATTTTTGTGTTGGATACCTCAGTCATCCTTTATGCACATAATTCCATCATGAACTTCGCGGAACATGATGTAGTCATCCCGATTACGGTATTGGAAGAGCTCGATCAGTTTAAAAAGGGCAACGATACCAAGAATTTTGAAGCCAGGGAGTTTATCCGTTTGTTGGATAAATTGTCCAAGGACAACATGATTCACAACTGGACCCCCTTGAATGGAAAGACTAAAGGTTTTTTCAAGGTCTTGATGAATCCTGATAATTCCATTAATGCCAACCTGGTTTTCGGAGAAGAAAAAAATGACCATAAGATCCTGAATGCCGCCCTCCACCTACAGCAAAAAGAGAAAAATCGAAAGGTAATTCTAGTCAGTAAGGACATCAATCTGAGGCTCAAAGCCAAATCCCTGGAAATACATGCGGAGGATTACGAAACCGGAAAAATCAAAAACATCACTGAACTCGAAAACACCGGCAAGTATTATCTGGACGGCATTGATCAGCATGTCATCAACAATCTCTACGAAAACCATTCTGTAGAAGCTAAGCTGGTCTTGGGAACAAGAAAGAGAAAAGCCAATGCATTCTACATACTGAAAAGTGACAAAAATTCAGTTTTGGCCTATTTCAATTCGGAGGACAATACCATGGAAAGGGTGGACAAGGCTTTGGCTTACAATATCAAACCAAAAAACGCCGAACAGACTTTTGCCCTTCATGCCATTTTAAATCCACGGATCAAATTGGTTTCCATTCAGGGGGTGGCAGGTACAGGTAAAACTCTCTTGGCATTAGCAGGTGCTTTGGAGCAAAGAAGGGATTTTAAACAGGTTTTTCTGGCTAGGCCTATTGTTCCGCTCAGCAACAAGGACATAGGATATCTCCCTGGTGATATCAAATCCAAATTGAATCCCTATATGGAACCACTTTGGGATAATCTGAAATTCATTCAGAATCAGTTCAAAGAATCAGACAAGGAATATCAGAAGATCACCGAAATGATCAATCAGGAGAAATTGGTGATTCAGCCCCTAGCCTATATCAGAGGCCGGTCTCTTTCAAACATTTTCTTCATTGTGGATGAGGCGCAAAATCTTACTCCCCATGAAATCAAGACCATTATCAGCCGTGCCGGGGAAAATACCAAAATCATCTTTACAGGTGATATTTTCCAGATTGATACCCCCTACCTGGACAGCCAAAGCAATGGACTTTCCTATTTGATAGACAGGGTAAAAGACCACCCTTTGTATGCCCACATCAAACTTGAAAAAGGAGAAAGATCTGAATTGGCCAACTTAGCCAACGATTTACTCTAATTGCAACACTACTTTTTATAAGCCGATAAAATACTGCCTATTTTATCGGCTTTTTGATTTTTTAGGAATTTTGATGCAACCTCTTTTTGGAAATCTTGATCAGAAAAACTGTATCGATAAGCATAATCATCTGTACGTAAACGTACACTTCATCAGAATAAAATTAAACGCTACTTATTGATTTACAGCTATTTACAAAATTAGGATCGGATTTTGGCATATAGTTAATATCTGCAGCAATGCTCCTGTAGAGTAAGACAATTAAGTTCAACAAAAATTTATAAGAAAATGAAATCGATTATTTTAACTCAGAAAAATGTTTGTGCCTTTTTAGGATTATTAATGGCATTGACAATCTTGTGGTCTGCAAGTGCAGAGGCGAAGGTTGATACTACTATCAACGAGGAAATCTCAATGGTAAACGAAATGAGATTAGATTCAGTACAGGAAAGGGAAATCCAAATGGAAGAAATTGACTTATCCGAAATCAAAGAAGTTCCGACCATCACTTTAATCAATAAATATGGAGAAATCGTGGCGGAGTTTTATGGAGAAAAAGCAGAGATCGAGAAAAAATTCGAGGTTACATTGAAAAAGTGTCAGTTTGTGACCGCTTCAGGAAAGCACGAATTTTATCTTATATGACTTAGAGTTGCTTGTTTGGTTTTTTGAAAATAAAAAAAGGTGGGAATACCCACCTTTTTTTTTCTATAATTTGATTGATCAACTTTCAGTGATCGTATTCAATTTAGCCAGGAAGCTGTTGTAATACTGTCTTCCCACCTGTACCACCGAACCTGTTCTCAGGGTAATGTCCTTGGTATTGAAACTTTCAATTTGTCCCAATTGGACAATAAATGATTTTTGAACTCTCAGAAAAAGATGGGACGGGAGTTTTTCTTCCATATCCTTCATAGACTTTCTGATGGTGAAATTCCTGCTTTTGGTAAAGATCGTAACCATATTTCCATTGGCCTCTACATAATAGATTTCTTCATATGGAACTCTTTCATAAGCATTGTCCGCTTTGATGAATACAGCATCCACAACAAGATAAGGACTTTCATCCTTGGACCTTACGACTGCTGTTTCAGGTGCGGGTTTGGTTCTTTTGTTATAAAGAACAATTTCAACAATGGCATGAATATCATTGGTATTGAATGGCTTTACAATAAAACCTGCAGGGTTGATTCTTTTGGCTCTTTCGATGATTGTTGGATCACTGTAGGAGGTTACATAAACCAAAGGAGCATCTACCATTTGCTTGATAATTTCTCCCAGTTCAATGCCATCTTTATCGCCTTTAAGTTTGATATCCATAAAAACCAAATCAGGCCTGTATTTCTTGACCACCTTAATGGCCTGATTGGCTGAATTGGCAATATCAATATTGACATAACCTAAAAGTTCTAAAATTTCCTCAATGTTCTCTGCAATATTAACGTCATCTTCAACGATCAGGATCCTTTCCTCTTTCATAATGTTTTATGGGAAATAATACGTTATAATAAATGTTAAATAGATTTTTATATAAGTAAAAGAATTTATAAGCTCTATTTACAAATTTTAGTTTTCAGAATCAATATTTATTTCAAATTTCTGAATTTATCACAATTTTGGGAATTAAAGGCTCATCATATCCTTAAACCTAGCTGCTTGTCTTCTACTGACTTCTATTCTGTCGCCACCTTTCAGCGTCACTACAAGACCCCCGTTGAACCAAGGCTCAATGGCCTCAACCCAACTTAAATTAATAATATGTTTTCTGCTTGCTCTGAAAAATGATTTTTCATCCAATCTTTCATCCAACGCATTGAGTGATTTATGAATCATGGGTTTGTTGTTGTCAAAATACACTTTGATATAATTTCCATCTGATTCAAAAAGTCTTACGTTGGACAATTTCACAAACCAACAGCGGTCCCCATCTTTGACAAAAACCTGATCATCTAAAGTCAGCTTTTTGGAAGAGAACGAACCGTCATCCTCCGATCTGTCGGGACCTTCGTTGAGTTTCTTGAAAAGTCGCTCTATGGCTTCATTCAATCGCTTGGGCTCAATGGGTTTTAAGAGGTAATCAAGTGCATTGACCTGAAAAGCCTTCAGGGCATATTCATCGTAGGCTGTAGTGAATATCACATGCGGTACATTGTCCAACTCCTCCAATAAATCGAATCCTGTTTTCTCCGGCATCTGAATATCAAGAAAAACCACGTCGGGGGATAAAGCTTCAATTTTCTCTTTGGCATCATCCACATTATTGGCTTCGCCCACGATTTCCACCTGATCATATTGGGATAATAAATTGATTAGCTCTTTTCTCGCCAGTCTTTCATCATCAATTACTAGTGCTCTCATTTTAGTTGAATTTTTAACCTAATGTAAGGTTTTGTTTTGGAATTTTGATTTCTGTTACTACAAATTCATAATCTGCATTATAAATTTTGAAAGTGGCCCGATCTCCATAGATCAATTTCAACCTTTGAATGGTATTGTTGATCCCATGCCCTTCCCGCTCTTTCTTTTTGCTGAATGCCTGACTTTTTAACTGACCGCTGTTTTTGACCTGAATGATCAGATGATCAGTGATTCCTTCTTTGCATTTGATTTCGATAAGACCTCCTTTTACCCTGTTGGAGATTCCGTGTTTGATGGCATTTTCGACAATAGTCTGAAGCATCATCGGAGGTACCTTATAATCATAGGCGGCAGGTTCTATCTCATATTTGACCTGAAGCCGTTCTTCAAATCTGATAGATTCCAAATTTAAATAATCCTTGACAGTATTGATCTCATTTTCGAAATCTATTGTCCTTTTTTTATCCATCATCAATGAAAATCTCAAGATATTGGAAAGTTGGGTGATTGCCTGTTTGGCTTTTATGGGGTCTTCATCAACCAAGGCCCTTACGCTGTTCAAAGCATTGAAAATAAAATGTGGATTGAGCTGACTTTTGAGGTGATTCAACTGGATCTCATTGATTTTTGCCTGATACTTCAATGACTGATTGTAGTTGTCCAAAAAGTGAAAAAGAAAATACAACATTACCCATAAAGAATAAAACAGGAAACTCACGAATACATTTCCTGCTAAAACCACCAACCTGAAATCCTGCTCCGGGTCCAAAGTGTCAAAGGCCAGGTTAATCAAAATCTGGGCTGATGTATTCAATGCACTGAGTACAGTAACTGCAATGAGCGTATTGGGCAGCAACTGAACAAAACTTAAATTAAACCACCCATATTTTTTGATTACAAACCTCAGCGAATGGGTGGAAATAAGGTAAAAAGAGGCCAGTGAAAAAAAAGCCCCCAATTGAACCGGGGTAATCCCCCGATCAAGGGATACAAAAAACAAGTTGATCAAAGCAAAGCCCAACCAACCAAAAATCTGTAAAAACCAATATAGTCTCGTCTTGTTCATGCCAGCAGGCCAAATATAGACAAGCCATCATAAGGAATGGCTAAATTTTTAAAGAAGGGCGCAATACTGGATTTGGTAGGTAAAATGCTTTTGTCAATTCAATTCCTCTCTCAGAAATTTAGCTGTATAACTCTTGGGATGGTTTGCCACTACTTCCGGTTTTCCTTCTACTACTATCTGCCCACCCTTTTCGCCACCTTCAGGACCAAGATCTATGATATAATCTGCCACTTTGATTACATCAAGGTTATGCTCAATAATCAGTACGGTATTTCCCTTTTCCACCAGGCGGTTCAGCACCTCCAATAAATGCTCAATATCCTGGAAATGTAGCCCTGTAGTAGGTTCATCCAAAATATAAAAGGTTTTACCGGTGTCTTTTTTGGAAAGCTCAGTGGCTAATTTCACCCTTTGGGCTTCCCCTCCTGATAATGTTGTGGCATGTTGACCTAAAGTGATATATCCCAACCCCACATCATTCAGTGTCTTTATTCTCCTCAATATCTTGGGTTGATTTTCAAAGAAATTTACCGCCTGCTCGACTGTCATATCCAACACATCAGATATGGATTTTCCTTTGAACCTCACTTCCAAGGTCTCCCTGTTATATCTTTTTCCTTTACAGGTTTCGCATGGTATATGTACATCTGGGAGGAAATCCATTTCGATCAGTTTCATTCCCGCACCCTCGCAATCCTCGCACCTCCCCCCTTTGACATTGAAGCTAAATCTTCCCGGCTTGTATCCCCTGATTTTGGATTCGGGCAGCTCAGTAAACAGGGTTCTGATATCAGAAAACACTCCGGTATAGGTAGCAGGGTTGGATCTTGGGGTCCTGCCAATCGGGGATTGATCCACTTCTATCACTTTATCCAAATGTTCCAAGCCGTTGATTTTCTCATAGGCCAAAGGTTCCCTTTTGGAGTTGTAAAAATGTTGGTTCAATAAGGGGAATAAGGTATCATGAATCAAGGAACTTTTGCCACTTCCAGACACTCCGGTGACACATATCATTGTCCCTAAGGGTAATTTGAGATTGACACTTTTCAGGTTGTTTCCGCTGGCACCTTTCAGTTCCAAAAACTTGCCCGAGCCTTTTCTTCTTTTTTGGGGCACTTCAATTTTTAACTTTCCCGAAAGGTATTGGGCTGTGATACTTTTTTGCTTCAAAAATTCAGTGGGATTCCCCGCAGCGACTATTTGACCTCCATGTCTGCCTGCACCCGGCCCAATATCCACTACAAAATCCGCCTGAAGCATCATGTCCTTGTCATGCTCAACGACAATGACCGAATTTCCCAGATCCCTCAAATCCTGAAGGGCTTTAATCAATTTCACATTGTCCCTCTGATGAAGTCCTATGCTTGGTTCATCCAAAATATATAAAACACCCACCAATTGGGTTCCAATCTGAGTGGCCAGTCTGATCCTTTGGGCCTCTCCTCCTGAAAGTGTTCTCAGTGGTCTGTTCAGTGAAAGATAATCCAAACCGATATCCAGAAGAAATCCAATACGCTTTCTGATTTCTTTGAGTACTTCCTTCCCGATAATCTGTTGTCTTTCAGACATTCTTTCTTCCAGGCCTTCGAACCATTCCCCCAAACTGACAATGTCCATCATGGCCAATTCCCCGATGTGCTTTTCATCTATCTTGATATGCAGGGCTTCTTTTTTCAACCTGTAGCCATTACAATCCGGACAGGTTTTGGATGTAGTGAATTCATTGACCCAATCCTGAATTTTCTCCGTGCCACCTTCCTGTTGTTTCTGCAGAAAATTAACAATCCCTTCAAAGGTTGTATGCCATTTGGTGCCGGGATATTTGACCGAATCCACAGCTACTTCAACTTTATCGCCATAAAGCAAAATATCAATCAGCTCTTTTGGAAGTTTTTCTATTGGCGTAGAAATGCTGCATTTGTAATGTTTGACTATGGCTTCAACTTTTTTGAAAATCCAAACATCCCTATATTCCCCCAATGGGGCTATTCCGCCACGTGTGATACTCAGGCTTGGATCGGGAATGATGTTTTCAATCGTGATTTCATCGATAACGCCCAAACCATTACAAGTAGGACAGGCCCCATAAGGACTATTAAATGAAAATGTATTGGGCGCGGGTTCATCATAGGACAAACCGGTAGTCGGGTCCATCAGATATTTGGAAAAATGATGGATATTCCCCTCTTCATCACGGAGCATAATGATCCCTTTTCCATGTTGAAGGGCAGTTTTCAAGGATTGGGTAATCCTAAATCTATCCTCCTCGTCTGCCACAATCCTGTCCACTACAATTTCAATGTCATGGATTTTATACCTATCAACCTGCATCTTTGGCTGCACATCCATTACTACTCCGTCGATTCTTACTTTGGAAAATCCCATCTTTCGGATTTGCTCAAAAAGCTCTCTGTAGTGCCCCTTTCTGCCCTTGACAATCGGTGCCAGGATATAAAGTTTCTTTCCGCCAAAGTTTTCAAACAACTGCTCCACAATCTGATCTTCGGTCTGCCGGATCATTTTTTTGCCGGAAAGATAAGAATATGCTTCCCCTGCCCGGGCAAAGAGCAGTCTCATAAAGTCATATATTTCAGTCACAGTCCCAACTGTGGACCTTGGATTTTTAGAAGTTGTTTTTTGTTCTATGGAAATTACAGGAGACAGTCCATTGATTTTGTCCACATCAGGTCTCTCCATCCCTCCTAAAAATGACCTTGCATAGGCAGAAAAACTTTCCATATACCTTCTTTGGCCTTCGGCATAAATGGTATCAAAAGCCAAAGAACTCTTTCCGCTTCCGCTCAGGCCAGTGATGACAACCAGCTTATTTCTGGGGATATTGATATCAATATTTTTGAGATTATGTTCACGTGCACCGTATATCTCAATCAACTCTTCTTTTTTCTCAACAATCAGGTCGGACATGGAGGATTTTAGCATTTCATTTCAGCTTGCAAAAGTACAAATTTATGGCGGGTATTCCCATCTTCAGCCAAATGTTAGAACTCCTGCCAAGGGACAAAGTTTGGGATTATAAAAATTAATTGGATTCCTTTTTTTCTTTTCTTGCTTGCCTTTTTTCTTTATTAGTCATGCTTTTTTTATTCTCAGAATCTTTCTTCGGAGTTGCTGCTTCTTTTGAGTCCTTGGCTTTAGCTCTTTTTGCCAGTTCCTTTTTCCTCATTTCTTCGATATCATCTCCGGTAATTGTGGATTTAAGACCCGAGAAAATCAATTGCCACCAATAATTGAACATGGACTTATTCGGAATACGGATAAAATAAACATTTCCTTTTACAAGCTCTCCGTTGGTTTTTGGGTTATTGGATTTAATGATCACTTTATTGGCCAGAAAAGAGCCTACCTTTCTGATCAGATTTTGATCATGCTGAAAATCTCTATTCAAAAGCTCAATTTCGAGCCCGCGATACCTGATGATCAATTCACCGGAACCATCAAAATCATTGGCAAGAATATTAAAATCCAATCTATCTATTGTTCCTGATTTTAAACTGGCTTTAGCTTCAGGTTCAATCATGGTATTGAGTTTGCGTATATCCATTCTTCCCAAAGTCCCTTTTAAAGTAAACTTTCCTTCAGGGTCTTCAAGGTCATATTTAATCGTTGCATTTAAGGGTCCTTCCCCCATCAGTTTGGCTGCTGCTTCGATGGAAATTGTCCTGTTAGTTCCCCTTCTTTCTATGTAATTGGACACATTGGTAATATGGGCGTTCAGGTCAGAGAAAAATATGTGTCCCGTTCTTGGAGATTTATTGTCAGGTTTTTCTTCAATCTTGATGTAGGCGTTGTCTATCAAAAGGTGTTCGACGTGGAAAAATTGCTTTAGATTTTTAAAAATTTGATGGATCATTTGAGGTCTTTTCTGAAAATCTTCCGGAATTCTTTTATCCGTAAAGACTTCCAAATGGAAATTGTTGGCATAAATACTGTCGATTTCGACGACCCCATTTCTAAAATAATTGCCAAAATTGACTCCCCTCATTTGCAATTCAGCATTGTCTATCTGAAGCCAACCTTGCCTTTCCTTGAACAAAGAGGTATAAACAAACTTATCCAGTTTATTGAGAAGACCGAGATAACCAAAATTCATACTTTTTTGCCGGGTATCAAGTTCAATGTCTTTTACTTTAATGGATTGCCGGAATTTATCAAAATGAAACTCCGCTTCTTCAATGCTGCCATACGCCATACCGAGATGAAAAAGACTTTTGGGATCATTCAGGTCTTCTTTGGTAAGTTGGAATGTCTTTAGTTGAACGTTCATGTTGATCAATGACATTCTGATGGAATCATATAAGTTATTTTCAACTTCAAAAGAAAAGTTCTTCAACTCAAAATTTTCCACTTCTATCAGATCATAATCTTTGTTTTTCTTGGATTTTGGTTTTCGGGGCTCATTGAAAAGGGAATCTATGGGTGGCCCCGAGGAAATAATATGGATATTATCCAATAGGGCAGAGTCTATCGAAAGCGTGTTTTGGAATAAAAAGGGAAACCACTTAAATCCGGTCACATTGATCTGATCTGCTACAAGATTTACTTTTACTGTCTTATCATCCAATGAATCCGAAGGACTGACTTTAATGTTTTTGATTTTAAGAAATGTACCTGAGTAATTGTAATTCAATTTGATTTCCCCAAAACTAACTTCATGATTTCCAAAATCGCTGGTTCTGGTGATCATATTGGTAACTATCCTATCGGCATTATCATTCAAATACAGATTGATAAGATAAGGTATACCCCTCATAACCAAAACCACGAGAACAATTAAAACTGATAACCCTATCAAAAATTTTTTCATAGAAATGCAAGACCCTAAGAATCTTGTAGAAAAATAGAAAAATTCAACGACTTCAATTCAATCGATGGGTAATTTAATTAAATAATCTTTCCCTTTTTTCACGTTCAGCTTGGAGGACCGTAACCACGGATTATAAATTTTGAGTTCTTTGTAATTGGAATTATGTCTTATCGCCCATTGAGCAAGGTTTGGGATGTTTTGGTCTACCTTCAACTCTCTAAATAATGGCTGCTTATAAATAGCATCCTCCGAAAGATCAAAACCATAATTAACCGGATTTTCGAAGATCTCCTTGAAAGCCAGAATCCGGAACAAATACCTGCTGGTCTCCTCTACCAAATGTAAATTGTAATAATCACTTTGATTTTGCTCCTCTTTTCTTTTCCCTATTCCTGCAATGCCCATATTATAGCTTGCCGCCACCGAAGTCCAATTCCCAAATTTTCCAAAAGCAGCCTTCAAATATTTTGCAGCAGCAAGCGTTGACTTTTCCAAATGATACCTTTCGTCAACATCATTACTCACCTCGAGACCATAATCTTTTGCCGTCCCTGGCATAAACTGCCAAAAACCCCTGGCCCCTGCGGGAGAAACCACATTCAGTAATCCTGATTCTGCCATAGCGAGATATTTGAAATCCTCAGGAACACCCTGTTCTTTAAAGATTTTTTCTATCATTGGCAAAAACTTTCCCGCTCGCTTCATCAACAGGATCATATTGGACTGCCAATAGGCATTGACGTAAATCTCCTTTTCAAAACGCTCCATGACATCAGATTGGTGAAGTGGTACCGGCTCTCCTGCAAAACTGATTTCTTCGGGAAGAGCAAAAATCCGGACCTTAGGTTCCGGAATGGTAAAGGTCATCATCTGACCATCAGCAGCCTCAACGGTTACTTCTTCCCCAAAAACTGTAGAATGTATTCCCTGTTTATTTTGAATAATAACAACAAGAAAAAGAACGGCAATCAGTCCATATATGATAAATAGGTGATATCGTCTCAATTTTAATAATTTGGAGTAAGTAAATATTTGCTGTAAAATTCATCGATTACCCTCACCGCTTCGGTGGCATCATCCACGAGAAAGAATAAGTCCAAATCTTCTGAATTGATATAGTTGTATTTTTGTAAAAGGGTATTCTTAATCCATTCCAATAGACCGCCCCAAAATTCCTTCCCAACCAAAACAATTGGAAACCTTCCGATTTTGATCGTCTGTATCAAAGTAAATGCTTCAAATAATTCATCCAAAGTACCAAATCCGCCCGGCAGAACCACAAATCCCTGGGAATATTTGGTGAACATCACCTTTCGGACAAAGAAATAATCGAACATGATCATCTTGTCTGGATCGATATAAATATTTCCTTTTGATTCAAAAGGGAGTTTGATGCATAAGCCTACTGATTTCCCGTTTTCTGAACTCGCTCCTTTGTTGGCTGCCTCCATAATTCCTGGACCACCACCGGTAATCACTCCGTAACCATGCCTGACCAATTTGGCAGAAATCTCTTCCGCCATAAGATAATGTGGATGCTCAGCAGAGGTTCTGGCCGAACCAAAGACAGAAACACAGGGGCCAATCTTGCTCAATTTTTCAAAACCCTCAACAAATTCGGAGATTACTTTAAAAATCACCCATGAATCGGTACTCTTTATTTCATTCCAATCTCTTTCTTTAAAAGCTTTTCGGGTTTTTTCTTCCCGCTTTTCATCAAAATTATCAAATCTGCTGCTCATAATTATCCTTTTTAATCCACAACGAATGTTCTACCAATAATATCCTTTCCGTTGGCTAAATATAATATGGATATGCCAATCTTGTACCTAGATAACTTTTCTTTTGAAAATTGGCCAGAAGCCCGAATTGGGAAGTTGGTTTCTTTAAAACCTGCACCTTGTTTTTTTAAATCATAAAATTATTTCAAGAAAAGAAAATTCGAATATGATTTAATAAAAAAATAGTTCAGTCACTCCTATTGTTTTGATTCTTAACTTGATCTACCTTCGCAGGCTTTTAATTTTCAATCTATGAATCTCGAAGAAAAGTCACAGGAAGTCAGAAAGGTATTTGAGGAACTTGATACAGAAATCAAGTCTTTCCTTGATGCCAGTAAACTGACCTGTATATCCGGCTGTGGCTTTTGTTGCTCCAACCCAAAGGTAAGCGCTTCGGTACTTGAATTCCTTCCTTTGGCCTTTGATTTATATACCAAAGGCAAGGCAGAAAAGGCCTTGGAAATTTTGGACAAGACTACCGAAGAGGATGCTTGTATTCTTTACAAATCTCTTTCCGAGGATGGACATTTGGGGTTTTGCTCGGATTATCAAAATCGAGGAATGATTTGCAGACTTTTTGGATCCAGTGCCAGAAAAAACAAAGAAGGCCAAAAAGAAATCATCACTTGTAAAAAAATAAAAACCGAAAAGAAAGCCTTGTATGACACTACTGTCACTGCAATTAAGTCTGAAATGCCCATTCCTTCAAGCACAGATGCTTATCGCAAAATAAACAATATAGATTTTAGGTTGACCGAGCGACAATTACCCATCAACCAAGCGATAAAAGAAGCCTTGGAGTCTGTGATCACCTTTAAATTTTACACAGAAAACCAGGAACCGGAAAGCATGGAAAATTTTTGATATGAGCTTTTTGGCGTATATTGGCCTTGATTTCCACCACCAAATAGGTTTTTATGTTCAACGTTTCTGAAATTATTCAAACGATCAAACAGCTTATCGAGGTACGCATCAGCCTTGTCAAAGAAGAAATCAATGATCACCTGACCGCTATTTTTGCACGGATTTTTTTGTTGATCATGATGGCTACAGTATCTCTGATGGCTTTGTTGTTTGCAAGCATCTCGCTGGCATTTTATCTCAGTGAAAAAATGTATTCTACATTCAAGGGTTTTTTATATGTTTCCCTTATATATGTGTTGGTTTTGGTTCTCTTATACTTTATCAGAGAATCAAGCAGTATTACCAATCCTACCCAAAAATTCCTGAAAAAATTTGTTTTGGGAAAAAGAAAAAAAGATAATGATGAAAACTGAGCTGGAAAAAAAGGCCGAAGAGCTGGAACAAACCCTTGAAATGCAGTTGAGTCTGGTCAAAAAAGAATCAGAAGGCTTTGCAAAAATCGGTGGTGCCATTCTATTGGGAGGAATCGTAGCGTTTACCGCTGTGAGATTATTGGGTAGAAAAAAAAACAATAAAACAGAAAAAATCCTTAAAACCCTCGAAAAGGAAGGGTTGCTAGATGAGGAAATCAAACATAAACTGACCCAAAAAAGTCAACCGGGATTGATGGGAAGGTTAGGAGCTATACTACTCCCCATTGCGATCAATTATGGTAAAGAACAGTTCTTGAAAAAACTGAACGAATCAGAAAACAGTCCAGAAAAAAATGCAGAATAGTGTTGGTTTGAAGTTTGAGCAACTTACTGCATCTGGAAGAAAAGGAATTGCATGGCTTATTGACCCTGATGATGTGAAGTCAATAGACCTTTTTGAAAACCAGATTCGGGAAGCCATTCAATTAAAAATTGATTTTATTTTTTTAGGAGGCAGCCTTATCCAACAAAACAGTATCAATGATATCATTAGATTTATAAAAAAAACAGCCGAGAATATTCCTGTAGTTTTATTCCCCGGAAATTCCCTTCAATTCAGTCCATTGGCAGATGCGATGCTGTTTCTCTCTTTGATTTCAGGTAGAAATTCTGACCTGTTGATCGGGCAACATGTCAGTGTGGCGCCTCTTCTTGAAAAAAGTAAAGTCGAAGTACTTCCCACAGGATATATGTTGGTAGATGGAGGTCAAACCACTGCTGTACATTATGTCAGTCAGACTATCCCTCTCCCAAATCACCACCCCGAATTGGCCGCGGCAACAGCCCTTGCAGGTAAATACCTGGGCATGCGCTATTTCTATCTGGATGCCGGAAGCGGAGCGCCCAATCCGGTTTCGGCCGAACTTATCCGCGAAGTGAAGCAAAAAACAATGTCACCGCTGATTGTCGGTGGGGGATTAACTTCCCTGGAAAAAATCAAAACAGCCTATCATGCCGGGGCAGATGTAGTGGTAATCGGAAATGGTGCCGGAAAAAACCCAAAGCTACTCTCTGAAGTTTCCGCTTACTTAGAATCGATTAGGGTATTGGCGAATTGACAGAGACTGTTATCTCTAGTTTGTCAATTAAAACAATATTGTTACCAGTTCTGACCCAAGTCCCTTTAGGGACACGATGTGGGTAGAAAAAAGCAATTAATGTATGTTTTTTGTGCCTTTAGGTACAATATATATTTCGTACCTAAAGGCACGTCATCCTAATTTTAAAACATCATTTCCTACCAATATTTTGTCCCTAAAGGGACAAGAATCAGAGCATTGATTTGAATTGCTTTAAAAACCGGACATCATTTTCCGTAAATAGCCTCAAATCCTTGATCTGATATTTGAGCATAGCGATTCTCTCGATTCCCATTCCAAATGCAAATCCTGTATATTTCTTGGAATCAATACCGCAGTTTTCCAATACATTGGGGTCGACCATTCCGGAACCTCCGATTTCCACCCAACCTGTTCCTTTACAGACATTACAGCCTTTTCCACCACAAATCAGACAGCTGATGTCTATCTCTGCGCTGGGTTCTGTAAAGGGGAAAAATGATGGCCTGAACCTCACCTTGGTTTCTTTGCCAAACATTTCTTTGGCAAAATGATACAAGGTGTTTTTCAGATCCGCAAAACCCACATTTTCATCCACATACAAGCCTTCCACCTGATGGAAAATACAGTGGGCACGGGCAGATATGGCTTCATTACGATAAACCCTTCCCGGTGACAAAGTCCGAATAGGCGGTTTCTGATTTTCCATTACCCGCACCTGCACAGAGGAAGTATGTGTTCTCAAGGCAATATCAGGTTTTTTCTCAATGAAAAAAGTATCCTGCATTTCCCTGGCCGGATGGTTTTCGGGAAAATTCAGGGCGGTAAAATTATGCCAATCATCTTCTATTTCAGGACCTTCGGAAAGGTTGAATCCTATACGTTCGAAAATTTCTATGATCCGCTGACGGGTAGCAGTCAACGGATGGATTCCTCCTGCGCTAACTATCGTAGGTGGCAACGTCAGGTCAATGTCTGAAGATTTTGACTTTTTAGAAGTGGAATTTACTTTTTCAATCAATTCCTGAAATTTTTGGTCAGCTAGTTCCTTGACTTCATTGACCAATTGACCATACTCCCTTTTCTGTTCGTTGGGGATATTTCTCATTTCAGCAAAAAGCTCTCCCACTACACTTTTCTTGCTGATATATTTCATCCTATAAGCCTCCAACTCATCCGCATTGCCGGCATCTGCCGAAGCGATGGAAGATTTGATGGCTTCTATTTTTTCCTGATGCATTTGTTGTTCATTTTTCAGAACCACAAATCTAAAAGAAACTCTTGGAATATGGGAATAGGCAGCGGGTATTTGAATAAGTATCTCCCAAGAATGCAATTGTTTGGAATCTATCCGGTAAGGGGTAAATTCCCAAATCATAGAAATTGTAAAAAAATGGTTAAGAGAAGGGTACCAAATGAAATGGTTTTTTTGTGAGTTTTTTAGGGCTCCTGTAAAGCCTAGTTCTCCCTTAAAAAATTAAGCTACCTATTTTGGGTCAGGCAAAGTCTTCCAACCGAAAAGTTCTTTAAGTTTATCATCTTCTATTCTTCCTCTTAGACTTGCTATGATTTCACCCTTCCGATCATGTGGTTTTTGAGGAAATATAAAGTATCGATACATTTTTTGTTGCATTTCCTTGTCATGTACCGGATTGAGTCCTACTCTAGTAGCGTTCAAAACTGATTCAGAGGTAATAAAACCTCCGTGGACTTTTTCCAATCCAAAAGTAATTTCATGTTTGTCAACACTTCCAAAATTTTCCATCAAAATATGGAGGCTTTTCAATGGCCCGTAGATATAATTTATTTCTTCTCCCTCTTCATTTAACTCCTGCAATGCTCGGATCAAAATCCCTCCATAAGCTTTGTCATTTCCACAAGTAATATCCAATCCAGACCCATGCTGATACCATTTGCCTGATGATTTTTGTAATTCATGAGCATGGGTATAGATGTCTTTATGATGGCCTTCAACTTCTTTATAGTAGAATTCAATTTCGCAAATTCTAAATTTACGTCTGCCGCTAATCAAGACATATTGATTGAGCAATTAATCGGCTATCCTTGAAAAAGAAAGTTCTATTTCCTGAGGTTTGACAGAAAGGTCTAGTTCGGTCATTTAAGCAGTTGATTAGGATCTATTACAGGCAAAATAAAATCTTTGAGGGGAGTTCCTTGAAACCTGCTCATCAATATTCCCCGACTGGTAGAATAACAAATAGAAGCAAGGGCATTGCCTAAGTCCCCGTTTATAGTGAGTGATTTTTTATCCTTGTCTTCTATAACCAATTGTTCGAGGTTTTCAACCAAGAATACAAACACAAAATGAAATTTACCAGAAACTTCATCTTGCTCTTCTTTACTTTTGGTAAATACAGATACCTCGAAATCTGCCTTCACTAATTTGTCTTCTATGTTGAATCCCAAGTCAAAGTTTACATCAAATTGATGTCCTTCGAGCAAATCAGCTTTAAAACCAAATGGATTTGAAAGGCTTCCATTGATGATTTTAAAATCAACGATGTTGATTTTATCAGGCTGTAAAATTCCAAGATCAGACATTAGGCAACTTGGGTTTTTTCTGGGTTTATTTGGGGAGTTGCATGTACGAACTCCTTATTTTCCACTTTCACATCATTCTTATAAACTGTAAGGGAAATATTACCTCCCTTATTTCCCACAAATGTTTTCTTTTTGGGAACATAAATAATGGGTTCTCCCAATTCTGCCTGCAATTTGGCAAGGGACCGCAGGGTAAAGTTGTGTTCTCCCCCAAGCCATTTAGAAACTTCTGAAGGTTTCTTGTCCATCATATCCGCCAGGGTTCTTTGGGTAATTCCCTTCTCCTTGATTAGGTCATGAACCCGCAAGACTATGTCTGCATACATTCGAGTAAAAATCCGGATGTCTTGTGGTGTTTTGTCTAATATTTCTTGAATAAGTTTACTTCTCATAGCTTATAAAATTATTTCAGTTGAATTTCCAGTATCAGATAAAATTCTGGCATTCTCTGTATCAATCAATATCTCTCTTTTTATAATTGCTTTTAAAATCCTTTGAGCAAACATATTCGCTTCATAAAAAACCATACTTGTATTGCCATCTTGGGCTTTCTGACTGGTTTTTTCGGCACCATTAAATAAAACAACAATCGATTCACAAATTCTTAAACAATAGAGTCTCAATTTAAAATCCCGATAATCAATTTCAATCTCTCCAACTTGATAAATTCCAGAAGGTGGTATTGCGTGTGCATCATTTTCAAATCGAAAGTAACTTTCATATGCCCCATCTTCCCCAATTACATCAGTGATAAAGGAAGCCAAAGCTTGAAGACTTTCAGAAAATTCAGTTTTATCCTTGTACTTCAGAATAAACTTATCTGTTTCTGTAAAATCTTCATCAAGCCACTTTACCGAATAAAAGGTACAAGCCGGTTCAATATCCATTATTTCCAGTGTAAAGCTATTCACTTTTAAGTTAATTTCAAAAATTATTCACTTTTAAGTTAATCCAATGATTCAAAAATTAGAACCAAAATATTTGTGTGTGCCTTTAAATTATAAAATATTCCGAAATTGTCAAAAAGCTAATAAAAGTAAAAGTTATTATTGCCCTTCAACCTTGCATCCCAAATCTCTTTAAAAACCTTTCCAACTTTTATGTATTCCTCTTCTGTAAAATTATCAGTCTTGGCATTGTTGCACCTATCAACAAGCATTTACAGCGCTGATCGCAGGCTTAAAAACCTGCGATGGAATTAAGATAATTGAAATGCATTCAAAAATGGCCAAAATATTTATCGTATCCAGAGAAATTTCTATCTACTTACTTTTTCCGGCTACAAGAAGTGGGCAAAAGAAAGAGGTAAAAGATCAACAGTATAAGGAATTGATTTTTGGAATTTAAAGTCTTGACATTTTCAGAAAAACCAAACTCCAATAAAGCTAAATTTCTGAAATAACCTGAAAATACAACCCTACCAACTCCTTCCCCCACCACCCCATGGCCTTCCTGTTGGACCTTCTTGGGCAGGTTGTGGTTTGAAATTACCGATGATATAGGTAAATGAAACCAAACCATACCTTGTCAAGACTCTGGTGAAAGTATCTTCGATGGTGACGTCGTTGACAGTTCTGGCTATCGCGTTATTTTGATTGAGCAAATCAAAAATGGATAGCTTCAACTCCCCTTTATTGTCTTTTAGGAACCGATAGCCTGCTTCAATATTCCAAAGCCAAACTGATTGATCCAAATCAGCGGACAGTCCACTGAAGATATTATTGTTGACAATATTGGAAACAAAAAGTTTCCCCCCATTGGGAGAATAATAGAGTCGGATATTGGAGGATTGGATATAATAATTGTTGTCTAATGTAGCCTGCAGACTACTGTTGACTATGGTATAGGTACCCGTTGTGGATAGGGTAAAATCCAGGTCTTTGGAGATATTGGAGGTCAAAGTCAAGCCCTGACTAAGGTCAATATTATCGTTGAAATTCTTCTGAAAGTTGATCACACCGGGAGTTCTGTTATAAGAAACACTGGTATTCGAATTGAACTGGGACTTGATTTTTTTTATCGGGGAACCGTAGGTAACAAACAACCTGGACCTAAACTGCCCGGAAAGATTTTCAGGCCGGGTGATTTGCCCACCTGATCTGAGCAGTGTTTCATTATTGATCAAAGTATCTCTTACCGCGACAAAGGTATTGTTACCGATAAAATCCTCTGTCAGCGACAGGAACAGAAAGGTGAAAAAGGTTTTGGACTTTTCTATATTGATTTTGGAATAGTTGGTAAATACAGTATGTGAAAATGCCTGTCCGAGATTTGGATTCCCTATGGAAAGCTGTAGTGGATTTTGGTTGTTGATGACATTTTGAAGCTGATTGACACTTGGCTCTTGGGTGTTGGTTCTATACCTCAACCTAAAGGAAGTTCCCTTTTTCTGATTTCTATAGGAAGCATTCAATCCCGGAAGAAAATTACTGAATGAGCGATTGAAGGTCAGTTCCAAAGGGAAAAGGCTTTCATTGTCCTGAGTAGCATACTGATAATCCAGGTTGGCATTTAAATTCCAGCTTTTCAACCGATAACTGAGCCCCACACTTGGTCTCTGAACGATAAATTTGTTGTCGAAAACATTGCTCAATGCTGTATCCAATAGCATGATGCCTGCCTCAGGAACCAAACTGAAGGTTTTTTGGTCAGCGGAAGTCTTGTTGTTGCCCACCTGATAGGAGGCAGTAAACAATCCTGTTTTCAAAACAGGTTCTGTGAACTGTAAGGTAGCCCGATAATTGAAACCATCTGACAATCCAAAAGTCTCCTGATTGATGGTATCCTTGATATCCCTGATAAAATCCCGGTTGGCAGCAATTAACTCAGAAAGTTGGTCTCTTTGGTTCCATGATGTAAAAACTGTGGTGGATAATGTTCTTCCCGTTTTTTCGAATTTATATCTATATACCAAATTGTTGGAGATATTGTATCCTTTGGTATTTGCATCCGAGATCGTTTTTGAACTACTGAGCGAATCAAGGACACCGCTTAGATTGAGTCCTATACGGTCATTGAAAGTATCGTTGTTTTGGAAATTAATGGAAGGGGTAATGATTATGGCATTTTTTTCATTGAGATCATACTCTATCCTGCCATTGATCCTGTGGTTATTGTTTTTGATGGTATTGATCAGGCTTTCCTCATAAAACTGCCTATTGGTTTCTGAAAGAATTGTTTCTCTATTGGTAAGTTTAAAAACATTATTATTGGTTGAATTGAAGAAATAACTTGCTGTAAGGTTCATCTTCTTACCTATCTTATCACTATAATTCAACCCAAGACTGTTGGTTGTAATAATACCCTGATCCTGACCAACCAAAAAGTTATTGTTTCCGCCGCCACCGGGTCGGCCACCACCGCCTCCAGGTCTGCCTCCACCGCCACCCTGAGCTCCCGAATTAACCCCTACAAGGTCCTGAGAAGAAAAGTTTTGTTGATTGATATTATTGAACATACCAATGATTGAAATCCTTTTATCTCCTTTGAAAATATTGAAATTACCACCGGCAGCATACCTGTCCTGTGTTCCCAATCCTGCATAAATCCTTCCAAATTGACCGCTGTTTTTATCCGGTCTGGTGACAATGTTGATGGTCCTGGAATAGTTACCATCATCAAATCCAGTCAATCTGGATTGGTCAGACCTTTGATCTAAAATCTCCACCCTGTCAATGACATCAGCGGGCAGATTCCTCAAGGCCATAAAGGGATCATTTCCAAAGAACTCTCTACCATCAACCAAGACTTTTTGCACTGCTTCCCCCTTAGCCTGGATTTCTCCATTTTGGATTGTGACTCCGGGAATTTTCCTTACCAAATCTTCTGCGTCTGCATTTTCTCTTGTCTTAAAGGCATTGGCATTAAAAGAAGTGGTATCTCCTTTGACTTCACCGACCGGGATTTGACCTTCGATGACCACTTCCCCTAATAGTCTACTGTCTTCTATCAACACCAATGTCCCAAGATCAAGGGCATCGCCTCTATTGTGGATTTGGGTTATCTTTTGATATCCCAAAAATGTTATCTCCAGTTTGACACTTGGAATTCTGGGACGGGCTATTTCAAAATATCCATCTGCACCGGTAACGGTGGAAACCAACAAGGAATCCGTCACAGTTTTAATCAGGACATTGGCACCAATCATCGTTTCCTTATTGGTGCCTTCAATTACTTTCCCCTTTAAAAGGACTTGCTGGCCTCTGCCTTCTCCCCTTTGCGCTTGTAAATCAAAGGAATGGGCAATAAAAAAAAGAAGTAAAAATAATTTGAATGTAGAAATCTTCATGTTGCTGCTTAATAAAATCTCCATTTAGACTTCTCGAACCAGTAAAAAGTTTAATCCAAAAATACTGTAAATTTTGAGTGGGTATTTTTTAGGGTAGAAGGCAGAAAAAAGGGTTAAATCAAATTTTAGTTTAAAAAAAATATCCCCATCAAACCCTTTCAAAAAATAGGTTCGATGGGGATCAGCTTATTAAGATTTATTTTGAATATTTACCTGAATAGAAAGCTCTTTCAATTGCTCATCAGCTATTGTACTTGGTGTATCGATCATCACATCCCTACCGGAGTTGTTCTTTGGAAATGCAATATAATCTCTGATGGAATCGGAACCTCCAAAAATCGCACAAAGTCTGTCAAAGCCAAATGCTATGCCACCATGCGGAGGGGCACCGTACTCGAATGCCTCCATGAGAAATCCGAATTGCTTTTGGGCCTCTTCATCCGTGAAACCAAGATGCTTGAACATCAATTGTTGGGTGGCGCGGTCATGAATCCTGATAGAACCTCCACCGATTTCTACCCCATTGATGACCAAATCATAAGCATTAGCCCTTACTTCTCCTGGATTGGTTTCCAAAAGCGGAATATCCTCTTTTTTGGGTGAAGTAAAGGGATGATGCATGGCATGGTACCTTTGCGTCTCTTCATCCCATTCCAACAAAGGGAAATCTACCACCCAAAGGGGTTTGAATATATTTCTATCCCTGAGTCCCAATTCTTCCCCCATTTTAAGACGGAGTTCGGACATCTGTTTCCTGGTAGACTTTTCATCACCGCTCAGTACCAGCAGCAAATCTCCAGGTTGAGCCCCCATCAAATCCGCCCATGCTTTGAGGTCTTCATTCGAATAGAACTTATCCACTGTGGATTTAAATGTTCCGTCAGCATTGCATTTTACGTATACCAGACCTTTTGCGCCGATTTGGGGTCTTTTTACCCAATCGGTCAATTCATCCAACTGTTTGCGGGTATATTCTCCTGCTCCTTTGGCACAGATACCCAGAATGATTTCCGCTTGGTCAAAAATCCCAAAACCTTTTCCTTGGGTCAATCCATTAAGTTCAGCAAACTTCATATCGAAGCGCAGATCCGGTTTGTCATTGCCATAGAATTTCATGGCATCTGCATAGGTCATTTTTTTGACTTCTTCCAGCTCCACTTTTTTGACAGTATTGAAAAGGTGTTTGACCAAACCTTCAAAAGTATTCAAAATATCTTCCTGTGTGACAAAGGCCATTTCACAGTCTATTTGAGTAAACTCCGGCTGTCTATCTGCCCTGAGGTCTTCATCACGGAAACATTTAACTATCTGGAAATACCTGTCAAAGCCACTCACCATCAGCAATTGCTTGAAAGTCTGCGGAGATTGGGGCAAGGCATAAAATTCCCCGGGATTGACCCTGCTTGGTACTACAAAATCCCTGGCACCTTCAGGAGTTGATTTGATCAGAACGGGGGTTTCCACCTCGATGAAATTTTCACCATCCATGTACTTTCTGGTCTCCTGCATCATTCTGTGACGAAGCTGAAGCTTTTCCCTGATGACATTTCGCCGAAGATCAAGATAACGGTACTTCATCCTCAATTCCTCACCACCGTCAGTTTCATCCTCAATGATAAATGGAGGAACTTTGGAGGGATTTAGTATTTCCAACTGAGATACTTTTATTTCTATATCTCCTGTTGGCATTTTATCATTTTTGGAGGCTCTTTCAATTACCAGACCATGGGCCAAAACGACAAATTCACGTCCAAGGGATGCCGCTTTCTGGAGCAACTCTTTTTGGCTGGAATCTTCTTCAAAAATCAATTGTGTAAGGCCATACCTATCTCTTAAATCAACCCAAATCAATCCTCCTTTATTCCTAACACGCTGCACCCAACCCGAAAGGCTTACTTCTTTATTTACGTCTGAAATCCTTAATTCTCCGCAAGTATGTGTCCTGAGCATCTTATTAAATTGTATTTTTTTAAAGTGGGCAAAGATAACCAAAGCTTATGGACAATTCTAAATTGACCAAAAAGAAAGAAAAACTTTTTTATCCATCCATAAGAAAACCAAACAATTAACTATTCCATAATTTAGCGTTGATTACATTCAATAATTTGTGATTCAAATGAAATCTTATCAAAAATTGAACGTTACCAATTTGTAGGTGGATATTATTTATATCCCAAAAATTTGGAAATTGACTTGAATTTAAATTTATTTGACATATACACTCTGAACTACCCCGAAATAATATGAATAAAAAATTGATTATCGCTTCTTCTGTGATTTTGACAGGAGCTGCTTTTTATTTTTTCCAAGATGCTGGGACCTCAAATATTATTAAAGAAGAACCCTTACAGGAAATCATTATTGAAGAAGAGGAAGAGGTAAATCTTCTCTATGGAATTAATGTAAATGAACTTGATATCATTGAAGGCGTAGTAGGTAAAAACCAAACTTTATCTACCATTTTGGCTCCGTTCAATGTTTCTTATCAAATCATAGATGAAATAGCCAGAAAGTCAAAGGATGTTTTTGATGTCAGAAAAATCGCATTCAACAAAAAATTCACAGTCCTCAGTTCAAAAGATACTTCCTTGGCCCAATTCTTCATTTATGAACCCAATCCCGCTGAATATGTGGTTTTCAAATTGGATGAGGGGGAAGTTTATAAGGAAGAAAAACCGGTAGAATGGAAAAAAGTAGAAATTGGAGGTACTATCAGCAGCAATCTTTATGTAAACATGACTGAATTGGGACTCAGTCCTGACCTGATCAACCAATTTGCCGATCTGTACGGATGGATGGTGGACTTTGGAAGCCTTCAAAAAGGCGATAAATTCAAAGTTGTGTTTTCAGAGAAAGTAGTAGAAAATCAAACTATAGGAATCGGAGATATTGAAGCGGCATTTTTTGAACATAAAGGAACTCCTTACCATGCCATCCCTTTTGAACAAAACGGTGAAAGATCTTTC
Organism: Aquiflexum balticum DSM 16537; assembly: GCF_900176595.1. Lineage (GTDB taxonomy): Bacteria > Bacteroidota > Bacteroidia > Cytophagales > Cyclobacteriaceae > Aquiflexum > Aquiflexum balticum. Next base: position 684,987 of record NZ_LT838813.1, read on the forward strand.
TTCGACCAGGATGGAAACAGCTTCAAAAAAGCATTTTTGAAATATCCGGTAAAATACACCAGAATCAGTTCTGCATATAATTTGAAGAGATTCCATCCGGTACAAAAAAGATACAAAGCGCATTTGGGAACGGATTATGCAGCTCCAACAGGAACAGAAATCAGGACGGTAGGGGATGGAACAGTTGTCGAAGCAAGGTACACAAGCGCCAACGGGAATTTTGTAAAAATCAAACACAACGGAACCTATACGACACAATACCTTCACATGTCCAAAATTGCTTCCGGCATGAAACCAGGTGCAAGGGTAAGTCAGGGTCAGGTAATCGGGTATGTTGGCAGCACAGGATTGGCAACAGGACCTCACCTATGTTTCAGATTTTGGAAAAATGGTAAGCAAGTTGATTGGCAAAAGGAGAAGATTCCGCCATCCGAGCCTATCTCAAATGAAAACAAGTTGGCTTTTGAGCACGTAAAATTGGAAAAAGAAAGACAGATTGCTGCTATTCCTTACAGTATGTCAACAACAAAATTAGTAGCTAAAAATAATTAAAAGTATTGGTCATCATATTTTATTTGGGCTTAGGGAAAATGTTCTCTAAGCCTTTTTTTTTATTCGCTTATGATGTGAGTAAAGAAATACACATGGGGAAATTAAGCGTTAGGCCGAATAATGAAAAATGGCATTTACGGAAAGATAGATGACATGGGTCATTCAAGTTTGGCCTAGTTCATGATAGTCCCGATAGCTATTGATTTTTTGGGGAGGAACTTGGGAGAGGGGCGATTTCTTATACTTGTTTCTTGATTCTTGTTTCTTGGCTCTCTTGGTTCTTGGTTCTAAAATCTCGCTTCTCATTTACCAAAGCCCATATCAAAAAAAAGGACCTCCCAGAAGGAGGCCATTTTTACTTATCTATCTCGCAAGTTGAAAAAATAAACTCATCATGGTCATTGACCACCTTTTAGCTGTAATTCAGTTCTTCTGTTTTGCTGATGCATCTCCTCAGTACAGGGTATGCTTCCGCAATCATTTATAGGCCGTGATTTTCCAAACCATTCATACTGCATCCTTGAGGAATCTATTCCTTTATTGATAAGATATTCCATTACAGCTTTTGCGCGCCTTTCCGCCAGCTTTAAGTTATAGTCCTCATTTCCTCTTTGGTCAGTATGCCCGGAAATATACAATTGAAGGTTTTTCATTTTCTGAAGCATAATTCCAACCCTTTCCAGATCCCTTTGATGGACAGTGCGTATAGCTGATTTATCAAAGTCGAAGTAAACTGTAGGGATATTGTTGAATTCCCTTTGTATGGATTCCATCAATTCGGTGATGTCGCAATTATCTTTCCCTATCAAATCCCTAGGAAACTCATATTCTTTTTCGGTATCCGTAAAGGCTTCCAAAACCAATTCGCTTCTTCTGTTCAGTTGATGTTTGGTTTCAGGGCAAGGAACTCCATCCCCACAGTCATTCGTCAGATTTTCTTTTCCAAACCAATCAATTCTTATCCTATTCGTTGGGATGTTGAACTTTGATAGATATTCTTTCACTGCATCAGCCCGCCTTTGGCTCAATGCTTTGTTATAGGCATCAGATGCTCTGGAGTCGGTATGAGAAGCTACGGCCAAGTCAAGAAAGTCATACTTTTGCATCAATTCTGCGATTTTATCCAAAACCGGAACTGCATCATTTCTTATTTTGGACTTATCCAAATCGTAATAAACAATATCGACAAGTACAGGAAGATTATAAGGAACTTTTGACAACCTATATTCTCTGTATACTTCATCTTCTTCCAATCCAACCGTACTTAATGTACTATCTGAAATACTGAAATACCCTTTTTTGCTGATATTCAATATGAAATCCTTTTCAATGTCCAATTCAGCCAAAAGCTCTCCCGCTTCATTTCTATTTGTTGAAATCATTGTGAGGTCATCATTTGCGTTCAATGAGACATTGTAGTCTTCAGTAACAAGGTTGTCCTCACAATCAATTACTCTGGCAATCAACCTTTTGAATAAATCCTCAATGGAGTAAATATCGTCCAATCCCATTCCGCCTGTTCGATCTGAACTTAGGTATCTTTTACCTTCTGAACTTACAAAATATCCAAAGTCATCTCTAGGTGAATTGTAGGGTACACCCAAATTCTTTACGTTCTCAAAGCCGTTCCCTTTGATTTTAGCACTGAAAATATCCATACCACCCAATCCAGAATGGCCCTTTGAAGAAAAGTAAAGTGTATTCCCTGAAATAGTAGGATGACTTTCATTTTGGTTGGTATTGACATTACTTCCCAAATTGATCGGTTCTCCAAAATTTAAATTTTCATCATAAGTGACAAAATAAAGATCAAAACCTCCCGTTCCCCCAGGCTTATCAGAAGCAAAATAAATTCTTTTTGATTGTTCATCAACAAATGGATTTTGCACGCCGTAATTTACAAAATCATTAACAGGGAAAGATTTGCTATCGATCAGGTTGCCTTCCTCAGTAACCTTACTGAAATAGATTTCAGGGTGAATCACATAATTCCTATTCCCTTTGATCTTGTTCACATCCCTGAAAACAGTATAGAACAGGATACTCTTACTTTCCATCAAACTTGGGTCACTGATATGCAAAGCATCAGAAAGATCAGATGTCAATTTGGTACTGCTACCTGATGTGTCGGATGTATAGATACTGAAAAACTCCCGGTCATTGAAACTGCTTTTCTCAGAGCTGTACAATTTGTTTTTGGCATCCAGTCTGATACTCTTTTTTTCCGTTGAATAAATATCGCCCCTATCACTTGAAAAATATTTTAGCCCTTTTTGATTCACATGCAGTCCAAAATCTGAGCCATCACTGTTTAAACCCTCCACAGGCACCAATTTGACTTTGGGTTTTTGGGAGGACATCTTTTTCAGGAGGTCAAAGTCAATTTCAGGGAAATCATACTCCTCAAATGATGTGGTATTTAAAATTTCATCTATTTGATCACTCTTTCCAACCTTGATGGCCGAGACCAAATAATTATAGTAATCGTTTCGTTCTGCTTCTTCACTTCCTACTACAATCTCCCACCATTCAAATGCCTTTTCATAATTCTGAATCAACTGATAAGTTTCTGCGGCTTTTTTGGCGGTAGTATATTTCGGCTTGCTTTTATATGCCTGCTCAAAAACCTCTGCAGCATGTTGGAAATTTTCCATTTCTAATTGCTTCTCTGCATAACGCAACTGCCTGTTTTGGGCGAAGGCATTCTGGTTAATAAAGCAAGATGAATATATAATGAGAATTAGATAAAATAGTCTTTTCATAATCAGAACCACCTGGGATTTTTCATTGTAACTTTTCTGGGAGATAGATAGTAGCCCACAGAAAATTCATGGGAGTTGTTCCTGTTGTTCTGAAGTACATTCAGATTTTGATCATAAGCATAGCCGATTCTCAGATTTTTAGTTGCGAAAACTTCAAAAATAAAGGCCACGGCATTCCTGCGGCTCAAATCACTATCAAGGTTATCGTTCCAAACATGGAGGTTGGATCTATAAGATGCCCCTACCCACAGTCTTTCCATAAACAAGACCATTCCGTTTAAGTCTAGATTTGTAGGTGCTCCTTTTACTTCTTTTATAAGAAAAGAAGGTTTGAATTGAATGTTATCAGTGATCGGAACCATCATTCCTGCGGTTAAAAAGAAATGTAGGTCATGGAAAGAAAGAGCAATATCTTCACGTTCCAGGGATCTTCTACCTATCATATTGAAGCTGCTTAATCCAGCATAAAACTTGCTGTTGTGGAAAAACAGTCCGACATTCATATTAGGGCTGAACAAATTATTGATTCCACCGGGGATTTCTACATCGTCTCCATCCAAGGGATCCAAAAGATCTCCATCAATCTGATATTCTGAAACCCCGGCACTTACGCCCAATCCAAGAAATGACTCTTGACCTGTCTGAATCCTATAGGCATAGGTAAGCAATCCTGTTGTAGTCCTTGTTGGTCCCATCTGGTCCGACAATACAGAAGCACCAAAGCCCATCATTCCCTCATTGGCACTGAGGTCCGCAGTTACTGTAAATGTTCTTGGAGCTCCAGGAAAATCCATCCATTGATTCCTGTAAGTACTTTGGATATAGCCCTGATTCTTATAGCCAGCATATCCTGGGTTGATATGTAATCCGTTGAAAATGTATTGGCTGAATTGGGGCAGCTGCTGCCCCATTGCCTGACCGGAGGCCAAGAAGGCGACCATCAAACAAATTCCAATTAGATTTAAATTCCTTTTCATTACCTGCGAGATTTAATTTTTGATGACCTGTATCCATCCCTTGAATTCATGGATCCTTCCTTCTGTATCTGTACCTTTCAATACATAGAAATAAGTTCCTGCTACCTGACCTTGGGCACTCCAATCATTTTCATATTGCTGATTTTCATACACATGATCTCCATATCTGTTGAATATTACTATTTCGGTCCTGCTGAATTTCTGCAATCCTTTGATCACAAACCTGTCATTTTTACCGTCACCATTAGGTGTAATTACATTTGGAATAAAGAATGGATTGATCTGGTTTTGGTCATCAGCCTCATTGTCATCCAGATTGACATCCGTCTCAGCAGAGGTAACAGATACTCGATTGGTTATACTTATTGGATTATCCCCGGTGAGGGCATTGGCCTTTACTCTGATGACTAATACCACATTAGCTCCTGCAGGTAACAAGGGAATATTGAATTGGACTCTCGACCCAGTGACCTGTGTATTCACAGTAATGCCGGATACACTTGCTGTAAATCTTGAATTCACATAGGTAACTGAGTTTGGCAGTTCATCAATGACTTCTACTTCAGTAGCATCCGTTTCACCGAGATTAGTGACCACAATTTCATATTCAAACTCATCTCCTTCAAAAATCTCAATATTATTGGAGGTTTTGGTGACAGCTAGACTGACGTCTGATTCTAAGAGTCTAAAGGTTACAAATGCTTCGTCTGTATTTGTCGGATTTAAACTTTCTCTTAAAATATACTTCAAAGTATATTCTCTGGCTTCATTGACTCCAGGCAACAAACTCAGTTCACCTTCTTCATTGGTAAGTAGCCCAATTACCCCGTCCAGCTCGATAAATTCAAAGTTTACCTCCTCAAAATTGACCGGGCTTCCGTTTAAAAGATCATTTCCCAAAATATTGCCAAGTATGCCTCCATAACTTGCAGGGAACTCGCCAAATTCATCATCGTTTGCTATGATGACTTTTAAGATGGCACCAACTGTCTCTGAATCTTCAACATTTATAGGATCTCCATTAGAGTCTTCCGAAGTTACAAATACTACATTTTCAACTGCCCCAGCCAATACATCATTTAATTGAATGACATAGGCAGTCTCAAAAGTGGCTACCTCTCCAGGCATCAAACTCGGAATAGTGGCTTCAAAACCTGTCAAAGGGTCTGTTACAAGAATATTAAAGAGTTCAATATTTCCTGTATTAGTGACTTTAATGATGTAATTGACAACATCGTCGACTGCGGAGAAGGATTCCTCTACGGCAGTTTTTTCTACTGATAAATTCCCAATAAGAGGAAATATCTGTACATCTTCATCAGTGGCATTTACTTCATTGCCTTTAAAATCACCTGCTGCTGTAGCTGTATTAGTAAAAGAACCGAAATCAATATCCGCTTGGGTAAGAATGTATTCTGCTGAAAAAGTAGTGCTATCAGACTCCCCTGGCTCAAGCGATTCAAGAGGACCTCCTATTACGGTTACTTTAGGATCATCAATGGTGACATTGGTAAGCGTTACATCTCCAATATTCTTTACTGTAAATGTATAAGTGATTTTATCTCCGGCATTGATGAACCCATTACCATCGACATCCACTGATGTACCGGTCTTTTCAAACTCCAGACCACAATTATTGACTGTTACAGTCACCGGTAATCTTGGACCCACACATTCAGAAGTCAAACCTTCAGCCACCCAGAATACATATGTACCCGTAACAGATCCATCGATTTCAAATCCCAGTTCTGGAGAACCTCCCTGCTCATCAGCATAGAAGAATACGGTATATTGGCCATCCTCCTCGAAATTGGAGGGCAGTACTATTGTATTGAAGTTCGGGATTTCATCACCAAGACAAAAATCAAACTTATCAGAACCTGAGGAAGCAGGATTGGTAATAACAATAGATACTTCGATATTGAATTCAAATACACAATCACTTGAATTTTCCGGGATAGCATAGTAGGTTCCACTTACAGCAGGGAATGGATTTTCTGGCGTAAATTCTGTGGCTTTGGTGACATCCGTACCATCATAAAATTTTATTCCAACTGGGAAAGAATCTTTTATTTCAGAAACAGCAATGCCTTCTTCAGGATTGATGTTACAGAAAAAGAATTCATTGAAAAGATCAAAGTCACCACAATTCTGCTGAACAAACTCCTCTACTCCAACAATATTTACTACCAAGGGCTCTTTTATTGGCTCTCCCAAACAATCACCCTCTAAGAAACCTTGTGTAAATGGTATCCCACTGAATTCGGTTTGGGATATTTGACCCTTGCCGGACATGCTACCTGTTAAAGAAATGAAGGGAAAACACTGAGGTGCTGATAAAATGAAACAATCTTCAGTTACTTTTAATGTCAGTGAAAGTCTAGCCAAAAGTTCATTGATGTCCACCATAAGTGGCAGGTCACCAATTTCCCAAACTACTGAACCTGTTGCTCCTAAATTCGGGTCAAAATAAGGTGCTTTAGAATTGGTTGGAGTAAAAAAGGCTTCAAAATCTGCACTCACAAAAGTCGTTGTAAATGGAATGGGAATAATAATTTTTCCATCTACGATTCCTTCAGTACCCAAATTTTTAATTTCCAAAGAATAGGCTATTTCCTCACCAGGCCTTATAGTCGGATTTTCTGTTGCCGGTTGTCCGTTGATAGAAACAATTTCCTTGAATCCTTGGATTTCGGGGACATAGGAATCTACTGAAAAGGCAATAGCATAGATATTATAAATATCACTCCTTGAACCGTATCTAAAAGTAGTGGAAGTCTGGCCATTGGCAATTATTTCATTATTTGGGTTTGGCACATCCCACATAGCAATGTCAATTCCAGTATTATTCAAAAGTTCCGGATTTCGGGGATTGGCTACCAAATTTCCTCCATTATCCCTTACAGGTGTATAAATGGATGAATTGAAAAAGTTATTTGTACTATTCAAAGGATGTCGTAGCCTTACCCAATCAGAATTAGCTGCATTTCTCATTTCAAGGAAATCACCGCTTAAACCCCTCTCGCCTTCGCCTCCCATAACACCCAACTTGAGGTTTACAGGTCCATTTTGAACAGCATTGAATCCTTCAATTTTCAATTCTCCGCTTGTCGGGCTGAATCCATCAGGAGAAAGAACAAAGGAATAACCATCAAAAACTGTTACATCTCTCCAATTCATTTTGGAATTTTCGTAAACCACAATTATTCCCCAATGACCATAATATCCCACAGGACCACCATTTCCTTCAGTAAGTGCAATATCCGCTACAGTATACTCTCCAATACCATTTTCTTTGACATATTGGGTTACATCTACATAACCTACATACATATCTTCCAAATCATTAAATGGATAGATGATATTGTTGTTGGTAGCAGTGACTACTGAATATTCTGATGATGATGGGCCTTTTATCTTTACTTTTCTCTTATCAAATCTTACAGTAGTAACAATGTCCGGAGTGTATTCACCATCAGCAATAAGGTTGATATTGTTCAAATTATTCCTGTATAAGTCTGTTATTCCATTGGTTACATTGTTCCTTTGTATCCTGTCAAAGGTCAGCTTCATGTTACCATCAATGATTTCTACAGGATCAAATGTCAGAATGGAAACATTTCCCACTGTTTCGACTACCTGATTGCTGAGGGTAATCCAAGAACCGTTGCCAATCCTATATCTTCCCGGGTTTGTCTCCAGGTTTCTGAATTCAAAAGCAAAAGAATCTCCGCCGGCATTGGAAATAAAATTGAACCTTGGAAATCTGTTGTTTTCAGAACCAGCTCTTGAAATGGACATGGAATAAGTGCTGAAGTTCACATCGTCCAAATGATAAACCAACTGCTCTTGGTTGGAAACACTTTCTACCTGATTTCCTGGTTCAGAACTGGTGATTACATCAAATTCCAAACCTACTCTAGGCTTAGCCCTACCCGACCAATATAATCCTGCATAAATGATTTCCGAACAGTTAGGGTCAGCACCATTCTCCTGAGAAAAAACCAATGTGGCAGCAGATGAATTCAGCGTTGATTCATCTCCGTCAATATCCACATATTTCATTTCATTGAGAGAGTTATTTATTTTGGTAGAATCAACCAGAGTAAGATTGGTATTTCCGATAATCGCAAAATCACCTCTGATTTTAAAAATATTATTTTGAGGGGCAGGATTTCCTACTCTATGGGAAAATGGCACCCTATTATCATTTTGGGCAAAGGAAACCGTACCTAAAAACATTATGAATATTACTAAAAAGACATTATTCATAAAAAGGGCGTGCGGGAAATTGATCTGTAGCATTTTCATTTTTCTTCTGTTTAAAAATTACATGATCGAATTGACTGAAAAAAGGATTATATACTGGCCTTCCTCAAATCCAGAAACCATGCCAGAAACTTCTGCTTGGGACAATGGGACCGAGGAATTGATCAAGATATAATACAAGTTGAAGAAATTATTGAGCAGTTCAGGTCTCAATCTTAGGCCAGCTTTATCTTGTTCGCTGGCAATATTGATCTGAAGAAGTTTGACAGTGCGAAAAATATCATTTGCTTGGGAGATAGCTCCCAAAGCAGAAGCATCCACAGAAGCTTTTTGCGGGTATCCTGCCTTTACTTCCTTAACTCCATCATTGCTGATGATGATTGACGGAATGTTGTCATACACCAATGACTGAAGATATACAGTGTTTTCCATTCCTTCTTCCAAAAGATACTTTTCCAAAAGCACCGGATTCTGCGCTTTTAACTGTGAGAAGGAAAGTAATATTAATGCAAAGATGAAAATTAGTAGAAGATACAACCGTTTGAAGATACTTCTCTCTCCTGGGTAAAGGTGATTTGCCATGGCTTTGAACTTTAAATAAACAAAATGTAGAGGCAGTTGAGATAGATTAAGCCTTTACTGTGATTTGGGTGATGATTGAAATACGAAATACAATTATCAGGTGTAAAAATACATTTAAATGTTTTTCATTTCCAAACATTTTTCAAAAAATTTTATTTAAAATACATTTTTTTGCATTTAACGGGATTTTTAAAAAGTTTAAACCTAGAAATATAAGTGGCTTTAGGCAATAAAAAAAGGCTTTCTCAAGCCTTTTTTGATTTAATTGATTTTTGTTCTTTTAATTGCTTAAGGTACTCTTTCATTAACCTTAACCTTTGACCATCTCCCAATAAACTTTGAGGAATGATCCTTTCCATACTCCAATTCATAATTAATAAATACTTTTGAACTATTAGAAACGGCCATTCAAAGAATTTGTTCATCAGGTTTTTCTTACATTAATTGATTTTTAATTCAATCTGATGTAAATAGGATAAAAGCGAACCTGAACTTAAACATAGACCTTCGATATATGCTATCTCCAAATGAAGAAATGATCAAGCAACAGATTGATGCTGTCTTTTCTGCCCAAAAGAATCAATCTTTAAAATTACGAAACAGCACTTCTTTATTGAGGATATCCTTATTAAAGAAAATGCTTGAATGGATCAAATTAAATCAGGAAGACATCCGAAGGGCAGTCCATGCGGATTTCAAAAAACCATACCCTGAAATTGATGTCAGTGAAATATATGTGGTGACAAATGAAATCAATCACGCCATCAAACACTTGGAAGGCTGGATGAAACCCAAAAAAGTACCCACTCCCATTACTATGTTGGGGAGTAGCTCTTCTATCCAATATGAGCCCAAAGGCACTTCGCTCATTATTGCTCCTTGGAATTACCCTTTCAATTTAGCACTGGGACCATTGGTTTCGGCCATTGCTGCAGGTTGTACCGCAATCATCAAGCCTTCTGAATTGACCCCACATACTTCTGCTTTGATCAGAAGATTGGTAGAGGAGACTTTTGATAAAAGTGTAGTTGCTGTTTTCGAGGGAGAAGTCAATGTGTCCCAACTACTGCTTTCCAAACCATTTGACCATATTTTTTTTACCGGCAGCCCTGCTGTTGGTAAAATCATTATGAAAGCGGCTTCAGAACATCTGAGTTCTATCACCTTGGAACTTGGGGGAAAATCACCTGCCATTGTCGATTCAGATGCCAACCTCAGCGATGCAGCTGAAAAAATCGTCTATGGAAAATTTTTAAACTGCGGACAAACATGCATAGCTCCTGATTATGTTTTGGTACATGAATCGATCAAGGATAATTTCCTGAATCAATTGAAGGAAAAAACCGAACAGATGTATAACCCCGGAAAAAAAGGAATTGAACAATCCAAAGATTATGCGCGAATAGTAAACTCCAAACACCTTGACCGTATCAAAAACCTGCTTGCCGATGCTGAGTTGAAAGGAGCAAGGACTTTTTATGGTGGATTAATCAACGACAGTGAAAAATTCATTGAACCGACCATCATCACCGGTTTGACAGAAGATATGGATATCATTCAGGAGGAAATATTCGGACCTATACTCCCCGTTTTGGGATACGCTGATATGGAAGAAGCAATCACTTATATCAACCTTAAGCCAAAACCACTGGCTCTGTACGTTTTTTCCAATGATAATAACACCATCAAAAGGGTATTTAAAGAAACTTCTTCGGGCGGAGCAGTTGCAAATGATTGTGCCATTCACTTTCTCCAAAATGACCTGCCTTTTGGCGGCATCAACAACAGTGGGATAGGAAAATCACATGGATACTATGGCTTTTTGGCTTTCAGCAATGAAAAGGCAATTATGAAGCAAAGAGTTGGCATGACTGCTACAAAACCCCTTTATCCTCCTTATGGATTTGCCGGAAAAAAGATCATTGAAGGATTATTGAAGTGGTTCTGATGTCCTTTGGCCTATTTTGCCTATTTATAAAATGGAAACTATAAGACAATCATTATTTCCAAAAATGAACAAACATTTCCTTATAATACCTGCCATATTATTTCTATTTATGACTTTAAACTCATTAAGCGCCCAACAAAGGGCTCGGGATTTAGGAATTCAAATTGGAGTCCTACCTATTGGAGCCAATAATTCCATTACAGATGTGGAAGGCGTTTTAGTCGGTCATTATACCAAAATTGAGGGAGAATCAATCAGGACAGGAGTAACCGCAATCCTTCCGCACAAAGGAAACTTATTTCAGGCAAAAGTTCCTGCTGCCGTTTTTGTAGGAAATGGTTTCGGTAAATTGGCCGGGAGTACTCAGATCGAAGAATTGGGGAATATAGAGAGTCCTATAATCCTGACCAACACCATGAGTGTAGCTGCGGGCATACAGGGGATAATCGATTATACCATCCATCAAACGGGAAATGAACAGATTCAATCAGTCAATGCAGTGGTCGGCGAAACAAATGACGGTTATCTCAATGATATCCGTGGGCAGCATATCAGCAAAGAGCATGTTCTATCTGCTATTGAATCCGCTAAAGCAGGTTTGGTTAAAGAAGGAAATGTAGGTGCCGGCACAGGTACCGTGTGTTTTGGGTTCAAAGGCGGAATAGGGACATCCTCCAGAAAACTTCCCAAAACATTGGGCGGTTATACAATAGGTGTGCTGGTCCAAACCAATTTCGGAGGAGTCCTGCAAATCGATGGAGTGCCCGTGGGCGTTGAATTAGGAAAATACAGCTTCATGGATCACCTGGCATCAGTCGATGGATCCTGCATGATCATTATTGCAACAGATGCTCCTATCAGTAATAGAAACTTAAAAAGAATAGCACAAAGGGCGATGATGGGCTTGGCTAAAACTGGTGGCATTGCCTCTAATGGATCCGGAGATTATGTTATTGCTTTTTCCACAAACGAAGAAAACAGAATCAGACATCAGGAAAAACCGCTGACTCTTGAAGAAAACAGATTTCTTAGAAATGATGATTTGAGCCCTCTTTTTTTGGCTACGATCGAAGCCACTGAAGAGGCCATCATCAATTCATTGTTTGCTGCGGAGGATATGTCCGGAAAAGACGGAAAAAATGTCAAAGCTTTGCCCAAAAATGAAGTCCTGGAAATAATGGGACGGTATAACAAAATTGTCAGATAATCATCCAACCTTATAGTTTCTCAATATTGCCCAGGTACTCCTCTGCCTGTTCCAGAATTTCTGATTTGTTTTTCATCTTTTCCCAAGTCCTGTACACCATCCCAATCCTGGGATTTTTGGATAACTTTTCTTCATTCCTGTTGTAAAAATGCCAATAAAGGCTATTGAATGGGCATGCCTTTGCTCCGACTTTCTCTTTATTATCGTAATGGCAACTTTTGCAATAATCGCTCATCTTATCAATATAATTTGCAGAGGATACATAAGGCTTCGTTCCCACAATTCCCCCGTCAGCAAATTGGCTCATTCCTCTTGCATTTGGCATCTCTACCCATTGGATTGCGTCAATGTAGATTCCCAAGTACCAATCATCAACTTCATCAGGATGGATCCCTGCCAATAAGGCAAAATTCCCGGTAACCATCAAACGCTGAATATGATGAGCATAAGCTACTTTCAAGGATTGGTCTATACTATGCTTCATGCAATTCATCTTCGTTTCGCCAGTCCAATAGAATCCGGGCAATTTCCTGTCATGCCCAAAAAAATTCATCATACCATACTCAGGCATTTTTGCCCAATAAACGCCTCTCATATATTCTCTCCAGCCAATAATCTGCCTGATAAAACCTTCCACCTGCGCTATAGAGATTTTTTCCTGTTGACTCTCCCAATAGGACTCCACCTTTTGAACCACTTCCAAAGGGGAAATCATTTTGGTATTGAGGCTAAAACTTAATCTACTGTGGAACAAAAAGACGTCATCTGAATACATCGCATCCTGATACTCACCGAAATAAGGCAATAATTCAGAACAAAAATGGTCCAATACCGCCAAACTCTCCGCCCTGGAAACCGGCCAACCAAAATCTTTTTCATTAATCTCCCCAATCGTTTCAATTCCCATTTTCCTTAATTGGGCGACTATCGAGGAAGCATCTTTTGGGAAAGTCTTAGGTGATTTGAGCAGTAATGGATCTTTGAATTTATTCCGGTTTTCCTGATCAAAGTTCCATTTTCCTGTAAGCGGCTCTCCGTCATCCATCAAAACATCGTTTTGTTTTCGCATTTCCCTATAAAAAGTCTCCATGAGATAAGTTTTTTTATTTCTAAAGAAATCCGCCAGAAAATTTCTGGAGGTAATGAAATGCTCCGTATCATGACTCGAAAAAGAAATATTCAATGAACTACAGAATTCCTTCAATTGCTGATCCAATCTATATTCATCAGGAAGTTGATATTCAAAGTGTTCAATATCATTATTTTCGATGATCAAGGAGAGGTTGTCAGTTAGGCTTTGGGTATTGCTCTTGGAATCCAGTCCCAAATACAAAACCTGATAACCTTGCTTTTGAAGCTCATCTGCGAAATTTCTCATCGCTAAAAAAAATCCCACAACCTTCTGAATATGGTGCCTGACATAGCTTGTCTCCTGTCCCAATTCCATCAAAACATACAGAATGTTCTGATTGCTTTCGTTAAACCATGAATGGTTGAGATTCAATTGATCTCCTAAAATTAGCCTTAATTTCCTTTTCATAAGAACATTAGATATCCCTATGATAAAGCTTGGGGAGAGGATTTTGTTTTATCTCAAGAGTGTAACTGTTCCGGTTTTTTGAACTTTTTCACCCTTGGATGTTGAATAATGCACCTTGTAAATATAATTGCCATTAGGTAATACCTGTCCATTTAAAAATCCATCCCATCCTTCACTGTCCCGATCGGCATTTGAGTATACATGTTCTCCCCAATAATTGAAAATATCCATTGTATACCCCGCAATTCCTTTTGCAACAGGATGGAACTTATCGTTCAATCCGTCTCCATTGGGAGAAAAGGCATTTGGCATCAAAAAGAACTCTTCATGCTGATTAATTCTGACTTCTTCGGTTAATACAGAAGAGCATCCATACATATCAAAGGCCCGCAATACCACTTCGAATTCTCCCGGATTTTTAAAGATATGGATCGGGTCTTTTTCATGAGATTTTGTTCCGTCCCCAAAATCCCATTCCCAAGCAATAAAATCCTCAGCAATGGCACTTTCAAACAACAACGGTTCATCTACAAGTATTTCTTCCTCTCCGGCGAATTGAAGTTTCCTGTAATTAAAGTCAAGCTTGTCAGCTGCAGCAATAGTAGAAAAATCCACCATGATAGTTTCAGAAACAGAACAACCAAAGGAATCGGTTATCTCAACAGTGATTTCTCTGTCATCTCCTATTTCTATTTCTCTTGAATCTGTAGTACCGTTTTGCCATTTGACCTGATAAGGCGACTTGCCTCCTTGGATACTTACCCATGCTACGCCTTTAGCCTCTCCAAGCTCACAATTGATATCCAATGCCGTCTCAATCTTAGCCGTCAATTTTTCAGGACCTGTTATATCAAAGGTTTTTTCGACAAAACACCCCTTGGCATCTGTGACTTTTACATGATATTCTCCTTTTCCGAGATTTTGGATATCCTTGGAATCTGCCCCATTTGACCATTTATAGGTGTAAGGTGCTGTTCCTCCAACGATATTCAGAGAGATTTCCCCTTCCTCAGAATTGTAACAAAGTAAATCTGATTTCACTTCGCTTGAAATTTCCAAAGGAGCAGCAGCATTTATTTTATAGGTTTTTGAAATACTGCATCCTTTTTGATCTTTGATCAATACATGATAATCACCTGGAGCCAATCCTTTGATTTCATTGGTAACTGCACCGTTTGACCAACTGAAAGTGTAGGGTGCATTTCCTCCTTTGACATCAATGGAAACTGCACCATCTTCTGCACTGTTACAGGATACGTGATTGACCGATTCAGAAATCTCCATTGTTTCCGAATTGGATTTTATTTCAAAATAGATTGTTTTGCTACAATCAAACTGATCTGATACTTTTACCGAATAGGTGCCGTTTTTAAGATTTTTTGCATGTATTTGGTTTTTCAAGCCGTGACTCCATTCAATTTTATAAGGCTCTCCCCTTCCTTTGAGTATGTTGATTTTGGCCTCTCCGTCATTATTGCCCAAGCAGCTTGTTTCCTTGATTTCGGACATCTCTATTTCAAGGGGATATGGGGGTTGAATAATTATCCTTTCTTTGATTTCATTTCCCACACTATCCTGGATCCAAACGGAGTAAGTTCCCGCCAAAAGATCATACCGGTTCTGGACTGTTTCCAGATTATTCCATCTAAAGGTATAAGGAGGTAATCCGCCATTCACATCCAAAATTATATGTCCCCTATCAGCATGCGAACACAAAGCCAATTGACCGCTTACATCCACACTCATGATTGTGTTATCAGGGCCGGTTTTAATTCTGGTAACTGCACCCAACTTCTTATGCGGTTCAATCACATTCTTGGAAGAACTTAAAAAATCGGAAGCATCAAAGGTTTGGGCATTGCCAATTATACCATACCCCTGAAAAAAAATCAGGAAACATAAAATTTTTAAACAGATTAAATGCTTTTTCATTTCAAAAACAATAATTAAAGAATGTTGCAGTTCGCCATTTAAAATCTGTCTTTAAAAGGTGAAAAACTGCTTTTTATAAATAGAAATAATATTTTATGTAATTGATATAAAACAAAATGATATTTCTATTTATGTGGGTGATTTCTTAATCTAAAGAATTTAATTCCAAAAAAACAAACAATTAGTAAAGTGGATATAGGCAGTTTTTATTCCACTTACAGTGAAAAAAAGGTTATTGAAACACGAATTTCAAAATCGGAAAGAGAATATGCTTTTTTTATATTATGAACTGAAATCAACACACTTACCGAAAGAGAAAAAAATTATGCTGGCAATGGATTTTTTTTCCTATTCTAAAAAAAAAATCATCTGTTCCTTGAAATTTTGGGATCCTGGATTGAAAAAATAAAAAATCCGGCCTGTTTAAAAGCCGGATTTTTTGGTCTTAACCAAATGAAATAATTCCCAAATTTTGTCCAAAATGAATAATCAAAGATCTAAATCTATTTGATGTCTCAATACATCTTCAAACTCTTCTCTTTCCCTGATGAGATGTGGCTGCCCGTTCAATACTAATATTTCTGCAGGTCTCAATCTTGAATTATAGTTGGAAGACATGCTGAATCCATAGGCCCCTGCATTTTTTATAGCCAAAATATCCCCTTCCTGAACTTCTTTCAGTTTTCGGTCTGCAGCAATGGTGTCAGTCTCGCAGATATAGCCCACAATGGTATACACTCTTTCAGGCCCATCTACTTTTGAAATATTGACAACATCATGATAAGCATCATACATCATCGGACGTATCAGATGATTCAATCCGGAATTTACCCCTACAAAAGTGGAAGCGGGAGTTGATTTGACCACATTGACCTGAACCAAAAGCAATCCTGCTTCGGAAACCAAAAACTTACCGGGCTCAAACCAAATCTCCAGTTCAGAACCATATTCTTTACAAAATTTATTGAAAGCCTCAGATACTTTATCCCCTACATCCAAAATGTCAGTAGCAACATCTCCCGGCTTATACGCAACTTTGAAACCGCCACCAAAATCAAGAAATTTCAAACCTTTGAATTCTCTTGCCGCATCAAACAAAATCTCAGCACCTTTTAGAAAAACAGTGGCATCCAAAATATCAGACCCTGTATGTACATGAAGGCCTATAACATTTAAATCATAAGCCTGTACCACTTTTAATACATGCTTCAGCTGAAGTATGGAAATGCCGAATTTACTGTCAATATGTCCTACAGATATTTTTGCATTGCCTCCGGCCAAAATATGGGGATTCAGTCTGATGCAAACAGGCACGCTATTGCCGTAAAAAGTCCCAAAGTGTTCCAGCATGGGAATATTGTCAATATTAATCATTACACCCATTTCCACAGCCAATTGGATTTCAGCAAAGGAAACACTGTTTGGCGTATACATGATTTCATGAGGCTCAAAACCAGCATGCAGGCAAAGTTTCACTTCCTCTATCGAAACAGCATCTACCCCTGTGCCTGCCTTCTTCATCAATTTCAAAATATTGATATTGGAAAGTGCTTTGGTTGCATATTTGATTTTTAAATTAACCTTGGAAAAAGCCTGTTTTAAAAGGGCTACTTTATCCAGGATTTTTTGCCCATCATATACATACAAAGGTGTGCCAAAAGTATTGGCAATTTCAGTCAAGGGAATTCCCTGAATTCGATATTTTTGATCTTCGAAGTTCATTTAACTCATTTTTGAATCGCAAAGATACTGATTGAACTACAATAAAAAAGACTCCACTCGAATACAGAAAATCAATCTTTTTGATTCGGAGGTTACCGCATTTATTTAAGTTTGGAAATGAATATCGAACCGAATCAACCTTTCTTTGCGTTAAATAACGTTAAGCATTTATCATCCCATCCAATAAGCGTTAAATTTACAGAATGTCTAAGTCCAAGATGAAACTGATCATAGTATTGATGTCCATAGCCAGTATTGGTCTGATTGGATTTCAATACTATTGGGTAAGCAATGCCCTAAGGATCAATGAAGAAAGGTTTGAACAGACAGTTTACCAATCACTGGCAGCTACGGTTTCCCAGATTGACAAAGGAGAAACAAGTGATATTTTTTTAAGCTATCTCGCTAAGGACACCCTGTTGCAGCAATCCATGTTCCAAAGGATTGAGCCCATAGTCGTTCAGGTAAGACAAAGGCCCATCAATACAAGAAGGCCTTCCATGATGGATTCCATTTTACAGCAGCAAATTCCCCAGATCAGTCAAAGCTTCAGAAGGCTTATAGAATCAAGAGGGGTGGATTTATCAGTCTTTTCAGACCTTGACAATTTTTTTACATATCTGACTCCGGAGATCGCATCGACTATTTTTACTCCCGATGAAATGGAAATCCTCTTACAGGAACGCGAAAGACAGTATCAGTATCTCAATCAGGCAGAAACAACCTTTAGAAGAAGATATGGTATCAATAGACCTTCTGATTATATAGAAGAATATAATGTTCCCAAGGATGCCTTGGAAAAAATTAGAAATGCGAATATCAAAATAGAATTTATGAACAGGGCCTGGGAGGAACTATTGGAAGGTCAAAGAGATGTGCTTTCCAGAATGGACACTTCGCAGTTACGTAAATACCTAAAAAACAACCTCAAAGAAAGGGGGATTGGGGAATCTTTTGATTTGGGAATCCTTGATGACAAAGGCATGCTTATTCCAATCTCCAGCCTTATAGATTCCAGCAGGCTGGTTTCAAACGGAATACAGGCCCGGCTTTTTCCAAGTGACATATTGGGAAAAGAGAATTATCTTGTTGTCCATTTCCCAACCAAAAAAGCTTACATTTTCCGTCAGATCTGGCTGCCGGTTTTGAGTTCTCTTTTGTTTATCGGCATCGTAATTTTTTGTTTTATTTATGCCATTAAAGTCATCATCAGACAGAAAAAACTGTCAGACATCAAAAATGATTTTATCAATAACATGACCCATGAGTTCAAGACTCCCATTGCCACGGTAAGCCTGGCAGTGGAAGCCTTGCAGGATCCTGAACTCTTGAATCAGGAATCTTTTAGGAAGAGATATTTGAGTATCATCAAAGATGAAAATACAAGACTGGGATCACAGGTGGAAAAGGTACTTCAATCTGCCACTTTGGATAAGAAAGACTTCAAACTCAAGTTGGAAAAAGTAAACATGGACGATATACTCGAAAATGCCAGGCAACATATCGGTTTGCAGGTGGAAAACAAAGGTGGGAAAATTGAATTGCTTTCTGAATTGAAAGAACCTTATTTGGAAGCGGATTCATTCCATATCTCCCATATCATCAATAATCTTTTGGATAATGCCATTAAGTACGCCAAAGATAAACCAAACATTGAGATCAAGTCCTGGGATCAAAATGGCAGCTTATTTGTGTCTGTAAAAGATAATGGTATCGGCATGTCCAAAGAATCAGTAAAAAAAATATTTGATAAATTTTATAGGGTTCCTACCGGTAATTTACATGATGTAAAAGGATTTGGGCTCGGCTTGGCTTATGTAAAAACCATGACCGAAGCACATAAAGGCGAAATTACAGTTAACAGCGAACCAGGAAAAGGAAGTATCTTCACCCTCAAACTCCCCAAAAAACAATGAACAAAGCAAAACTTCTAGTCGTGGAAGATGATCCCAATTTGGGAGATATCCTTCAGGAATACCTGACAATGAAAGGTTATGAAACCACTTTATGCCGAGATGGAGAAGAGGGCTGGTCAAAATTCAAAAAAGATAAATTCGGATTGGCCATTCTGGATATCATGATGCCAAAGAAGGACGGTTTCACATTGGGCAAAGAAATCAAAAAAGTACAGGAGGACCTTCCAATCATTTACCTCACAGCCAAAAATCTAAAAGAAGATATCATAGAAGGGCTTAAAATCGGTGCTGATGATTACATTACCAAACCCTTTAGTATGGAGGAATTACTCTTGAGAATTGCTGCAATTCTTAGGCGAACCCAAAAATCGGAAGAGGTTAACACTTTGAAAGTCTACAACTTTGGAGCCTTCGAACTCCATTATGATGAGCAATACATCATCGGTCCATCAGGAACCCATAAGCTTACATCCAAAGAAAATGAGCTCATGAGACTCCTGGCTTCTGAAATGAATAAACTGGTGAACCGTAGTCATGCATTGAAGCAGATCTGGGGTGATGACTCTTATTTCAACGCAAGAAGTATGGATGTCTACCTCAGCAAAATCCGGAAAATCCTAAAAGAAGATCCAAAGGTACAGATCATAACTATACATGGGGAAGGATTCAAAATGGTAGTAACAGATTGATGCAACACAAAAAATAATGAGAGCAATTTATTTTCTGACTTTGTTATGTTTTTCGTGCTTTTTTTCATGCTCTGAAAAGCCTGTAGAAAATGGGCTTCCAAACGTTGAACTCAATCAGGTTCTTTCAGCAGAGAATATTCATATGGAAGAGCCTTTCCTTTTTTCTACCAAAGACGGGAAAACCCATCTCTCCTGGATAGAAAAAACAGACCAAACTAACTATTTGAAATTCTCATCTTGGGACGGGAATGTATGGTCAGAAGCGGCATTGATTGCTCAGGGCGATGATTGGTTTGTGAATTGGGCTGATTATCCACAAATATCTTCGTTTGAAGATGGGATTTTAATTGCCTTTTTTCTTCAAAAAAGTGGTCCGGGTACTTTTGCATACGATATCATGACCACTACTTCAAAAAACGGAACAGACTGGACCATTCCTACCAAGCTACATGATGACCAAACACAGACAGAACATGGCTTTGTTTCAATGACTCCCTGGGGAGAAAATATGCTGATTTCCTGGTTGGATGGCAGGAATACAGGATCAGGTCATACAGGACATGACCATGGACATCAAGGTCAAATGACTGTAAGAGCAGCCCTATTGGATTCCAAAGGAACCAAAATCAGTGATTGGGAGCTTGATGAAAGAGTCTGTGACTGTTGTCAAACCAGTTCAGCCATGACAGATGAAGGTCCTATCATTGTCTTTAGGGATCGGTCGGAAACCGAAATCAGGGACTTGGGTTTGGTAAAATGGGAAGAACAGAACTGGTCAGAAACCTTTCCTGTACATATGGACCTTTGGGAGATTGCCGCTTGCCCTGTCAATGGCCCAAAAATTTCTGCATGGAAAAATCACGTAGGAGTAGTATGGTATTCAGCAGCCAATGATCGTCCCGAAGTAAAAGTAGCATTTTCAGAGAATAACGGTAAAAACTTTGCTCCCCCCATTAAAATAGACATGGGAAAAACCATTGGAAGAGTAAGCATTGCCATGATCAATCAAGAAACAGCTTTTGTCACCTGGATGGAAGAAGGAAAAATTATGGGTAGAAAGGTCAATTCCCAAGGAAGGTTGGGGAATCCGATTGTCATTGCCCAAAGTTCAGAAAAACGCTCCAGCGGATTTCCGCAATTATCCTATGACGGTGAAAATATTTGGTTGGCATGGACAGAAGATTCCGAAGATTGGAGAAAAATAAAAGTGAGTAAAATAAGTGTCGAGAGCATTTTGAAATAAAATCAATCACTGATGGTGGTAGGGCTCATTTTTTAAAATAGTAAAAGCCCGGTACAACTGTTCTACGAAAAACACCCTGACCATTTGATGGGAAAAAGTCATTTTGGAAAGAGAGATTTTGCCATTAGCTCTATGGTATACGCTTTCTGAAAAACCATAAGGCCCTCCAATCACGAAAATCAATTGCTTCAGGCCTGAATTCATTTTCTTTTGGAGATAATCTGAAAAATCCACCGAGGAATATTGCTTTCCCTGTTCATCCAGCAAAACCAATTCATCTGAGGACTGTACTTTTTTCAGAATAAGTTCTCCTTCTTTTTCCTTTTGGGCTGCTTCGGACAGGTTTTTGGAATTTTTCAGGTCAGGAATAATTTCCAATTCAAACTTGATATAAAATCCCAAACGCTTGATATACTCCTCCAAAAGGGTTTGGATAGCGGAATGGTCTGTTTTGCCGACGGCGATAAGTCTGATCTGCATCCTGCAAAATAATTAAAGCTTCTCCTAAAAATCTTGATCGGGTAGATTTAATTTGGAAAAAACTGTTTGGAAGACTTGGATGAAAGCCAAAAAGGCAGATTGGATATTTAGAATTTTAGGTCTAAGTTTAGATAATTCAAAAATATCCGCAATAAGTTGCGCAAAGCATTCCAAAATGGAACAAATAGCGCAATAAGTTTCGGGAAGAGAACCGTTGAACTAAACCTCCTTCGTCGGTAGTTTTTCTGTATTCCATCATAAAGGCCTGATTTTTAACAATATGTATTAAATTTATTCCATGTTCAATCTTTAACTAATTTAATCATGGAAAAAAAAGTTTGCGCCAGAGGATGTATGAGGAGATGTCCTACAGACATTATTCTCCCAGAAGCATCAAGACCTATCTTAGCCTGGTATCTGTAGTATCAGCTCATTTTGGAAAAAGTCCGGATCTGATCAGTATCCCCGAATTAAAGGACTACCTTTTTAAAAGGATCAGTTTGGACGGACTTTCGGTATCAAGCATAAACCAGACAATCAGTGCCTTTAAAATACTTTTCAAAGACGTGCTTGAAAGAGATTGGGATACTATCAGGATCAAACGGCCAAGACGTCCCAAGCTGCTTCCGGTTGTATTCTCAAAGGAAGAAGTGTCGCATATCCTTAAGAGTATCAGGAACAGAAAACACTATTGCCTGATCGCTCTCACCTACGCCTCAGGACTCAGGATGGGAGAGGTAATCAACCTGAAACCCTGCGATATTGACAGCGACCGGATGCAGGTCAAAGTCAGGGGCGGAAAGGGTTATAAAGACAGGTACACACTTCTTCCGGAGCAGTTACTGGTAAAGCTCAGGGATTATTTCAGAGGCTACCGTCCACTTACTTACCTTTTTGAAGGCCAAGAACCGGGAAAGCCTTACAGTGAGACAAGCGCCCGCTGTATACTCAAAAAGGCTATGAAGAAAGCAGGGATAAAAAAGCAGGCGTGCTTCCATACCCTTCGCCATTCTTTTGCCACACATCTGCTCGAGCAGGGAACCAATGTCAGGATTATCCAAGAGCTGTTGGGACACAGGTCCCTTAAGACCACTACGGTTTACCTGCATATAAGCAACCTGACCCCCGCGCAGATCAAAAGTCCCCTGGATGAGCTTTGATGGAGGCTGTTAACAAGAGGAATGGTGGGGCTGAACTCTCAACAGTCCTGGATTCCCAAAAGGAGGTCTTCCTATCGCAGAAGCATCTGTGCCCTGATCAGAGAAAGGCCTTTAACGACATCCTCCATTGCCGGACATCACAAATGGGCTCACACAGTCTCTGTTGTGACTCCTGCGGTACGGTCAAAGTCTGCTATAACAGCTGCAGGAACCGCCACTGTCCGAAGTGCCAGTACATCAAGCAGCAGCTTTGGGTGGAAAAGCTAAAGTGCAGGCTTCTGCCTGTCAGGTACTTTCACGCCGTGTTTACGGTTCCTGAGTTTCTCAATCCATTGTTCTACATCAACCAGAGGTTCTGTTACAACCTGCTCTTTGAATGTTCTGCAAAAGCAGTAAAGAAGACGGCCCTGAACCCGGTATTTCTGGGAGTCGAAAGCGGCTGTCTGTCGGTACTCCACACTTGGGGCCAATCCCTGAACTACCACCCCCACATCCATATGCTGGTTCCTGCAGGAGGCCTTGACAGTGACGGGATGCAGTGGCTGTATGCCGGTAAAAAGTTCTTCGTTCCGGTAAAGGCCCTTTCGTCCGTGTTCCGGGGACTGTTCATGGAAAGGCTTCTGGGAGCACTGGAGGATAACCTTCTCAGGATACCTGACGGGCAGAAAGAGCTGTTTGCCGATATCAAAAGTCTGAAAAGGGAATCTTACGCAAAGATGTGGAATGTCTATATCAAGAAGACTTTCAGGGGGGCGGGCCAGGTGGTCAGCTACCTTGGCAGGTATACCCACAGGGTAGCGATCAGCAACAGCCGTATTCTGGATACAGATGGTGAAACCGTAAAGTTCAGGTGGAAGGATTACAGGGACAACAAAACCAAAACCATGTTGCTTGCCTGTTCCGAGTTTGTCAGAAGATTTATGCAACATGTACTGCCAACAGGCTTCTACAAAATCCGCTATTACGGCATCTTGGCCTCGGCCAACAGCAACACCAAAATGAATGAATGTTTCAGGCTGTTGAACATAACAAGGGAGGTGTCATTTTACCATGGGCTGAGCACCTACGAGGTGATGGAGGAGATTTTCGGAGAAGAGATGTTCAGGTGTACCTGCTGCAAGAACGGAAGGATGGTCTTTGCCCCGCCCGGGGAAAAAGGAAACGGTCCCTGAATGAAAAAGCAGGGATGAAGTTCTTTGAAAAGCTGAAAGAAAAACAAAACAGAGGTTCTGTTACAGGGAAAGGTATGCCCGGTCCCAAACAAAATTTCCGGGTAAAAAAGCGGAATCCGTCCAAAACTTCAGGACAATGGTCCAAAACCAGACAAAACCTTCAAAGCAAAGCAGATAAATACCCATAGGTGTAGCACGGCTTAGTCCAACTATGTTTTAAACGCAATCTTGAAACGCCAATTTATTTTGGCTATTTTTTTGGCTAGATTGCGTCTAAAACACTTTACGTTGAACTAAACCTCCTTCGTCGGTAGTTTTTCTGTATTCCATCATAAAGGCCTGATTTTTAACAATATGTATTAAATTTATTCCATGTTCAATCTTTAACTAATTTAATCATGGAAAAAAAAGTTTGCGCCAGAGGATGTATGAGGAGATGTCCTACAGACATTATTCTCCCAGAAGCATCAAGACCTATCTTAGCCTGGTATCTGTAGTATCAGCTCATTTTGGAAAAAGTCCGGATCTGATCAGTATCCCCGAATTAAAGGACTACCTTTTTAAAAGGATCAGTTTGGACGGACTTTCGGTATCAAGCATCAACCAGACAATCAGTGCCTTTAAAATACTTTTCAAAGACGTGCTTGAAAGAGATTGGGATACTATCAGGATCAAACGGCCAAGACGTCCCAAGCTGCTTCCGGTTGTATTCTCAAAGGAAGAAGTGTCGCTTATCCTTAAGAGTATCAGGAACAGAAAACACTATTGCCTGATCGCTCTCACCTACGCCTCAGGACTCAGGATGGGAGAGGTAATCAACCTGAAACCCTGCGATATTGACAGCGACCGGATGCAGGTCAAAGTCAGGGGCGGAAAGGGTTATAAAGACAGGTACACACTTCTTCCGGAGCAGTTACTGGTAAAGCTCAGGGATTATTTCAGAGGCTACCGTCCACTTACTTACCTTTTTGAAGGCCAAGAACCGGGAAAGCCTTACAGTGAGACAAGCGCCCGCTGTATACTCAAAAAGGCTATGAAGAAAGCAGGGATAAAAAAGCAGGCGTGCTTCCATACCCTTCGCCATTCTTTTGCCACACATCTGCTCGAGCAGGGAACCAATGTCAGGATTATCCAAGAGCTGTTGGGACACAGGTCCCTTAAGACCACTACGGTTTACCTGCATATAAGCAACCTGACCCCCGCGCAGATCAAAAGTCCCCTGGATGAGCTTTGATGGAGGCTGTTAACAAGAGGAATGGTGGGGCCGAACTCTCAACAGTCCTGGATTCCCAAAAGGAGGTTTTCCTGTCGCAGAAGCATCTGTGCCCTGACCAGAGAAAGGCCTTTAACGACATCCTCCATTGCCGGACATCACAAATGGGCTCACACAGTCTCTGTTGTGACTCCTGCGGTAGGGTCAAAGTCTGCTATAACAGCTGCAGGAACCGCCACTGTCCGAAGTGCCAGTACATCAAGCAGCAGCTTTGGGTGGAAAAGCTAAAGTGCAGGCTTCTGCCTGTCAGGTACTTTCACGCCGTGTTTACGGTTCCTGAGTTTCTCAATCCATTGTTCTACATCAACCAGAGGTTCTGTTACAACCTGCTCTTTGAATGTTCTGCAAAAGCAGTAAAGAAGACGGCCCTGAACCCGGCATTTCTGGGAGTCGAAAGCGGCTGTCTGTCGG
Organism: Aquiflexum balticum DSM 16537; assembly: GCF_900176595.1. Classification (GTDB taxonomy): domain Bacteria; phylum Bacteroidota; class Bacteroidia; order Cytophagales; family Cyclobacteriaceae; genus Aquiflexum; species Aquiflexum balticum. Next base: position 710,822 of record NZ_LT838813.1, read on the forward strand.
TACTCCACACTTGGGGCCAATCCCTGAACTACCACCCCCACATCCATATGCTGGTTCCTGCAGGAGGCCTTGACAGTGACGGGATGCAGTGGCTGTATGCCGGTAAAAAGTTCTTCGTTCCGGTAAAGGCCCTTTCGTCCGTGTTCCGGGGACTGTTCATGGAAAGGCTTTTGGGCGCACTGGAGGATAACCTTCTCAGGATACCCGAAGGTCAAAAAGAGCTGTTTGCCGATATCAAAAGTCTGAAAAAGGAATCTTACGCAAAGATGTGGAATGTCTATATCAAGAAGACTTTCAGGGGGGCGGGCCAGGTGGTCAGCTACCTTGGCAGGTATACCCACAGGGTAGCGATCAGCAACAGCCGTATTCTGGATACAGATGGTGAAACCGTAAAATTCAGGTGGAAGGATTACAGGGACAACAAAACCAAAACCATGTTGCTTGCCTGTTCCGAGTTTGTCAGGAGATTTATGCAACATGTACTGCCAACAGGCTTCTACAAAATCCGCTATTACGGCATCTTGGCCTCGGCCAACAGCAACACCAAAATGAATGAATGTTTCAGGCTGTTGAACATAACAAGGGAGGTGTCATTTTACCATGGGCTGAGCACCTACGAGGTGATGGAGGAGATTTTCGGAGAAGAGATGTTCAGGTGTACCTGCTGCAAGAACGGAAGGATGGTCTTTGCCCCGCCCGAAGGAAAAGCAAATGGTCCCTGAATGAAAAAGCAGGGATGAAGTTCTTTGGAAATATGAAAGAAAAACAAAACAGAGGTTCTGTTACAGGGAAAGGTATGCCCGGTCCCAAACAAAATTTCCGAGGAAAAAAGCGGAATCCGTCCAAAACTTCAGGACAATGGTCCAAAACCAGACAAAACCTTCAAAGCAAAGCAGATAAATACCCATAGGTGTAGCACGGCTTAGTCCAACTATGTTTTAAACGCAATCTTGAAACGCCAATTTATTTTGGCTATTTTTTTGGCTAGATTGCGTCTAAAACACTTTACGTTAGCGAACATATGATGAAACCCATCTACATATTTTTGATTCTGATTATGGTTGCAAATCAATCAAAAGCGACCTCTCAAATTCCTGATGTCGTATTTTTTGGAAAGGACACTTTAAATTTTTATGATTCTCCGCTAGATAAGATTGAAGGAATAAGTGATAAAATCTTGAGATTAAGGAAAGATGAATATGTAGTTTCTTCTGATTGTTGGAAGGGCTTTCGAGCAGAATGGAGAATAATTAACGATGTTCTGTATTTATCCAATGTACTTGATTGCCATTCAGAAAAACAATTAAATCCATTGATAGAAGAAATATTAGGGATAAAATTTACCGATGGATTAATAAGAGCAGATTTTGTTGATGGAGATTATTGGGCAGGGAAAAACCAAGTTTATGAACAGTCATTTTATACTCCAATTTATAAACAGGAGATTAAATTTGCCATTAATGAAGGAAGAGTTGTCAATTCAACAAAAACTGAGTCTTTTGAATGTGATTATTCAGATAAGGAAGATTTAAAGAATTTCATCTTAAAGAATTTTAATCCTAATGAAATAGAAGATTTGAAAGGGGAATCAATAAAAGTCTCAGTGAATGTTAAGTCAGATAATACAGGAAGAATAAGGGAAGTGAAAATCGTGCACTCCACGCATCCCGCAACTAACAAGCTTTTCCAAGATTCCATTATGAAACTGCCATGCCGTCCAGTCTATTTTCTTAAAGGAGAGTATTGGTCTATTGAAGAATCAATTTATTTGTCCTTTAATATGAAGGAACTAAAAGAATACGTTCGCTAACATCACCTTGGAAGACAGCGGGCGGTTCCGAGTAAATAGAAAGTTTAGTATCTTTAAGAAGTTAGGAGTAGGTAGGAAGAGAACAGCTCCGAATGCCCGCCGTCTCCAAGCTGAATCCCGTTGAACTAAACCTCCTTCGTCGGTAGTTTTTCTGTATTCCATCATAAAGGCCTGATTTTTAACAATATGTATTAAATTTATTCCATGTTCAATCTTTAACTAATTTAATCATGGAAAAAAAAGTTTGCGCCAGAGGATGTATGAGGAGATGTCCTACAGACATTATTCTCCCAGAAGCATCAAGACCTATCTTAGCCTGGTATCTGTAGTATCAGCTCATTTTGGAAAAAGTCCGGATCTGATCAGTATCCCCGAATTAAAGGACTACCTTTTTAAAAGGATCAGTTTGGACGGACTTTCGGTATCAAGCATAAACCAGACAATCAGTGCCTTTAAAATACTTTTCAAAGACGTGCTTGAAAGAGATTGGGATACTATCAGGATCAAACGGCCAAGACGTCCCAAGCTGCTTCCGGTTGTATTCTCAAAGGAAGAAGTGTCGCTTATCCTTAAGAGTATCAGGAACAGAAAACACTATTGCCTGATCGCTCTCACCTACGCCTCAGGACTCAGGATGGGAGAGGTAATCAACCTGAAACCCTGCGATATTGACAGCGACCGGATGCAGGTCAAAGTCAGGGGCGGAAAGGGTTATAAAGACAGGTACACACTTCTTCCGGAGCAGTTACTGGTAAAGCTCAGGGATTATTTCAGAGGCTACCGTCCACTTACTTACCTTTTTGAAGGCCAAGAACCGGGAAAGCCTTACAGTGAGACAAGCGCCCGCTGTATACTCAAAAAGGCTATGAAGAAAGCAGGGATAAAAAAGCAGGCGTGCTTCCATACCCTTCGCCATTCTTTTGCCACACATCTGCTCGAGCAGGGAACCAATGTCAGGATTATCCAAGAGCTGTTGGGACACAGGTCCCTTAAGACCACTACGGTTTACCTGCATATAAGCAACCTGACCCCCGCGCAGATCAAAAGTCCCCTGGATGAGCTTTGATGGAGGCTGTTAACAAAAGGAATGGTGGGGCCGAACTCTCAACAGTCCTGGATTCCCAAAAGGAGGTTTTCCTGTCGCAGAAGCATCTGTGCCCTGACCAGAGAAAGGCCTTTAACGACATCCTCCATTGCCGGACATCACAAATGGGCTCACACAGTCTCTGTTGTGACTCCTGCGGTAGGGTCAAAGTCTGCTATAACAGCTGCAGGAACCGTCACTGTCCGAAGTGCCAGTACATCAAGCAGCAGCTTTGGGTGGAAAAGCTAAAGTGCAGGCTTCTGCCTGTCAGGTACTTTCACGCCGTGTTTACGGTTCCTGAGTTTCTCAATCCATTGTTCTACATCAACCAGAGGTTCTGTTACAACCTGCTCTTTGAATGTTCCGCAAAAGCAGTAAAGAAGACGGCCCTGAACCCGGCATTTCTGGGAGTCGAAAGCGGCTGTCTGTCGGTACTCCACACTTGGGGCCAATCCCTGAACTACCACCCCCACATCCATATGCTGGTTCCTGCAGGAGGCCTTGACAGTGACGGGATGCAGTGGCTGTATGCCGGTAAAAAGTTCTTCGTTCCGGTAAAGGCCCTTTCGTCCGTGTTCCGGGGACTGTTCATGGAAAGGCTTTTGGGCGCACTGGAGGATAACCTTCTCAGGATACCCGAAGGTCAAAAAGAGCTGTTTGCCGATATCAAAAGTCTGAAAAAGGAATCTTACGCAAAGATGTGGAATGTCTATATCAAGAAGACTTTCAGGGGGGCGGGCCAGGTGGTCAGCTACCTTGGCAGGTATACCCACAGGGTAGCGATCAGCAACAGCCGTATTCTGGATACAGATGGTGAAACCGTAAAATTCAGGTGGAAGGATTACAGGGACAACAAAACCAAAACCATGTTGCTTGCCTGTTCCGAGTTTGTCAGAAGATTTATGCAACATGTACTGCCAACAGGCTTCTACAAAATCCGCTATTACGGCATCTTGGCCTCGGCCAACAGCAACACCAAAATGAATGAATGTTTCAGGCTGTTGAACATAACAAGGGAGGTGTCATTTTACCATGGGCTGAGCACCTACGAGGTGATGGAGGAGATTTTCGGAGAAGAGATGTTCAGGTGTAGCTGCTGCAAGAACGGAAGGATGGTCTTTGCCCCGCCCGGGGAAAAAGGAAACGGTCCCTGAATGAAAAAGCAGGGATGAAGTTCTTTGAAAAGCTGAAAGAAAAACAAAACAGAGGTTCTGTTACAGGGAAAGGTATGCCCGGTCCCAAACAAAATTTCCGAGGAAAAAAGCGGAATCCGTCCAAAACTTCAGGACAATGGTCCAAAACCAGACAAAACCTTCAAAGCAAAGCAGATAAATACCCATAGGTGTAGCACGGCTTAGTCCAACTATGTTTTAAACGCAATCTTGAAACGCCAATTTATTTTGGCTATTTTTTTGGCTAGATTGCGTCTAAAACACTTTACGTTGTGGCAAACCTGGCAAAAAACGGATGACAAACCTCAAAAAAATCTTATTGCCTTACCCAGTGTGCGACCCACAAGACGGCTAAAACTTGCTCCTCGATCCATTTTGGAAAAGTTTATTTTTTGAAGTGACCATAAGGTCATATGCAAGATTTTTAATTTACATTTAAGATAAAATGAAATATGGATATACGCTTCTTTGCCAATAACCCTAAATTCTTCCTCAATCGGGACGGAAGACCGAAGTCGGAAGACCGATGTATCGGACATTTCAGTCCTCAGACGAGAATTAACATGGATGTCCAATCTTCTGGCATAATTGCGTACATACATAAAATGAAAAATACATTGATAATTGGCTTAATGATCTTAAGCTTTTCAGCATTTGGGCAAATCCCCGGAAAAAAGGTTGATGGACCAATATTGATTTTTGATACATTGACGATCAACAAGGGAGATATGATTTACCTAGGGAAAGGTAGCGATCCCAACTCAGGCGCATTTTCGCATATAACTACGCCTATAAAAAAACTGGTCAATGTCCCCAACAAAGTGATACCAATAGGAACCCATACAGAATACCAATTAATTGCTGAAGGACTTAGTGAAGGCTATAACGGAAGGGCTTATTCCATCCAACATTTCAGCAAAGTCTCTTCAAAGAAAAATGGGGAGAATATTTTCGGCGTTATTGATGTCGGTTTGTCATTTGATGGAAATCTTGACTTGAGTGTATATAATCAAGCAGTAAACTTTGAGGCGGCAATTTTGTCCGGAGAAATTATCAAAATCAATGACATTGATTTTACCAATCCGGGAAAAACAACTTTCAGAGAAATACCACAATTTGTTTTCAGCAAAGAAGGCGTTCAACCTATTGTCGTTGATTTTGAAGGTATGAACAGGAGTGAACTCTATGCAGGAACCATAAACTGGTATCAGGATTATTATAGAAATAAAGTCGAAAATTCCATAAGGAGCGAGGAAAATAGAGAGGTTAAAATTGCAGGTCTAAAAAAAGGAGTTCTTGTTTCCAAAATTATGGGAGTTGAATTATTTCTTGATATTCAATACCAGTTTAACATTGAATTTCTAGAAAATAGCATTAGGATGAATTTTGTTTCTGTAGATCAAATGGGTCAATTTATGGAGGAGTTTTCTCAAGAAGAAAATGATTCTGTGGGAAACAGCGATAAGATCAACAAAATGACGGAAGATTTCAAAATAGAAATGGAAAAGATGATGAATGAAATTTCAGCTTCCTTGGTCAATTATTTAATGAAATAATCAGTGGCATTCGTCCGGTTAGGACCTGAAGTCTTTTCACATTTCAATGGTTATTTTTGATACTTTCTAATCATTAAATCAATCAGGTTTTTCATATTCTTTCAATATAACGACGTAAAAATAACATGTAAAAACCAATCCCAACTCACCTTTTTTGTAAACCAACAGTAGCATGCAGTAAGTGAAAAACTATTTACAAAAATTCACAAGTAATTGAAAAACAATATTATATGTTTTGGACTTATTACTGAACAAACCAAAACTATTATTACTATGAAAAAATTAATGACCTTTGCCTTGATGGTTACTTTTTTTGTGACCTCAGCATTTACTGCCAACGAAAATGCTACTATTAATCCTGATGCGGATATTGTGGATTTGGCAGTTCAGACAGAATTCCTTTCTACTCTAGTTGCTGCTGTAAAAGCCGGTGATTTGGTGGATGTTTTGAAAGGAGACGGACCATTTACTGTTTTTGCACCTACCAATGAGGCATTTGCAAAATTGCCGGCAGGAACTGTGGAGAACTTATTGAAGCCAGAAAATAAAGCTCAATTGGTTGCAGTATTAACCTACCATGTTGTACCAGGAAAAGTTTATTCCAAAGATTTGAAAAATGGAATGAAAGCTAAAACAGTACAGGGTGGAGATGTTACCATCACTTTGAAAGGCGGAAAAGCAATGGTAAACAATGCTACCGTTTCCACAGCTGATATCGAAGCTTCAAACGGTGTAGTACACGTAATTGATACAGTAATTCTTCCTTCAAAGTAATTGAATTGTGATTTTAATTAAAAAAGCCCCGTCTCCGGGGCTTTTTTTATTGAAGGTAATTTTTTCTTTTAAGAATTGATTCAACGAATTTTTTATCGTTTTCGGAATTGAAAATCTTGAATGGAAGATGTATAAACTGTGCTTTGGACATCGTAAGTATAAAAGCATCCTTTTTGACTTCCGCCTTTTTGATCATATCCCATTTGATAGGCATCCCTTGTTTGGCATTTAATTTCATCAGAATCTGTCTGCTGTCTATTTCGTAAGACATTTTTTCAAAAATCACTTTATTTTGTTCCATTTGGGTTACGCCTGCAAACTGGATGACCCAAAAAAGCCAATATAATGCATAGGCCAAAATCGCCATGCTGATCCACCACCATGATGCTATCCAAAAATAACCGCAACCAATTGCTATAGCAATAAGAATCACCCACCATTGCTCTCTTAAAATATTTGCCAAGCCTGCTTTGATGTAGGTACCTGTCTCTAATTGATATTTTTTAGTTTTTACTATCATTTTCTTTATTTTTCAGTGCGCAAATATCTAACGATATGGCATATTTCACAAGTTAATCCGGAATACTGTTAAGATTTTTGGGATTTCTTTAATCAAAACTATAAGAGATCGGTTATTTAATTGACTTCTATGTCCTTTTGTAGTAAATTAAACAAAATTTCTTCGTTATGAGTAGCTTGGCCGTTGATTTGATGTTATGTGGAATAGCCTATGTGGTGTTGATTTATTTTGTAGCTACCATGACAAAATCTAAACTCGGTAGAAGTCAAAACAATGATGACGATGGTGATGGGGGAATTGAGGATTTTACACCCCCAAAAATTGACTTACCTCCGGGAGTAATTTGGCCCTCTGACGGTCCTACAAAAAAATCCCCCAAGGATCCCATTGAAGTTTAATCAATTACATTTGTCGCAAACTCCCTGTACCAATAGACTTACCTCTTTGTTGATATACCCGGCAGGAAGGTTGATTTTTGGCAAACTTACTTCTTCAATACAGATAGTTTTACCACATTTTTCACATTTGAAATGTACGTGTTCGTGGTCGTGGCTGTGTTTGCTTTCTTCTCCATGATGAGAACATAGTGCATATTTTGCAGCCCCACTATCATCAAGCACCTTATGGATAAGATCACTGTCCAAAAATGTTTTAAGTGTCCTGTAAAGCGTAACCCGGTCAAAGTCCTTGTCAAGCACTTCTTCAAGATCCGAGTGGGAAAGGGCAGCCTGCCTTTCCAAAAAGATTTTCAACACTGCTTTTCTACAATTGGTAATTCTAAGGCTGTGATCATGAAGAATTTCAAGTGGGCTATTGGACATTTTTGTAATTGATATTTGGGTAAAAATAAGTACTTATGGGGATAACGCAAAAAATGGTCAAACTTGTTCAGTCTGACCATTTTTGGATGAGTCTTATAAATTCTATTTGGGTAAACTTCTTCATGAGATATGTGGTTGATTTGATAATTAAGTTTTAAACTTAACCCGTATTTCAGGGCTTATATTTATTGTAAATGCTGAAATTTGATATATGTCAATCCATCCCATTTAAAATGCTACTTTATATTTTATGCGTCATTATCAAACAATCATCATAGGAGGTGGACTTGCGGGACTGATCGCTGCGCATCAATTATCAAAAAATGGAAAGGAGGTTTTACTGATTGAAAAAAAAACCTACCCTTTCCACAGGGTATGTGGCGAGTATATTTCCAATGAGGTAAAAGAATTCCTCAAGAAAGAAGAATTATTTCCCCAAGAAATAGGCCCTTCCAAAATCACCAAATTCCTGCTTACATCCATCAAAGGAAATGAAGCAAAAATGGATCTGGACTTAGGCGGATTTGGGATCAGCAGGTTTGCCCTCGATTTTTTTCTCTATCAAAAAGCAAAGGACGTAGGAGTTAAATTTTTACTCCAATCCCAAGTAGAAGAAGTGGAATTTGAAACCCAAGGGAACAGATTTATTCTCAAATTGAATAAAGGTGATTCATATTCAGCTGATCATGTACTTGGCGCCTTCGGAAAAAGATCCAAAGTGGATAAAGCCATGAACCGGTCTTTTATGCACCAAAGAAGTCCATTCATTGGAGTCAAATATCATATCAAAACAGACTTTGACGCAAATACCGTCGCACTACATAATTTTGATGGTGGCTATTGCGGTATCAACCAAGTAGAAAACGGGATCTTCAACCTTTGTTATTTGGGTTCAAAAGAACAGCTACGTCAGTATGGGAATATTCCTGAAATGGAGAAAAATGTGCTTCATAAAAACCCCCACCTCAAACACCTTTTTCTAAACAGTCAATTCATTTTTGAGAAACCCGAGGTAATCAATGAAATCAATTTTTCTCCAAAAAAACCTGTTGAAAACCATATCCTGATGATCGGAGATGCAGCAGGTTTGATTACACCTTTATGCGGAAACGGAATGGCCATTGCAATTCATACCGGAAAATTAGCAGCTGAAGCGCTCCTCCAAAACAAGGACAGAACTTCCATTGAAAACCAATATACTTTGCAATGGAATCATTTTTTCAAAAATCGATTATGGGTGGGAAGAAAAGTGCAGTGGCTTTTTGGGTCCAAAGCGGTTTCTGAATTTTCGGTCGGACTGATCAAAAACTCTACCTTTGCCGCCAGTCAGATTATGAAAAGAACCCATGGGGAGGTTTTTTAAAAAACCTGCAACACCTGTGTATTCTCTAAAAAATACCAAACAAAAAAAACATTCAAAGCAATAGCTGAAATCCTGTTCATCCACATGGCCAAAGTATAGTTGGTGTATTTATCCTCATCTTTTCTTACAAAAGAAAACCAAATCATAAAGTAAAGCACTACGGGTAGCATCGCCAGCAAAAACCCGAAAAAGCCGCTTTCCTGATTTCTATCCAGAAAAAACCAACTAAAGCAAACCCCCGTCACCAAAAACCATATACTGGAAAAGACAAAGGTGCCTTTTTTGCCCAATTTTAAACTTAGGGTGATGTCACCTCTTTTGGAATCTTCCTCATGCTGATATACTTGGGTCAAGGGATAAGAACCCCAAAGCATCAAACTGGTCAATGACCCTGGAATAAGGACATGACTTTTGGTAAAAACCTCCCATCCAAAATCACTCAATCCCGCATAGGCCAACCCAAAAGTAAAACATCCCTGAAAGAAACCTGCTACAACCCAACTGAGATAAGGGTATTTTTTTAATCTGACAGAAGGATGGCTATAGGCCATGGACACCAGACTATAGACCAACAGCATACTACTGAACTGCCAGTTGATCTTCAAACCCAAAATCAGTGAAATAACAAAAAAAATCAAAGAAAGGTAATACAATCCTTTAGTAACTTTGGGGGGATTACGCAAACCACCAATGCTTTTTTCATCCTTATCGAAGTAGCTGTTGTAACCGTTGCTTGAAGGATAAAGGAACAAATGAAGAGAAACAAAGACTATCAGTAATCTATCTCCATTTAAGTTGGGGGACAAAGCCAATGCAAAAAAGAAAACGGGCATCAAATAAAACGAAAAAGGAATCCTGAGATGCCTCCAATTGGACAACTTAAACATAAATGGGGTTTTGTTTTTAACTTTTAGTAACTTGAGATGTTTAGACTTCGAAATCCAAGTTAGAAAAATAAGCTTAATTTTAGTAAATGAATAACCATATTGTTAGTATCGGTACAGCCAATCCTGGAAAACCCATTTTGCAGGCACAGATAGGTGAATTTATGAAGATGGCGCATAACCTGGATTCACAGGAAGCGCGAAAACTGAATTTTGTTTACAGGCATACAGGAATAGAAAACCGATACAGTGTTATAGAAGATTTTAGGTATGAAGATCCGGAAAAATTCAGTTTTTTCCCCTCAAATAAATCGTTGGAACCTTTCCCCGGTACAAAAATGAGGATGGGACTTTTTGAAAAATCCGGTTTTGGACTGGCAAAATCGGCTATTCTTGATTGTTTGCGAGGAACAAATTACCAGCCATCAGATATCACCCATTTGATTTTGGTCTCTTGTACAGGAATGTTTGCACCTGGACTCGAGTTGGAAATCATGCACGAAATGAATTTTCGAAAAGATGTAGAGCGATATGCCATACATTTCATGGGATGTTATGCCGCATTTAATGGCATCAAACTGGCAGATAGAATTTGTGACAGTGATCCAAAAGCCAAGGTTCTTATTTTATCAGTAGAACTCTGCACCATCCACTTCCAAAAAAATTATAATGAAGACAATCTTTTGGCCAATGCCATTTTTGGAGATGGTGCCGCAGCAGCTTTGGTTACAAGAGAAGAGGAAGGACTTTCCATACAGAAATACCACAGCAGGGTATTCAAGGAAGGGGAAAAAGATATGGCCTGGTCTATTGGGAATTTTGGTTTTGAAATGCGATTGAGTAAATATGTCCCTGAATTGCTCAGTAAAGGACTTTTTGAAATCAATGATTATTTGGAAGAAAAATTCCAATTGTCAAAAATTAAAAATTTTGCTATACATCCGGGAGGAAAGCAGATTCTTCAAAAAGTAGAAGAAGCCTTTGGAATAGGAAAGTCACAGAATCTTCCCTCCCATGAAACCCTTAAAAGTTTTGGCAATATGTCATCGGCCACTATTTTGTTTGTCCTGAAAAAATGGTTGATAGACCCGCACCAGAAAGGGGACATTTTGGCTATGGGATTTGGACCGGGATTGACTTTAGAAACCCTATTGCTTGAGAAATAATGGGGAAATTCAGCAAAAGAAGCTACCAAAAAGAAATAATGGACGACCTTGAAACTGGGGGGAAATTGATGGAGGTGACATTAAAAGAGCTCAAAATCATCAATAAAGTCCTCGGGGGAAACCATGTGACCACATCCAGTTTGAACCAGATCATGATTAAATATCCTCAAAAAAGCTATTCCATCGCTGATATAGGCTGTGGCGGAGGAGATATGATCAAGGTAATGGCAAATTGGGCCAGTCGAAAAAAGATAAATTGTCAGTTCATAGGAATTGATGCCAATCCCAATATCATCAAATTGGCAAAATCAAATCTTTCAGAAATCGCCAATGTGGCATTCGAAACCCAGAATGTTTTTGATGGATCTTTTTTAGACAAAAAAGTAGATATTGTGACCTGTACACTTTTTACGCATCATTTTACAGATGAAGAACTATTGTTGCTTTTATCTTCTTTTAAAAAGAAGGCAAAGCTTGGAGTTGTCATCAATGACCTTCATCGCCACCCTATTGCCTATTATAGCATCAAGCTTTTGACTGCCTTGTTTTCCAATTCTACCATGGTCAAAAATGATGGCCCACTATCAGTATTGAGAAGTTTCAAAAAATCTGAACTGGCCAACATTTTGAAATCTTCAGGGATTTCAGACTACGAAATCAAATGGAAATGGGCTTTCCGTTGGAGAGTAACTGGATATATTCTTTAGTTTTGTATTCTCAAAACTCAAAACCATATTATGGATTACAATATTGATTTAGACAATATCACTGTTCTCAGAGAAAAGGGAATTGACCTTTTATTCCAGTTTGGGCCCATATTATTGAAGTCGCTGATCTTACTTCTGGTAGGGCGATATGCCATCAGGCTATTGATGAAATTATTTGGTAAAACTCTTGAAAAATATGAGATAGACCCTTCGTTGGCAACATTCTTCAAGAGTTTTTTAAATGCCTTGTTGTGGGTGCTTCTGCTTATCAGTGTAGCCACTACACTGGGAATGGAAATGACTTCGTTTGTTGCCATTTTGGGTGCCGCCGGCTTGGCGGTTGGTCTGGCATTACAAGGTTCTTTGTCAAACTTTGCCGGGGGAGTTTTGATCCTGGTTTTTAAACCTTTTCGTGTGGGTGATACCATTGAAGCACAAGGGACAATTGGGGAAGTGGAGAGCATTGACATACTTTACACAAAAATCAAGAATTTTGATAATAAAGTGGTTACTATTCCAAATGGTGCCCTGGCCAACAATTCTATGATCAATTATTCTCAAAAACCGACAAGACGTGTTGAAATCAAAGTCGGGGTAGCTTATGGAACTGATTTAAAGAAAACGAGAAATATAATTTTGGAAGTACTCAAACTGGACCAAAGAATTCACGCTGACCCCGAACCTTTAGTCAAATTTGTGAACTTTGGCGACAGTTCTCTTGACCTGATCGTTAGGGTCTGGGTTGATAGTGAGAATCTCTGGCCTGTGTATTGGGACAACATAGAGGCTATCAAGGAAGCCTTTGAACAACAAGAAATTGAGATTCCTTTTCCACAAAGGACAGTTCACCATCTATATTCCGAAGGCAAATAAAATAAGATGGAAGACATAGTTCTTTTTGCCCTGTTTTTTGAACAAAAGACAGGGTAATTTTTTACTTTTTAGTAGGCTAAAAAAGAAAGATTTTTATAACTTGGTCAACATGTTCTTTAATTTAAACTATGAAAAACTAAAAAGTTATGGATTTTAACCTTTCACAAATTACCGATATGGTCATTGCTTATGCCCCAAGAGTATTGGGAGCTATAGTAACTTTGGTAGTTGGTTTTTGGCTTGCCAGAATAATTGCCAAAAAGACCAAGCAATTGATGGAAAAAAATAACGTCGACCCCACCTTGGTGCCGTTTATTTTTTCTTTGATTACCATCACCATTAAAGTCCTCGTGTTATTCAGTGCTGCTTCCATGTTCGGCATTGAGGTTACCTCATTTATTGCGATTTTTGGTGCGCTAGCCTTTGCGATCGGTTTGGCTTTACAGGGAAATCTGAGCCATCTTGCTGCAGGTGTTCTGATTTTGTTTTTTAAACCATTTCGTGTCGGGGACTTCATAGTCACCAATGGCTATTCAGGCACTGTCAAAGAAATCCAGATTTTCAATACCATATTGACTACACTTGACAATAGAATCATCATCATTCCAAATGGATCGATTTCATCAAACCCCTTGGAAAACCTCACCGCCAATTCGGTCAGAAAGGTACCTATGACTTTTGGAATAAGCTATAAGGACGATATAGACAAAGCAAGATCCGTCATTCAAAAAGTTGCAGAATCATGCGAATTTATAGATCATAGTCAGCCTGTTGATATTATTGTTACTGAACTTGGAGCCTCATCTGTAAATTTTGCCGTAAGGCCTTGGTGCAAGACAGAGGATTTTTGGAATGTTCACTCCTATATGCATGAAAATATCAAAAAAACCTTCGACAAAGAAAACATCGGGATACCTTTCCCGCAAAGAGATGTCCATCACTATTATCCTGAAGGAAAAAATTAGCAATAAAAAAAGGCCGGAGATTGAATTCCGGCCTTTTCATTTTTTATTCAAAATTGATCGGAATGCTTTTCCCATTATGGGTGACTGAAGCCGTTTTGTCACAGTCACCATCTCCATAATCAATCAAAAACTTCTGGTCGGAATTGATAGTCAACTCGATTTTTCCGGATGAAGGTATCCAATTTCCCTGGCTGGTACACTTTTGGTTGTAAATTAGTTTTTCTTCAATAAGGGACATGTAAGGGATTCCAAGTCTTGTTTTTCCCCCGGATCCACCTGTCACTTCCAATCTATAATCATCGGACAATCCTGCGGGAAAATACAATTTCTTGTCATGTTCTCCTTCGATCGTGGCGTATGTACCGTCCGGCCAAGTTACCTTTCCGTCATAGATCACAGATTCGAAATGCAAATACATACCTTCTGCATTCAGTCCTTTGTGAATAATTTTTCTTCGGCCTTCTATTTTAAGATCATTGACATAATACCCATCAAACAAAATGTTGATCTCCATAACAGATTCCGGTGAAAATTCAGAGTAAGTTATGGTTAACTTACCTTTGCGCTTAATACCTTTTGGGCTTGTACAACCTGAGCCAAAATTGATCACAATTGACCTATTATTGGGATAAAAATCAACTTTGGTGTCAGGACATAGGTCATTGTTGAGATCAACCATCGTCCTCAAGCCAGTTCCATTACCAAGCATTGAAGACAAAATAAGCTGGTCAGCATCTTCAAATGAAGCATTAACCTGTGCCTCTTCCTGAAGGATCGCAGTATCCTGTTGAGGCAAAAGTTCTTCTGTTTTTTCACAGGATGTCAACCAAAAAAGACATCCCAAAACAAACAGGAAAGTAGGATTTTGTGGGTGATTTACTTTCATATGAGTTAAGTTTTATTCCTGAAAGTAAAAGAAAAAAATCAGAATAAACATTAAGTTTAGTAATCATTTTTTCGGATTTTTTTATCCTTATTCTTTGAATCTGAGGCACATCCAATATTTTTGGTAAGAGATACATTTTCCGGTATACCACCGAAACCTTCAGAATAATCAACTTCTGAAATCAACTCTTCCTCAATGATTTTTTTTCTCTGGTTTCCTGATTTTTTTCCCATTTTGGCAAATTTAAATAGGCCAGTTGTCTTTAAATATTTCTCCGTTTAAAAAGTCCGCCAGTTCATAATTATCCAGCAAGCAATTCTCCATTTCATTTTGGATCATTTCCTTATCCAAGTCCTGCCCGATAATCACCAATTCATTCATCCTGTCCCCAAAAATTTTATCCCATTTGGATTCTATATATTTTTGGTTTTCTACATAAGAAGGATATCTCGTCCGCTCTTTAAATGTCATACTTGCCCACCAAACACCAATCGGTTCGGCCTTCAATGAACCCCCGGCCTGTGACCAGGAAAGTGCCTGATCCTTTCTTGAAGCAATATAAAACAGCCCTTTACTGCGGATAATTCCTGCGGGCCAATTTTCCGAAATATAGGTCCAAAATCTTTGTGGGTGAAAAGGTCTTTTATCCCTAAATACAAAAGAAGATATCCCGTATTCTTCGGTTTCCGGTGTATGGTGACCTTTTTCCAATTCCTCTTGCCAACCTGCAGAATTTGAAGCCTCTTCAAAATCAAAAAGGCCTGTGTTCAGAATTTCTTTAGGATCAATTTTGCTATGATCAGAAACTATGATATTGGCAGCAGGATTGAGTTTATTGATAATTGCCTTTAATTCTTCAATATGCTCTTTGCTGACCAAGTCAGCTTTGTTTATCAAAATTACATTGGCAAATTCAATCTGATCCGTAAGGAGGTTAACTATTGAACGCTGATCTTCCGGGTCATTATTTAAATGTTTGGAATATACAGTTTCGGCACTTCCAAAATCCTTGTAAAAATTAAATGCATCTACTACAGTCACCAAAGTATCTAGCTGGCTGAATCTGGACAAATCAATCCCTTTTTCATCATCAACAAAACTAAAAGTCTGTGCCACCGGTAGGGGTTCAGAGATACCTGTGCTTTCGATCAACAAATAGTCGAAGCGGTTTTCATTGGCCAAGCGCTCCACCTCTATCATCAAATCCTCCCTTAAGGTGCAACAAATACAACCATTACTCATTTCCACGAGCTTTTCTTCAGTCCTTGAAAGGGTGTTTTCCTGCCTTACAAGTTGCGCATCGACATTGACCTCACTCATGTCATTGACAATGACGGCTACCTTAAGACCTTGTTTGTTATGAAGAATATGATTGAGCAGGGTGGTTTTTCCTGCTCCTAAAAATCCACTCAATACTGTTACAGGTAATTTTTTATTCATTTCAATTTATTATTTCAGCATCCAATAGGATGAAATTCAATTCATCAATATCTGTATCGTTGAGTTTTAGCTTTCCTTTGATGGTAATGATTTCATCTACTTTGATCTTTTTGGAAGGTTTTTTCTTTAGGTAGGCCACTACAATACTCTCCGGTCCGGCTCCACCACAAAAGAAACATTCCGCGTTGGGAAATTTACTAAGTACAGCAAAATCTGAGGTACTTACATCCAAAGGAATATAAAAGCCCGTGACTTCCAAAGACTTGCCCTCCAATGCTTTAAGTTCATCCGGGAAAATAGGATATAGAAAATACATCCCAAATTCTCTGTTTAACTTTTCTACAAACCTTGTCTTTGATAATAAAGCCCAAATGTCAGGATTGTGTACCGATACCCCTAATCCTAAGGAAAAGGCCAACAAGAATCCCAATGTTAATATTTTCATAATTATCGTTCTCCTATAATGAATGAAGACTCCGGACGAACCGGAGTCTTGCTGTCAACCACCATCATTCTAATGAGAGAACACTATAAGAATGAGATGATTCAAATATCTTTAAAAAAATGATATAATGCAACATTATTGCATTTATATTTTTAGTGCCCCCTCCTAAATCTTTTAATATCTTTGGTCCATGGAATTTGAATACGGGATTACTGACATAAAAGATTCGCTCAAGCGTTGTAAAAGAAAGGGATTTGGGCTTGCTACAGCCCGGTTTTTTCTTTTCTTGTTTATGATTGCTTCATTGATCATTGGACTTTCTGATAAGCCGGTATTTATACTCGCTTTCCTGATATCTTCAATTTTGTTCGTATACCTTATCATTCAATACAACACCAATAAAGATTGGATAGATTTTTTTTCCCAGTTGATTGAAATGGAAAAAGAGAGAGAGAAAAGAAAATCCCGGAATCTAAAAGACTTGGATTCAGGTTCAGAATATATAGATAAGCTCCATCCCTATTCCAATGATCTTGATCTTTTTGGTGTGCATTCACTTTTCCAATTGATCAATCATACCGTCAGCAAAAGTGGTAAATCACTTTTAGCGGAGTGGATGAAATGCAACATTAATCCCGATAAAGCCAAAGAAAAGGCAGAAGCAATTGAGGAACTTAGGCCTAACAAGAGCTTTCTGGCATCTTTTGAAGCGCATGGCCGGGCTTTTATGAAAAATGAAAAACCCAAAACAAAATTTTATGCCTGGCTTAAACAAAATGAAAAATGGAATGCCATCTACTATTTACCACTTTTAATTGGCCCAATTGGAGGAATTTTAATCATTTTTGCAGCAGTATTTGAATTAATCGCCCCGGCTTGGGTTGGTGCTTGGATTATTGCTGGATTATTTTTCTTATCAATGATCTTCCATAATTTACAACAGGCTTCCTCCATCATGCCCAATCAGGGAGACATCAAGACTTTTAGCAAATGGGCCTCACAGATAGCGGCAATGCGATTTGAAGGAGATTATCTCAATCACCTTCAAAAGCCCTTTAAAAACCAGGATTATGATGCTTCGGCGATTTTAAATTCCTTGGAGCAAAAATCCTTTATGCTTCAAAACAGATTCAATTTGATGTATTTGATCTTCAATATGCTCTTTTGGATTGATTTTTTTCTTTTTTGGAGAACGGTTAAGTGGAAAATGAGATTCGCAAAACATTTAGCTGAATGGGAAGGATATTTCGATGTTTGGCAGTCTTTGGTTTCTTTGGCAGCATTTAGCAATGAGGAAAATCTAAACTGCCAAGTGGATTGGACAAGTGAAAAAATATTGGAAACAAAAAATCTGGTTCATCCACTTTTAAATCCCAAAGATGCAGTAGGAAATGATTTTACTTTAGCCGAAAAGACAAAAATTGTTCTACTGACCGGGTCCAATATGTCCGGTAAAACGACTTTTATGAGAACGGTGGGAATCAATCTTGTTCTTGCCAACTTGGGATTGTGCCCATTTGCCTCCGCATTCAGAACAGGTTCCTTCCAATTATTCACCAGCATGAGAAATACTGATAACCTGGGAGAGAGTGTGAGTTCTTTTTATGCAGAGTTGGCCAGAATCAAGCAATTGCTTACCATGGCAGAAAATGGGGAACAGGTTTTGTTTCTTTTGGATGAAATTCTAAAAGGTACCAATACCGTAGACCGAATCATGGGAAGTGAATCACTCATCAGACAATTGGCAAATTCCAATTGTAAGGGAATTATTTCAACACATGACATTGAACTGAGTCAATTGGAAAATACCCTCGATTATCTCGAAAACAAGAGTTTTCATAGTGAAATTGCCGACAATGAAATTCACTTTGATTACAAAATCAAGGAAGGTCCCTGTCCGAGTTTTAATGCGCACAAACTCATGGAGTTGATGGGCATTAAGTTCTCTGAATAGTTTTTATGGCATGATAATTGGTCTTTTAAGCTCATAATCAATTGTTTAACTAAACCAACTATACCATGAGTTCTTTATTATATTTGATTGCTGTCATTTTGATTATCGGATGGATCTTCGGATTCTTTGTTTACAGTGCAGGTGGGCTGATTCACATTCTGTTGGTATTGGCTGTCGTTGCAATTCTGTTGAGGCTAATTGGTGGAAGATCGGTTTAATCTTTCAAAAAAAAATACCAAGAGGCTGTATCATAAATCGTCTTTCTAATTTTTTTTCCAAATAAAATATCGGTTTTACAATTAGGCTATTTGTGACTTAGTGTTTTTGTGGCCAAATTTGTCCAAACTGCCACGAAGGCACGCGGACGCAAAGCTTTGCCAAATCTAACGCCAAATAATTTTTGGATAAAATTTTAGGAGATTTCACTTGTGAGACAGCCTCTATTTTTATAATACAAACCTGATATTCGATATCCTGCATTTTTCCCTTATTTTTGGGCAATCAAAAGGAAGAAAGTGCAAGAAAACTATCAACAAAAGATTTTGGGAATATTAGGTGGCGGCCAATTAGGACGTATGGTAATCCAATCCGCTATCTCTTATAATATAGACATCCATATTTTAGACCCTGACCCTAATGCTCCTTGCAAAGACATCTGTCAGAACTTTATTCAAGGTAAGCTAACGGATTTTGACACGGTATATAATTTTGGAAAAAATTGCGATGTCATCACCATTGAAATAGAGAATGTAAATACTGAGGCGCTTCAAAGACTTGCTGATGAGGGGAAAGAAGTTTTTCCCCAACCCCATATCATTAAAATGATACAGGACAAACGTCTCCAAAAACAGTTTTATAAAAACAACAACATACCTTCCGCTGATTTTATATTGACAGCCAATAAGGAAGAGGTCAAGGCCAATTCCGGATTTTTGCCCGCAGTGAATAAGTTGGGAAGAGAAGGGTATGATGGTAGAGGTGTACAAGTTTTAAAAACCAAAAAAGATCTGGAAAATGCTTTTGATGCTCCGGGTCTATTGGAAAAACTGATAGATTTCGAACAGGAATTGTCAGTGATTGTTGCCAGAAATAAGCAAGGAGAAACTGTTGCTTTTCCATCTGTAGAATGTTCTTTTCACCCGACAGCCAATTTGGTGGAGTTCCTGTTTGCACCTGCAAACATATCAATAGCAACTGAGGAAAAAGCCAAATCCCTGGCATTTCAGGTAATTGAAAAACTGGAAATGGTCGGGATACTTGCCGTGGAAATGTTTGTGACCAGATCAGGAGATATATTGGTCAATGAAATCGCTCCAAGACCACATAATAGTGGACATCACACCATTGAAGCCAATTTTACCTCACAATTTGAACAACACTTACGGTCAGTATTGAATATGCCTTTGGGGAATACTGCACTAAGGTGTCCGGCTGCAATGGTAAATCTATTGGGTGAAGATGGGTTTACAGGTAATGCTATTGTGGAGGGAATGGATAAAGCGATTTCTCAAAAAGGGGTATATGTACATCTATACGGGAAAAAAGTCACCAAGCCTTTCAGAAAAATGGGACATGTTACCATTTTGGATGAGAACGTTTCTGTCCTGAAAAAACGTGCCTTGGAAATCAAAGAAATCATAAAAATAAAAGCTTAAGCAATGGCCATACAAGTAGGAATCATCATGGGGAGTAAATCCGATTTGCCGATCATGTCGGAAGCAGCAATCGTTTTGGAAGAATTGGGTGTGGAATATGAATTGACAGTTGTTTCTGCTCACCGAACTCCCCACAGGATGGTAGAATATGCAGAGTCAGCCAAAAACAGAGGCCTCAAAGTAATCATAGCCGGGGCAGGTGGTGCAGCCCACTTGCCAGGAATGGTGGCTTCCCTTACCACCCTTCCGGTATTGGGGGTTCCTATTAAATCCTCCAATTCCATAGATGGATGGGATAGTGTACTTTCCATTCTTCAAATGCCAGCAGGTATTCCAGTCGCAACTTTGGCTTTAAACGGAGCTAGAAATGCCGGAATCCTTGCTGCATCTATTGTAGGTGCTTTCAATGAAGATATTTCTCTTAAACTATCCTCATTCAAAGACTCTCTGAAAGAAAAAGTCGAAACTTCCGCAAAAGAAATTGAAACTAAGGGATGGAGAAACACGTAAAAAACAGTAGGCTTATAAATTAAAGTTTAATTACTTTTAATTTTCTTAGAGAAGCGAGGCACTTATGCCTCGCTTCTTTTTTTGTTCCAATATTAGATAAATGATAAGAAACCCGATATTTGCTCCATGGACCTCAAAAAAAATATCCGATTCAAAATCGGGAGTGAAAATTGGGAAATGCCTTTGGGCATATTACTGTTACTTTTGGGCATTTCATTGATACTCATGATTGTAGGGGCTTATTTGGGATATAGATTTGGGCAAAATATCCGTTAATCTTCAAAAATTCCCCAACCATCATTATTCTTGATTGAGGAATCAAATCCCTTTACCCATTCTACAAACATGGATTTATACTCTTTGATGGCATCCCTTACTAGCTGAAGGTGTTCCTCTGCATGGGTTCCTTCCAAAGCCAATTGATATGTCATGGAATGCAAACTTCTTGCATGTATTTTTATAAGGACTGCATTTTCCATTTTCAGGATATAGTCATCCACTGCTTCTGCACTTGCAAATTTTGCGGGAAGGACCCCGGCACTTTCCAGCATCAATCCCCCATAAAGTTCCATTCTTGCCTCATCCAATGAGCCAACCAAAGCTCTGGTAAGTTCAAAAATATCCATTCCTTTTTTCATCAAAGGATGCTTATCTATCCTTTCATTTTCTCTTCGGAATTCCTCTTCATCACTTTCATCCCAGCTATCATCATCAAAATCATCCCACATAGCTTCAATAATTAATTCGTGAAAATCATATTATTTTAGGAAAGTGCCACAATTTTTACAAAATGAGGCACATCCTGAAATCTAAATAAATTATTGCCATTTAAAACGGCAGGATATCATCTCCGCTTTCATCAGAAAAAGTAGTCACATCTGGGACCGAGATTGTGCCCGATCTTGGATTGCTCTTTGGTTGATTCCCTTTTTCAACTTTCCAGGCTTTGACATCTGTATACCATCTACCGTTATATTCACGGCTTTCAATATCTACAGATGCTGTGACTTCATCACCCATATTCATATTAAATTGATCAATATTATCACCCCAAACAGTCAGACATACCTTTTTTGGGTAAGTCCCGGGTAATTCCAAAATATAATCTCTTTTCCTCCAGCTGCCTTTTGCTGAAGTTCCACCTTGTTCCGGCAAGATTTGTACTATTTTTCCGCTTAGTTCCATAATTTTTATTAGTATTGAAAAACGAAGTTAACAAAAAGGCAAGATTTACATCGGCTTTTCACCCAAAGCTTGTTCAACTTATTTGCCTGAATAAATTTTCCTTCTAATATTCTGAGATTTTAGAAACTCTATAATAAAAACAGGAGTTTATCCGTTAAAGAAACAGAAAATAAATTTTTTGTTTTGTAAAAAACGAGGTTTGCATACAAATTAAATTTCAGTTTTTTTATTGTAAAGTACAAAATAATCTATTTTGACTTTTTTTAGTTAATTTCTTTTTCAAAAAAAACACAGTTTCTATTGCATCAATGTTATTGAATTTTTACATTTGAAAGCAATCATTAAAATGTTTCACCCTCACAGATATACTATGGCATAAAACTCTACGTTATTAAAAAAGTCAATTTGTATGAGCAATAGGTTAATTCCTAAAGATGCCGAACTGATCGCACAGTACCGAAGCGGAAGTGAAGCAGCATTTGAAAAGTTAGTAAACAAATACAGTCCGAGAGTTTATACCACCATTTATCTGATCGTAAAAGATCAGGGAGTAGCTGAGGATTTACTTCAAGATGTATTTGTAAAAGTAGTACAGACTTTAAGTTCTGACGGCTATAACGAAGAGGGTAAATTTCAGCCATGGTTGATGCGCATAGCGCATAATTTAGCCATCGATTATTTTAGAAAATGCAAACGCTATCCCACTATTGTCATGGAGGATGGTGCCAATATTTTCAATACATTGAGATTCGCAGAAGAAAATATCGAAGATCTCAAGGTAAAAGAAGATACTGTTGACTTGGTCAGGAAGCTTGTTGATGAGCTTCCCGAAACCCAGAAACAGGTGCTCATTATGAGACATTACATGGATTTGAGTTTTCAGGAAATTGCAGAACAGACTGGAGTAAGTATCAATACTGCTTTAGGAAGAATGCGATACGCTTTGATAAACATGAGGAAAAAATTGAAACAATTAAACGTTGCCTATGACAAAATCTTTTACCCCAAATGACCTGTTAAGATATATCTATCAGGAAATGAGCGAGGGTGAGAATGAGCTGTTTGTGCAGGCCTTGCGCGGTAATGATACCTTGATGCAAGACTATTTAGAGATGCTGAGCACTATCGGACAATTGGACCAACTCATTCTAGAACCTTCGGAAAAAGTAGTAAAAGCCATCCTACGGAGGGCCAAATCTACAGGACTCGAAAAAGTTTGATAGAATCAGACGAAATGGTAACCTGAAAGCTTAATTGCTTTCAGGTTTTTTTATTAACTGAATACTTTTTTCCGCAAAACGCTTACCCAAAATCACATATCCTTGTGCTGACATATGTAAATCGTTTTCAATTTTTTGCCCTTCTCTGTTTACTCCGTCATTCAAATCATCTGTGTCAACCCAGTCAAAATGAGGATTTGATTCGGCTACTTTTACTTGAATGTCTCTGATTACTGTCCAATCAGGATATTTTTCGTTTCTTAAATCAAAATCATTCAATCTACCAATCAGAAAATTTACATCTGAGCGACCAAGGTCTTTACTCAGCTGATTATACAATCCAATCAAACTTGCTTCATATACACTGCCATAAGATTCCCTAGCGTCGCGTTCTCCCTGCATCCAAATAAAAGTTACTGACAGAATATTTTCATTTTGGATGACTGTATTAACCAGATTCATCAAGGAATCATATAAATCCGGCTTTTCTATTAAACTATTTCCATCAATAGTTTCCCGATCTTTATACCAACGTCTGATGGGTTGACCTCCCATGGCATTTTTAACAACAATAATTTTATCACCTCCAAGAGAATCTTTAAGTATCGGAATGAAGGATTCCTCTGGGTTTAAACCTTCCATATTTGATTGACCCGACAGGATAAAAAGATGTTTCCCATCTATTTGAAAGGAAAAAACTGATTCCGAAATCAATATTAAATTCGCTAAAATGAGAAATGCTATTTTCATGTATTAATTTTTTAAGTAAGGAAATTGGTTGAAAAATTAACACCAAAAAATTAAAAGGTTTTAAAACAAAGTTAAACTCAGCAGCATCACCCACTGAAAAATAAAATCAAATATCCAACTATAAATATAATTATTATGCCTAAACTTTCCCAGCCAATTTTACCAATTCCCTGTTTTTCTCTATATAGCAACCCCATTAATAAGACTGACATCAATAAAATAGTCAGGGTAATAATATAGGAATCCGCAGAGGTAGCAGCGTGAAGAATTGATCCCTTATAAAAAAAATCTGCAAGAGCCACCACAATAACTTCAAATGAATTTCCACCAACAATATTGCTTACTGCCATAGTCAAAGAGCCTCTTTTTACTGCACTGATAGACACAATCAATTCAGGCAGGGAAGTCGCCACTGCTGTAAATAAGCCTCCAACAAAAGTTTCTGAGAGCCGCGTCCTTTCGCTGATAGCAATCCCAGCTTCTCCTACGAAATATCCGGCAACAATAACCAAGCCTGCTGTTACAATGAATCCTAACCAAAGCCTTTTCAAATTTATTTTGTGGAGATCTTTTGCAGGAACATCGGCCACAGTTTCCACGGTGTGAGTCGGGCTCCACATGGGCTTTTTGGAAGATTTTGATACCATCCACAAGCCTGCCACGTATGTTATTATAATGATGGGCGAACCTGGATGAAAACCCTGAAAAGTCACTTCCGGCATCTGTGACATCATTAAGAGTGTTGTCAATAAGCCAATCAACAAAACGCTGTACATAAGATTTGCCAAAGAGGCAGAGGCATGTTCCAAATTTGCTTTCCTATAAGTCATATCGGCAATTGCCAAGAAGAAAGTTTGTACAGCTATTCCACCTATGGCATTGCTTATGGCAAGGTCGGCATATCCCTGCAATGCAGCAGAAATAGAGGTGACTACTCCGGCAAGGGAAGTAACTGCCCCCAACAACACTGCCCCGACCAATGCTTCCCCAAGCTTGGTTATGTCTGCAATTTGATCGGCGAATTTGGCGAGATAGGTCCCTGCAATAGAAATAACCAATGCTGAAATAACCAGAATAAAAATTATACCGGTCAGTTCAAGATCGTGAATGTTGAAGAATTCTGTCATTTCTTTATATAAAGCGTCAACTTGATTCAAAGATAATTGGATTGCACACACTTTCAACTGCAATAAACTCAATCTGTGAACATAGTTTCAAGCAGTCAGAATAATGTTCTTGTATGAAAATTTAAACACAGGTTCCTCACCACTTCAAGGGTGGAAAATATTTTTCCCAATTTCTTTCATAGCTAAAAAGGTTCCTCTAGTCTACCTTTTATTTAACCAATTGCTCACACGGATTTCCAAAAATCACTGTGGCAAAAGATTTTTGTTATCTACTTTTTCTAAGTCTGTCTGATAAAATAGTAAATCCAAATATGTAAAAAGTAATAATCTAAATAATTAAAGTTAAATTTTAATAAATATACAATCATTACTTTTGATTATTAATTGAGATAATATAATTATTAATTTCAATTACTAAAACTTAAACCAACATTTCAAAAAAAATTATCATGAAAAAGAATCAAAAATTTGGAATTTTTACCGGGATCGGAATTGTATTCCTCCTATTGACTTTTGCTCCACAGGGACAAGCACAAAGCGAAAATCCCGGACCAAGAGTAGGGATAAAGGGTGGTGCAAATTTTTCCCAATTCTTCGTCGACCAACCTACCGTTGATGATGAAAATATGAAAGTAGGATTACACTTTGGTATTTTTACGAAAATAGCTTTAACAGATTTTTTGGCTATTCAACCCGAATTGCTCTACACAAGCCTTGGATCAAAGGTTTCCTATGGTGGAAGTGATGTGGAAAGTCTTTTGGGAATAAGGGAAGGTGAAGTTAGATTCAACTTGAATTATATTCAATTGCCATTAGGATTGGCATTCAATATTGGTCCATTAAACGTCAATGCAGGGCCGTATGTATCGTATCTTATTTCGGCCAATGTAAAAGACCTTAAGTCTTCAGATTTATCCACAAGCGACCCAATTGAATTGAACAAAGATGATTTCAATTCAATAGATTATGGACTGTTTGCCGGAGTAGGTTTCGATATTGGGAATGTATCTATTGGTGCGCGATACAACCATGGTTTGCGTGAAGTAGGAAGCGAAGGATTAGGCGGAACACTCACCAACAATTCCAGAAATGGTGTAGCTCAGATTTTTCTTGGATTTGGATTTTAATATCACCCCTCTGATTTAAAGAAATGTAAATTATCTTTTAAATATTACGATTAACAAAAACCTGGTTTTCTATGGACTTCCCTAGATAATCGGGTTTTTTTATGCAATTATCATTATGTGGGCATATCATCTCCACTTTTATTCTCATCTGTTTTCAAAATTTCTCTGATCCGATCAATATGAATTTGGGAAGTTTTTGCCCTTTCAAGGGCTGTTTGAGAACCAACACCTTTTTTCCCTCTAGCCATTTCGGTCAGTAAGTTTTTTCGCTCCTCAAACATCCTAAGTGCAGTCCACATGGTTTCTTCAATCTTGTTTGTCTGTTCTGCTAAGAGGTACGCTGCTGTATAGGCATGCCCGGTATGGCAACGGAACCGTAAGTCGCTGTCTTTTCCAACCTTCCATAATACACCGCCGCAACCAGGACAGTTAAATGGGACCTGATCGCCCAATTCATTTACTGAAGATAGATCGCTCAAAACACGTTCGGCAATTTTAGCTTCTATTAAGATATGCTCCGGAATAGGCTTACGAATATGTGATTGCAGTGGAATAAGTTTTATAAGCAAAGCCCCCATTTCAGCTATAGGCAGGCAATAATCTACTTCAATGTTATTCAGTACATTTCTTGGCATATCAGGATATTCCGCTTCTTCAGGATCCTGTATGATACAAATCCCTCCACAATTTTTTATCGCTTTCATTCCTGATGTGCCATCATCAAGATAGCCAGTAAGAATAATTCCTATGACACCGGAACCAAAAGCTACAGCAGCTGAACGAAACAATGGATCTATAGCAGGACGGGACCTGTTTTCATGAGCTCCTTTGGTCACCAGCATTTTCAGGTTTCCTCCAATCAAGAAATGATGATCTGATGGCGCAAGGTATAAATGACCAGGTTTCAATTTACCTCCGGTCTCCGCATGCTGACATTTTACACTATTTAACTTATTAAGCTCGTCTAATACTACGTTTCCCGTTGCATCGGGAGAAATATGTCGGACCACCAATATCGGCAATAAAAAATCTTTTGGGATTTGGCTGATCAGTTTTTTCAAAGCACTAAGACCCCCCGCAGATGTGCCAATGACAACGACCTGGGTAAATTTTTCAGCCTTTTTGGTTTTATTGTTTTTTTTCATTTCTTATCTACTAAAAATTTAATCAGATATAACGGCTGGAACACTCTATTTCTATAACGGTATTCGAAAAAATATGGCTAAGATCATTCTGTCTAAAACCCCTATAAGAAATGATGCATTTTTTGGATAGAATTTACAGCCTTCCGGTTAAAGACCTAAATGGCCTGATTCAGGACTCAAGGTATCCGACTGTAAATTTTATCTCATGGTGCACCTATGGTTCAATCCTTTTATGACCTCTTCTTTCCAATTCCTTTCATTACCAACTTTTCAATTCAAACTGGATTCAAATCCCTCTTACTCCAATACCCCATCCAAAAACACCTGCATCTTAGCCAAAAGATCCCTGTTGGTTTGGGCGCTGAAGCCATGTCCCTGCCCAATGACGTATTCCGCCAAGTGCGGGACATTATTGGCCATCAGTTCTTGTTCCAGAATTTTACTTTGAGAAATAGGAACCACGTCGTCAATATCTCCATGAAAAAGTACCGTGGGCACACTTTGCGATTGGACAAAATTAAGTGGGCTACTATTAAAATAATCCTCCTGCCTGTTGGTAGGATTCCCTCCCAATAGATTTTCCAGCAACAACCTAGAAAATAAATTAAAATCATAAAACGAGGACAATTCAGTAGGCGGGAAAAAAGCAACGGTGGCTTTTACTAAATTGTCCTCATTGTTTTTATAGCTGTGCAGCAAAACCAAATGTCCTCCTGCACTTCCTCCTGCCAAAATCACCTCATCAGAAACATTCCAAGTAGAAAGTTGCGATTTGATATAGGATAGGGCTTTTTTTATATCTTCCTCTTGTGTTGGGAATTTATTTCCTCCTGTGGCAATATTGAACAAACTGTAATTGATGGCAACATAGGCATAATCCTCCTGTACTTCTTCCAACCAAGGTTTGAAAGTCTTAAACTCCGACTTATTACCATCTACCCATCCCCCACCATGTACCCACACAAACACCTTTGTGGAATTGGAATTTCTGTTGGCAGGTAAATAAACGTCCATCAGTTGATTTGGGCGTTCCTGACTGTATTTAACATCGATTAAGTCTATGGCCACATTGGCATCTAGCCCCGGTTCGACGTCTTCACTGCAAGACATAAATAAAAGTGCTATTCCCAGTAAAAGTCCTGCCGCAATTTTCAATCTGTAAAACTTATCCATCATAAAATTTATTTTCTTTGTAAACCAACGAAAGTTAGGGTTACTTGTTGTTGTATGTATGGTTTCCTGCTTTATTTTCAGTAAGGTTCAATCGCAGTTCAAATGGGACGGAAGTCGGATGACCGATGACCGATGTTGGCAAGAATTGAAATTTAACCATCTCTTGGATTTGTTTAAAGTGATTATATTAAAAGAAATGGAGATTTGGTTTACAATATATAATTTGCCAAACTTAAAACAGTGGTTTAGATAAAATCAAATCCAAGGATAAAAATAGAAAGTAGCGAAGCATCGGTCATCCGACATCGGTCATCTGTCATTTTCAAACCAAAAACAATGCTCAAAAAAGAAAGATACGCCGCCTTCATAGATCATTTTTCCAACAATATGCCCATCGCAGAAACGGAACTGCAATATGAGTCTCCTTTTCAGTTGTTGGTCGCAGTGGTGTTAAGTGCCCAATGTACCGACAAAAGAGTCAACATGTCCACTCCTGCTATCTTTGAAAATTTTCCGACACCGGCCCATTTGGCAGCTGCAGATTTTGATGAACTTTTTCCATATATCAAAAGTATCTCCTATCCCAACAATAAAACCAAACACCTGATCGGATTGGGGAAAATGTTGGTCGAAGAGTTTGATGGAGAAGTTCCCTCCACTGTGGAAGAGTTGGTAAAACTGCCGGGAGTAGGCCGAAAAACAGCCAATGTGATCACTTCGGTGGTTTGGAACCAACCGAATATGGCCGTTGATACGCACGTTTTCAGGGTTTCAAAAAGATTGGGTTTGGTCAACCAAAATGCCAAGACCCCTTTGGAGGTGGAAAAGCAATTGGTAAAACATATCCCCAAGCAACATATTCATATTGCGCATCATTGGTTGATATTGCATGGGAGATATGTTTGCTTGGCCAGAAAGCCAAAATGCGGTGAATGTACCTTGACTCATTTTTGTAGATATTTTGAAAAAAACAGGGAGGCAATCTTAAACGAAGGAACACTTCCCCCAAAGAAGAAAAAGTAAATGTGTGGAATAAACGTCATAATCAATGCGAATTCAGATGGCCAAAAAGCCATCGAAGCAATGACGAATGCAACTATCCACCGTGGCCCTGACCATTCCGGATTTTCAAAAGTCAGTGAAAACGTATTTTTTGCAGGAAACCGACTTAAAATATTGGACCTAACTGATGCTTCCAATCAGCCTATCTGGAATGATGAAAAAGATGCTGTTTTGGTTTGGAATGGTGCACTATACAATTACCAGGACCTTAGAAAAGAACTTCTGGACCTTGGATGCAGCTTTTCAAGCAATTCAGATTCGGAAGTTCTTCTCAAATGGTTGAAAACCCATGGATCAAAAAAACTCTCTGCATTGGAAGGAATGTTTGCATTGGTTTTTGCAGACCTTATAAAAAATGAGATCATAATTGCCCGGGATATTTCGGGTGAAAAACCACTGCATTATTTCCAACAGGATACTATTTGGTATTTTTCTTCGGAATCACGGGGAATTACAGCAGGTTTAAATTTTCTCCCAAAAATTGACCCAAAGCAGTTTATTCCTTTTTTCTACTATCGGAACAGTTTCACTGACAAAACTTTTTTTGAAAAAGTGGATCAGATTCTTCCGGGCGAGGTACTGGTATTGGATTTTCAGGGAAAGGTTCTGGACAGGAAAAAGTTAAAGATCATTCCTGCAACTCATCGGATTTTGGATCAAATTACCTTTGAAGAAACGCTGAAGGATGCGGTTCTAAAAAGCTTCCATGCCGAGCGACCAGTGGGAATGGTTTTAAGTGGCGGGGCGGACAGTAGTTTATTATATGCCATGTGGTATGAAGAAACCGGGCAGGCAATACCGACATACACGGTAGCTTTGGAAAAGAAATTCCGTAAAAAGTATGCTGACCCACATTTTGCTGATTTTTTTGGGAAGAAGTACCCAAGTCAACACCATGAAATTTTTGTGGACAAAAAAATTATACTGGATAATTGGAATGGTTACATTCAATCCCTGGACCAACCAATAGGAGACAGTGCAGGATTTTTGACTTGGTACGTGGCGAAAGAAGCCAAGGAAAGCGTCAAAGTTTTGGTTTCCGGGGCCGGGGCTGATGAACTTTTTGGAGGCTACAGAAGGCATAAGGCATTTCAGCATTACTTAGCCAATCCAAGGCTTTTTCATTGGATGAAATCAATGGGGAAAAATATCCCTCTCCCTTTAGCTTGGCAAAAACTACTGCAAAGTATTCATCAAAATCCGGAAATGACATTTATACAAATGGCAGCATTGCAGGAAATACCTGATGAACTTATGAGTCATTTCCAAAATTGGTATCCAAAAACCAACCATCCTTTCAAAAACGCGCTGGATTGGGACAGAACCTTTTACCTTGTCAATGACATCCTGAAAATCCACGACAATGCCTGTATGGCACACGGGATTGAGGGAAGAGCTCCCTATCTCAATCAACAATTACTTTCCTTGACTGCTGCGCTTTCCGAAAAACCCCTTCTCGAACTAGCAGGAAAAAAACAGATCAAAACCGCTTTGAAAAAAAGGGGATTGGAAAAAATTGCCAACAGGAAAAAACTGGGTTTTGGGTTGCCGCTCATGGAGTGGTTTGGGGAGAAGGATTTCAGGAACTGGGTATTTCCAGCAATCCATAAGATGGATAAAGATTGGGGGAAAGAATTTCCCCCCGAAATGCGTAAATTGTCCGCCAATCCGGAAAAATCAGATAAAAGGCATTTCTTACAACTTTGGAACTTATTCATCCTGGCAAGCTGGTTGGAAAATAAACAATGATCGGAAAATCATAGCATTCAATCCATGAGAATCATCTACATCCATCAGTATTTCTTGACACCTGAAGAAGGCGGTGCTACGCGTTCCTATCATTTGGCAAAAGGTTTGGTGAAAGCAGGTATACAGGTAGAGATGATTACTTCCCATGGAAAACCCCATTATGACTTCAAAATGATTGCCGGGATCAAGGTTCATTATCTTCCTGTCCGATACCAGCAGAATTTTGGATTTGTCAAAAGGATTTGGGCATTTTTAGCATTTATTCGATTGGCAAAAAAGCACATTGCCAAACTGCCCCGTCCGGATTATTTTTATATCACTTCCACCCCCCTCACCACCGGTTGGATAGGGATGTGGGCAAAAAAGAAATTTGCAGTTCCCTATATTTTTGAAGTAAGGGATTTATGGCCTGAAGCGCCTGTTCAAGTCGGAGCGATCAAAAACCAAATCCTGAAAAAGATTTTATTTCATTTTGAAGGTAAAATCTATAATCAGGCCCTCAAAATAGTGGCACTATCTCCGGGAATCGCCAATTCGATAAGACAACGCTTCCCCGAAGCCAAAATCTACCTAGTTCCGAATTTTGCGGATACCTCTTTCTTTATTCCAGAGAAAAAAAGTCCCTCTATACTTCAGAAATATGGTTTAGCATCCAAGTTTACCCTTACTTATGCCGGCGCTATAGGTAAAGTAAATGCTGTAAATGATATCCTGATTCTGGCCCATGAAGCACAGATCCGGAATTTGGATTTTCAATTTTTAGTGATGGGGAAAGGTTCCTATGCAGATAATTTACTTCAGGAAGCCCAGGATCTGAATCTTAAGAATTTCCGGTTTATTCCATTTGGGAACAAGGAAAAAGTCAGGGAAATCCTTTCCGTTTCTGACATGGCATTTGTTTCTTTTGCCCATCTACCGGTTTTGGGAACAAATAGTCCCAATAAGTTTTTTGATGCCTTGGCAGCCGGAAAAGCCATCTTGGTCAATCACAAAGGTTGGGTGTATGATTTGGTCAAACAATATGATTTGGGATTGTATTTCAACCCTTCAAAACCTGGTAAAACTTTAGAAAAATTGGTGGAATTGGCAGAAAACCCAAATGCACTTAAAGCCTGCCAACTTCATTCAAGAGATTTGGCCGAAAAGTTTTTTTCGAGTGAAATTGCTGTGCAAAGACTTTTGGGTATCATGGATCCTGAAAAATTCGGAAAGGAATTTAGCGACGAGGTTTATATCCTGACTGCCTAAAAATCCTTCCCGTATCAGAAATCTGCATCATATCCCGCAGGTTTAACTCGTTATTGGCCCGAAAATCATCCACAATATTCCAACCCAGCCATCTACCGATTCTCCCCGGGGCATCAGGACTGATTTCATCGGTAGCAGGTGCTTCTCCGGTATATTTTCTGATAATGAATGGGTTGGTTTCGAAAAATAAATCATTTTCCACAAAATAGGACCATATAAATTCTTCATTATCAAAACAGGCAATGATCTCTTCCGGAGTATAACCGATAATGAATTCATCCGAGGTACAGGGAAGAATACTTTTGGTAAAATGATAGGCTTTGCCGAAATAAATCATTTCAGCGATCAGAGTATTTTGAGACAAATCTGTTTGGTTGAATTTAGATGAAATAGCCATCACTATCATGGGGACGATGTAGTCTCTCTGATACCTATTGGAAATATATTGTGGCAAGTCCGGGGGCTGAAATCTGTGCTCAAAAGGCAAATAGTAATCCAATCCAATAACAATCATATCATCATCCAAATACAAATCAGTAGCAAACCCGCTTACAAAAGTATAGACCTTTGGGATTTTAAATTCCGGAAAGTGATATTGGATATATTTGAATGCATCTGTAAGATCTTTTTCAAGTGAGGATACGTCAGGATAATGAACCATCACTTCATCATACAGCTCGACCAGCATTGAATCTTGGTGCAGTTCCAACAGCTCATTTGCCATTGCAGCTTTGCTTTCATATTCATTTGACAAAAGATAGCTATCAGAAAATTCCGGATACTTTTCAAGCAAGTACAAAAAGTCTTCAACTGATGCAGCTTCAAAGAAATCATTTTCCAGCCTGATGA
This sequence comes from Aquiflexum balticum DSM 16537, assembly GCF_900176595.1. GTDB lineage: Bacteria > Bacteroidota > Bacteroidia > Cytophagales > Cyclobacteriaceae > Aquiflexum > Aquiflexum balticum. Next base: position 744,042 of record NZ_LT838813.1, read on the forward strand.
TTTCGACATTCAGATTGGATTTCAGGATTTCAGCATCCAGTTTACATTCGGCTTCTTTTTCCCTGCATGAGGAGAAATATAACAAGAGCAACAAACAGCAAAATAACAGTTTTGATTGGTCCATATAAGTGATTTCTGATTGGGATCGCTGCCAAATCTACAACAAACCAACAGATGGTTTTGATTTTTTTAGGCAATCTTTATTAGAATCATTTAAGGGAACGCTGATAACGCTGATTTTGCAGATACACACAGATGAAAAAAAATCAGTGAAAATCCGCTCTATCGGCATTATCAGCGTTCTAAAAAAACCTTTTTTATTCGCTGTTTTTTTGATTACTTCATCCTGTGAAAAATAAGTGGATCACTTTTAGGGAATTTTTTTATTACTTGAGTTTAAAAAAACTCGGAAACTATCTTCTTTTATTTTGCTCTTTTTACTGGAGCAGAGTAATCAAAAAACCAAGAATTTGGGGCCTTCCAACGACTTTATCCATAGAACCTACCACCAGTTGTAACCTCCGCTGTCCCGAATGCCCTAGTGGATTGCGGAGTTTTACAAGGCCAACCGGCATGTTGGAGGAACAGGTTTTTCGGCAAATCATTGATCAAACCAAAGATCATCTGACTTATCTACATCTCTATTTTCAGGGAGAACCTTTTCTGCATCCAAATTTCCCGGAGCTGATCAGCTATGCCGACAAGTCCGGAATATTTACCTCCACCTCCACCAACGGACATTACCTGACCAAAAAAAATGTGGGTGCCATCATCGACTCCGGGTTGAAACAGTTGATAGTTTCAATGGATGGAATCACACAGGAAATCTATCAGGATTACCGCGTAGGAGGCAAATTGGCAAAAGTGGAGGAAGGATTGTTTGAATTGATCCATAGAAAAAGGGAATTGAAAAAAAGATTTCCCAGAATTATTCTGCAGTTTTTGGTAACAGGGAAAAATGAACACCAAATCCCGGAATTGAAGATATGGGCAAAAAATATTGGGGTAGATGAACTTCAATTAAAAACCACCCAGATTTATGGTTTTGAAAACGGTTCGGAACTGATCCCTCAAAACACCCAATATTCCAGGTATATCCCTAATGGAAATGGCACTTGGAAACTCAAAAAGGAGATCCAAAACAAATGCTGGAGAATGTGGCAAGGAGCAGTATTTACTTGGGATGGAAAATTGCTCCCTTGCTGTTTTGATAAAGACGGGCAACATGTGATGGGGAAAATCCAGGAAAATCACCTGAAAGATATCTGGAATAACAATGCTTACAATGCCTTCCGAAAACAGTTATTGAACGACCGCACACAGATTGAAATCTGCAAAAACTGTACAGAGTAGAAAGCCGCTTTGCTCAAATTAATTCTACTAATATTTCTTTACAGCATGGAATAATTATCTTTACGCAGATTTTATCACATTTCAGAAAGCTTACGCAATTGGTTTATACAAATTGTTCGAAAAGTATAAGCAAGAATTATAAATTAATGATACCATATTTCACGAAAAATTTCCCAAATAACCACCTCCTGATCAAATTTGCGGGATTATTTTTATTGGTTCTTTCCCTGTGCTGCAGCCTCCCCCAAATATTGCATGCCCAATCCATCTCAGATATTGCAAACATCAAAGTAGATGATTTGACAGATGCACAAATCAGGGAACTCATCCGAAGGGCCAACGAAGCCGGATTATCGGAATTTGAACTGATACAAATGGCCAGAATCAGGGGTGTTTCAGAGGTTGAGTTGGAAAAATTGAAAGAAAGAGTCGAAAAAATGGATATTTCGGCAGTCGGAGGAAGATTAGGTGCTACCGCTTCGAAAAGGGAACCCAGAAAACAAACTGACCTGAATGAAATCTCCCAAGGTCTGTTCAAAGAACAAAGTGATCTGATCGGATTGGAAGAGGAACCTTCGCCCTATTTTGGTGGTGATATTTTTTATAACAAAAAAAGGAGATTGACTTTTGAGCCTAACCTAAATATTGCTACTCCAAAAAATTATGTTCTCGGACCGGGTGATTTGGTCTATGTGGATGTTTATGGCCAATCTGAAAAATACTATGAGTCCATCGTCACAGCAGATGGTTTCATACTTCTCGATAATGTCGGTCCTATCAATATCTCCGGAAAAACAATTGAAGAAGCTGAAGGCATTATCAAAAACCGGCTATCCTCATTCTTCACGGATCTGAGAGGTCCCAATCCAAGTACTTTTATGCAACTTACTTTGGGTAATGTCAGAACTATCAAAGTTCATTTGGTAGGCGAGTTGAGATTACCGGGAACCTTTACCCTAAGTGCATTCAGTACTGTTTTCAATGCCCTATATGCTGCCGGAGGTCCGAATGACAATGGAAGTATGCGAAGCATCAAAGTAGTCCGAAACGGCAAAATCATTAATACTTTGGACATTTATGATTTTTTAATAAATGGAAATGCCAATTTAAACTTCCAGTTAAAAGATCAGGATGTCATTTTGGTTGAACCATTTATTTCCAGAGTAACTGTAATCGGGGAAGTAAAAAGACCTAAAATATTTGAAGTCAAAGATGGGGAGAATTTCAGTCAGCTCTTGGAATATGCCGGTGGATTTACCGACGAGGCTTTCAAAGACCGTATTGCTGTCACCAGGATTTCAGGAAAGGAAAAGACCGTTTCAGATATATTCAATGACCAGTTTTCCATTTTCATGGTAAAAGGAGGGGATCAGTATACAGTAGGAAGAGTACTCGACAGATATACCAACCGTGTTCAGATAAAAGGTGCGGTGTTCAGGGAAGGCAATTTTGCATTGACAGAAGGCATGACCTTGGGGCAATTGATCAAAAATGCAGATGGTATACGTGGAGAAGCATATTTGGAAAGGGCCAGCATTCTGAGGACTTATGATGACTTGAGTACAGAGGTGATTTCTGTCAATCTGCGGGACATATTAAGTGGAAACAGCGCGGATATTCCTTTAAAGCGGGAAGATGTTGTCCGAATTTCCAGTATATATGATCTTCAGGAAGAATTCTATGTGCAAATTACCGGCGAGGTGAAAAATGCGGGAACTTACCCCTATTCCAAGGGAATGACCGTTGAAGATCTCATAATCCTTGCAGGAGGACTCAGAGAATCTGCCAGTAGCAAGGACATTGAAATCGCACGGAGATCCCAAGATTCGAACGTAGGGACATTCTCTGAACTGATTCCTGTAAACATCAATGTGGATTTGACCATTCAGGAAAATCCCATCACTTTATCCCCCTATGACAATGTAATCATCAGAAGAAAGCCAAATTTCACTTTGGACAAACTGGTACAGGTAGAAGGACAGGTTAATTCCCCCGGGATTTTTGCAGTAACAACTGCCGAGGAAAGAGTCTCCGACTTGATTAAAAGGGCAGGCGGATTGACTGATTATGCCTATACAAAAGGGGCGACATTGATCCGGAGAACAGAATTTTATGAAACAGAATCAGAACAGCTAAGAAGGCAGCGAAATCTGGAAGATTTACAGCTAAAGCTACAGGCTGACCCTAACAATACCGAAGCACAGGAACTGTTACTTGAAAGGTTATTTAAAGATTTGGGAAACCTGCCAGTGGATAGCGCAGAAGGCCTGGCTGCGATCGAGTCTAAAAGAGAGACCTTAATGGGAATAGCAGAAACCAAAACCGGACTGGGTCAAATTAAAATCAAACAGAGAGAAGCTGTTGCGATAGACCTGGAGGCCATCTTGAGCAATCCTGGTTCGGATAAAGATCTGATTTTGGAAGAAGGCGATATCATCTCCATTCCCAGACAATTGCAAACAGTCAGGATGCGTGGAGATGTGGTATACCCTGCCACAGTGAGGTATGAAAACCAAAAAGGCATGAAATATTATATCAACCGCGCAGGCGGCTATGATATCCGGGCCAATAGAAAAAGAACTTATGTGGTCTATGCCAATGGGGAAGTATCCAGAACCAAAGGCTTTTTGGGAATAAGGGCTTATCCATCCATAGAACCCGGCGCTGAGGTAATCGTGCCTACCAAAGGTCCAAGAATCCCAATCAGACCCGGAGAAATAATTGCATTGACTACAGGATTGGCCACCTTGGCTTTGATCATCACTCAACTCAATCCTAATTGACATGGAGGGAAAGCAGCACATCCTGGATGACAAAATCACCTTCAGGGAAATAATCCAAAGATTCAGGGAATGGATTTATTTTTTCATTGGAAAATGGAAAACCTTGTTGATCGCATTGATAATCGGAATAGCTTTGGGTGCTTTGGTATCCATTCTCAAAAAGCCCATATACCATGCAGAAACAACATTCGTCCTGGAAGAATCTGACATGGAAGGTATTGGCCAAATGTCCGGACTTGCTTCCCTTTTGGGCATTAATATTGGGTCCATCGGTTCTTCCAGCGGAATATTCCAAGGGGACAACATTATGGAGCTTTACAAGTCTGACAATATGTTGGGTAAAACCCTACTCAGTCCTTTTAATGCCGAATCTTTATTGATTGACCGTTACATTGAATTCAATAAGCTATCCATGAAATGGAAAAATAAAGTTGACCTGGACCAAATGGATTTTTCCATTTCCAGAGAAAGGTTTTCTGTCAGTCAGGATTCTGTGGTGAAAGAAATTTCAAAACTGATCCGGGAAAAACAACTTTCTGTTGAAAAACCCAACAGAAAACTCAGCATCATTCAGGTAAACATCAATTCAAAAGACGAAGCTTTTGCCAAATCTTTCAATGAATCTTTAGTTGCCAATGTGAATTCCTTTTATTTCGAAACCAAAACAAAAAAAACGGCCGAAAATCTCAGAATCCTACAGATGCAATCGGATAGTGTTCGGGCAGTTTTGGATGAAAACCTGGTAGAGTTTGCCGGCATGACTGATAATATCCCCTTTCCAAACCCTTTACTTCAAACGGCTACTGTAGAAGGAAGAAAAAAACAAATTGATATTCAAGCATCCTCCGCTGTCTATGCCGAGATCACTAAAAATCTGGAAATAGCCAAAGTCAATCACCGCAACAATTCCCCCCTCATTCAAATTATTGATGGACCTAGATTTCCTTTAAAAATGACCAAAATCAAACTGTTGAAAGGGATGGTTTTTGGAGGAGCCATTTTGATATTGCTTGCAATAGTTTTTTTGTATTTCAAAGAATTGTACAGGATTCATATCGGTGAAGCCTAATTCAAAAAAAGCTTTTATGATATGATTGAAAGACTAAACCCATATTCCTTTAACAATCTAATCAGAAACAAATCCTTACAGAATTTTATTTTTTTAGCGACCATTCAGGCATCCAATGTTGTCATCTCTTTGATTACCATCCCCTTATTGATCCAATCCATCGGTGTGGATCAATTTGGCTTAGTAAATCTTGCCTTATCAGTCATTGTACTTTGTAATATCCTTGTGGGTTTTGGATACAACCTAAGCGCACCAAGGGAAGTAGCAATCAATCATCAGAATAAAGAAGCCCTCTCGCATTTAGTTTCCAACATCATTGGTAGTAAGGTATTGATGGCCTTTTTTGCAACGTTGGGAATAGGTGTTGCCATCTTTGGATTGGGTATGTTCAAGGAATATCAATGGATCCTTTTATTCTCTGTCCTTTTATTGTTTTCAGAAGCAACCCTTCCTTTATGGTTTTTTCAGGGAATGGAAAAAATGAAGCTGATTTCCATAGCCAATATTTTTAGCAAACTTTTATTTCTTATGGGTTTGGTACTTTTCATTCATTCCCCAGAACAAGCGAAATGGGTCAATTTTATAATGGGGGGAGCAGGTTTGGGTATCAATATGCTGCTCTTGCTTTATATCCATTATCAGCTGAATATCAAATTTTACAAACCAAAATTCATTCAGCTGTTTACTTCACTCCATGAAAACGGGTTGTTGTTTCTCTCGAATCTTGCATCACATATTTCCATCAATGGCGGTTTGATTATCCTGAGTTTTTTTTCAACCGCAGAAATTCTGGGGATGTTCAGTTTGGCGGAGCGCATTTCAATGGTTTTGAGGATTTTTCCTTCCTTGGTAATTCAGGCCATCTATCCCAATGCCTCAAGACTGCTGCAATCGGATCTCCCTCAATTTATCCGCTTTATCAAAAAAGTCTATGGTATTTCCTTGCTTTTGGGGCTTTTGGGTTCCTTGACAACTTTCACACTGGCTCCATTTATCATTCAGGTACTTTCAAAATCAGAATTGGAAGAATCAGTCGTTTTTATGAAAGTTCTGGCTTTTTTACCTTTTCTTGCATGCCTGAATATTGCCAATGTGATTATTTTCCTGGTGAAGGACCAGAAGAACCTGATGTTTAAATCTTCTTGGTTGATGTTTATTTATATGATTTCGGCATCCCTGATACTTACAAGCCAATTTGGAGCTTTAGGACTTTGCTATGCATTGTTGTCCACTGAGGTCATTGTCCTGCTGATCTCCACTGTATTGAATTGGATTTACAACAAGCCGTTAGTTTTAAGTATAGCAAGGACCTTTTGAAAAGAATAGCATTGATGGAGAGGAAAAACAGCTGTTTGGCATGTGGGAATACAAAAGACAATAGTTTTTACACAGCCAGTGAAAAAATGCACGGATTGGGCGGGAAGTTCGAATACATGTCCTGCGGCGCCTGTAAATCCCTGCAACTAGTGCATATTCCCGAAGACTTGTCTCCTTATTACCCTGTTGATTATTATGCTTTTGGAAGATTGGTCTATAGCTCCGGGTTGAAAAATTTATTCAAAAGATGGAGAAAAAAGCTTTTTGACCTTCAATTGTGGAAGTTTGGCTATCCTGAATATTTGGATTGGATAGCACCTTTGAATCTCCATGAAAACGATCGTATTGCGGACATTGGATGCGGCAATGGGCAATTGGTCTATGAATTGAAATGCTCCGGTTTCAAAAATCTGTTAGGGTTTGATCCTTATCTTCCTGAAGAAATGACCATGGAAGGTCTTGAACTGCAAAAAAGGAATGTTTTCGGGATTTCAGGCCTTTATGATGTAATTATGCTTCACCATTCTTTTGAGCATATGGAAAATCCCATTGAGGTCATGGACAAGTTAAACAGCCTGCTCAAAAAAGGGGGAAAGCTGTTGATTCGCGTGCCTGTAACAGATGCGGAAGTCTGGGAACAGGAAAAAACGGATTGGTTTCAGTTGGATGCCCCCCGCCATTTTTTTATCCCCAGCAAAAAATCCATGAAAATTCTGGCAGAAAAATGTGGATTTAAACTGGAACAAATCATTTTTGATAGCAATGAATTCCAGTTCATTATTACGGATATGTATAAGAAAGGAAAAACCCTAACTGGAAATAATCCTGAAAATTGGGTAGATCGAAAAACCAGAAAGAGTTTACAACAAAAAGCCAAAATCCTTAATCAGTCGCATAAAGGTGATCAGGCATGTTTCTATTTTGAAAAGGCTTGAATGAATATTGAAGATAATCATACAAAAAAATATTACTGAGAATATTACATGAAAAGTGAAGGGAATCCCTCTGTTGGAATAGTGGTAATCAATTGGAATAGTTTCGGCCATACGCATCAATGCTTGCTTTCATTGAAAAAAGTCACTTACCCCAATTTCAAGGTTTTCATAGTGGACAATGGATCTTCAGATGGTTCCGGGAAACAATTGGAGGAAAAGCATGGGGATTTTGCCCGGTTTATTTTCCACCATGAAAATGCTGGCTTTGCGGGCGGAAACAATATCGGTATCGCTGAGGTAATCAAGCAGGGCTATGATTATGTGATGCTTCTCAACAATGATACAGAATCCGAACCGGATTTTCTGGATCATTTGGTGAATAGATTAGAAAAAAATCCTTCTTTTGGAGCTGTCCAACCCAAATTCTTTTTTCTGCTGGAAAAAAATAAAATCTGGAATGCAGGGGGAAAGTTTATTTCTTTTTTGGGCATGACCCGGACTATCGGTTACAATCAGCCTGATCTCGAAAAATACAACCAACCCAAAACCATTGATTGGATTACAGGCTGTGGCTTTCTGGTATCCTCAGCTATAGTCAAAGAAGTAGGTATGCTCAATGAGAAATTTTTTATTTACTATGAAGATGTGGATTGGTCTTTTCGTATCAGAAAAGCGGGATATAAACTGGCATATGAACCAAAATCTGTTGTTTATCATGAAGCCGGCATGGCCCAAAAATCCAAAGTAAAAAAAGAAGAAGGATATGTCAATCCTTTCGTTCATTACCTGAGAAGCAGAAATCAGGTTTGGCTTTTGAGAAAATATACGCCTTGGTATTACGTCCCCACTGTTACCTTGTTTGTTGGAGCTAAGTACCTTTCTTTTATGGGATACTTTCTTTTCCGTAAAAGATTTAAAAAGCTTACTTTTGCAGCGAAAGGTTTAAAAGAAGGAATTTTCCACGAAGGAATTTAAATTAAAGAATGAAATCTATATTAGTTACAGGTGTAGCAGGACTTTTGGGATCTAGGCTTGCAGATTGGTTGCTCACAAACAAAAAAGAATACCGGATTATTGGAATTGATAACCTTTCAGGAGGATATATCGAAAATATCCCTTCAGGAGTTAAATTTTACAACGTTGACCTTGCTACGGGAGATCTATCAACTATTTTTTCTGAAAATGACATAGAATATGTCTTTCACCTCGCAGCTTACGCTGCTGAAGGTCTCAGCCCATTTATCCGGATGTTCAATTATTCCAACAATTTGGTGGCTACTGCAAATGTTGTCAATAACTGTATCATATACAGCACTAAAAGATTGGTATTCACTTCCAGTATGGCAACCTATGGCGTTGGGACTCCACCCTTTGATGAGAGTCACCAACCTGCACCAATTGACCCTTATGGAGTCGCCAAATATGCCTGTGAATTGGATATTCAGATTGCTGGCGAGCAACATGGCCTGGATTGGTGTATTATCCGTCCGCATAATGTGTATGGATTAAACCAAAATATATGGGACAAATACCGCAATGTGCTTGGGATTTGGATGTACCAGAAATTAATCGGCGAGCCTTTTTCCATTTTTGGTACAGGTGAGCAACTCCGGGCATTTACCTATATAGATGACATTTTGGAACCGCTTTGGCTTACTGCCTCCAAACCCGAAGCCTCCAAGCAAATCATCAACTTAGGCGGGACCAAGGAATATAGTATAAAAGAAGCCGCAGAACTCCTCGCTGAAATAGTAGGAGGCCATGAAATCCAGTATTTTGAGTCAAGACATGAAGTGAAGTTGGCTTTTGCTACTCACGAAAAATCCAAAGAGATTTTGGGTTTTGAAGACAAGACAAGTCTCCGGGACGGTTTACAGAAAATGTGGGATTGGGCCAAAACCCAACCACAAAGAGAACGGTTCCAATGGGAAGAATATGAAGTAGAAAAAGGCATGTATTCCTTTTGGAAAAAATAGAATGACTCATATATCCAAGACTAACACGCTGGTTTTTCCTGATATAGACGCCTATTCCAAAGAAATCGGCCTTTCAACGGAAGTCCTGAAAGAAGCCTACAAAATCGAAAGTCATTACCACGAATTATTGGTCAATGAACAAGACGGGCAAAAGCGTGAAAAGCTCTACGATGAATTTTATTCCAATTTATTGAATTTTTATGGGAGAACTGCCAAGACCGATGGTTCATTGGATAGCAGAATAGCTACAAAAGATCCACAGGTTTCGCTTTTCGAAAAAGAACTGAAAGGCAAATCCATCATTGATTTTGGATGCGGGGAGGGCTATTTTTTGATGAACATCCAAAAAAAGCTTCCTTACAAGAAATTGACCGGAGTAGATGTTTTTATACCTGATAGTCTAAAGAGCCATCAAAAAATCAAGTTTATTGAATCAGGAATTATACATTTTCAATCCGAAGAAAAATTTGAACTTGCTTTTTCAGACAATGTTATAGAACATTTGGCACCATTGGATCTAATGGACCATCTTCAGTCGGTATATGACAGTCTGCTGCCGGAAGGTAAATTTATTTTGGTGATGCCTAATCGGTTGTTTGGACCCATGGACGTCACCAGGATTTTGGATAATTCAAGTTCAGGTAGAATAGAAGCAAAAGGCGGCCATCTTAACGAATCTACTTACCATGAGATGGTAGATGCATTGTCTAAAGTAGGTTTTGGAAATTTTCAGACCGTATTGCCCATCCCGAAATACAAATACACGCTATTCAAAAACAACCGGATCAGACCAAAGGGAATAATCGGAATTGAGAAAAGTAAGTTTTTATTGAATATATTCAGGGGGATAAAAGTCAATGGAAGGTGTCCGATTCGGTTCACCGTTACTTTAATCTGTCAAAAGCCTGAAAACCGTTGATCAATAATTTATTGTTTTTGTTTGTCTTATTGGGTTTTGTACCGCTGTTGTACCTGACTCTCAAAGCCATGATTTTCAAAGGAAAATGGGAATATGTGGTGTATTTTCTTTTGGCCTACCTCCCATTTCATATTACCGTCTTGAGCATTACCTATCAGGCTACTTTTTCTGCTGTTCCGGTTACTTTTTTTCAGTTGACCAAAGATTTCTTGGTGATATTAGCTTTTATACTCTTTATCCTATATCACAGAAATATATTTGAATACCCTTTTAAACTCAATAGGATAGATAAGATTTTTTCCATCTTTATTGGCCTTGCCTTTTTGTATCTTTTGCTTCCTCTTGGAGAAACTACATTTCTCAACAAGGTCTTCTATTTCAAAAATATGCTTATCCCATCATTGGTATATATGCTGGGAAGAAATACAAGATTCGAAAACAAAGAAGTGGGCAAAGTCTTCCGAATCATCTTTTTTATTGCGATTGCTGCATTTGTTTTCAATCTATTGGAAGGGATTTTGGGAACCCATATCCAAAGCTTTACCGGATATGCCTTATTCAACCAAGGAATTAATAACGTTGAGCCCACAGGAAATTTTGGTTTATCCTGGACTTTTGAAACACAGGCCATCACCAAGCGATTTGCCTCATTCTTCTCTGACCCTTTGGAATTGGCCAGTTCGGTTTTGATGGGATTTGCAGCAGGATTGATCTGGTATTTGACTTCAAAAAGAGAAGAATCATTTCTCTACCTGTTAGTCATGTTGTGTTCTATGGGAAGTTTGTTTTTTTCCGCATCAAGAGCAGCTTTTGCCGCCTTTTTTGTGATGATTTTTTTTATTGCGGTTATTTTCAGGTTGTATAAACTGATCTTATTTGGGGTTTCTCTGGCATTGATTTTTGTATTGTATGTGATTTTCTTTGCCTCAGAAGACTTCTATTTCTTTGTAATTGACACGCTTACTTTCCAAAATGAATCCAGCATCGGACATGTTGTGGAATGGTTTTTGGCATTGGATTCGATGATCGAAAGTCCCTTGGGTATTGGCTTGGCCATGAGTGGCAATCTGGGCAGCGTATCAGAAGAAGTAAGGGTAGGAGGTGAAAACCAATTTTTGATTTATGGCGTACAGATGGGTTTTGTCGGAATGATTTTATATATTTTGCTATTGGCCTATTCGATCTCCTATGCTATCAGAGTCTATAGAAATACTGAGAATGTGATGACGGCAAGAATTGCATTTACCGGTGCAGCAGTCAAAACCGGGATGTTGCTGCCCCTGTTCACTGCCAATGCTGAAATGTATGCCTATGTCAGTTGGACTTCCTGGTGGATGATAGGATATGCCATGAACCACTATTCCAAAATCGGTCTGCAGGATGAAAAAGCCTAAGGTACTTATAGATGTATATTACCTTTATGTCGCCCAGACAGGCATCAAAACCTATATCACTTCCCTATGTGAAGAAATTGCTTCCAGGGAAGAAACAGGTTTTGAGTATATCATCAGCCCGGATTTTCAAAAAGTAAAAGAGAGTGATTTTTTTAGAGGCAAAACGGCTAAATGGAAAAACATTTATTTTCAATTGCTCTATTTTCTGCGCAAACAGCTTGTTCTTCCATTTTTATCCTTTTATCATAAAGCAGATTTGGTGTTCAGTCCGGACATCCTCAGTCCGTTATGGTCTAGGGGCAAGAAAGTGTCAGTGATACATGATACCTTTTTTTGGGACAACCCGGAACATTACCAAAGTCTGTGGCTCAAATATTATTTGTATTTCCTCAAAAATGGTTTGAAAAGGAATGGAGAAATCATCACTATTACCCATTACTCCAAAGAGCGTTTGAGGGAAATAAAAGACTTTAGACACATTCCAAAAAGAGTGGTGTACCCGGCAACAGGTAATACGCTGAGGAATGAAAATCTGAAAAATATCCAACCATTAGATTTCCCATTCTTCCTTCATGTAGGTGTGATGGAAAAAAGAAAAAATTTAGGGATGCTGATTGAAGCCTTTGCTGAATTGGTCCAGCAAAATGATTTTAAGGAATTTAAACTCGTACTTGTTGGTCAAAAAGGCCCAAGAGAAACCTTGGATGACTTCGATCATCTTCAGTCTTTGGTGCAGAAACTCAACTTGAAAGAAAAAGTGGTTTTCCCCGGATATGTTTCTCAGGAAGAATTGGCTGCTTATTTCCAACATGCCGTTGCCTATGTTTTCCCATCACTCAATGAAGGATTTGGGTTACCCATTTTGGAAGCTTTTTCCTATGGGTTACCGGTAATCATTTCCAGACAAGGGGCCTTGATGGAAGTAGCTGATGAAGCTGCCCTGGTTTTGGAAGAAAATACCAAAGATGACCTAAAGATGAAAATGGAGCTTTTGATAAAAAATGAGAGCCTGAGAAAGGAACTGGCAGAAAAAGGCAGAAACAGACTTCAGGAATTTTCCACGGAAAAGTTTTTCCTATCTTTGGAGGATACTTTTAAACAGATTCTGAATGGGTAACTTCTTGGGCAAAACCATCTCCAAACTTACGGGAAACAACCTCCGTGACCGCTTTGGGCCTGAATGGGATTCCTTTTCTACTTTTGGGGTTTTGATCAGAATGGGTATTTGGTGGATCAGAGGCTTTTTTGTCCGTATGAGATTTGGGTCCACTAAAGGTCTGTTTTTAATCGGAAAAAGAGTCACCATTCGACAGGCTTCATTTATTCATGTGGGTAAAAATTTTATCGCCCAGGATAATTGTGAAATCAATGGACTTTCCCAGAAGGGTCTTGTATTTGGTGATAAAGTAACCGTGGGAAGTTATGCCATTATCCGTCCGACCAACCTCTATGGCGGAGAAGCGGGAGTTGGTCTGAAAATCGGTAACAACAGCAGTATTGGACCTTACAGCTATATCGGCTGTTCGGGATATATAGAAATCGGAGATAATGTGATGATGTCCCCCAGAGTCAGTATTTATTCAGAAAACCATAATTTTTCCAATCCGGAAATCCCCATGATCGAACAGGGAGTAACCCGGTCTTTTGTGAAAATTGAAGATGATTGCTGGATTGCAGCCAATTCGGTCATTCTAGCAGGGGTAACCATAGGTAAGGGTTCGGTAATTGCAGCAGGAAGTATTGTCACCAAAGATGTTCCCCTGTATTCCATAGTAGCTGGCAATCCTGCCAAGGTTATAAAAAGCAGAACAGACAAGCAATCCTAACATGGCCCATATACTTATGCTCCATGGTTCCTCGGATTTGTATGGAGCCAGCAAAATTTTTTTGAATTCCATTACTGCCCTTCGAGAAGCGGGACATCAAGTGACGGTGGTACTTTCCGAGGACGGACCCTTGGCCAAAGAATTGGAAAGTTCAGGTATAGAGCTGCATTTTCAAAAAATGGGGATTTTAAGAAGGAAATATTTCAACCTTCCCGGACTTCTTAACCGTGCAAAAACCATTTGGAAAGCGAAAAAATTTTTAGAAAAACTGATAACCGAAAAACAAATAACCCATCTGTATTCCAATACCTCCGCAGTATTAGTTGGCGCATTTGTGGCCAAAGAAAGAGGCATCAGGCATATATGGCATTTGCATGAGATATTGGTAGGCCCTCAATGGTTTGTTTCATTGATGGGAATGCTGATCAACAGGTATGCTGATTTGGTGGTGGTAGTTTCTCAGGCAGTTTGGGACAATTGGAAATCCAAGGTATCCGAATCCAAAATGCTTTTGCTTTATAATGGCATTGATTATTCACCCTACCTCCTCCAATCGACCGATATCAGAAATGAAATTCCTAAAGCCGAAGGCAAGATTCTAATCGGAATGATAGGCAGGGTCAATCATTGGAAAGGGCAACCTTACTTTTTGGAAATGGCCAAAGAGCTGATTCATGAATATCAAAATATCCATTTTCTGATAGTAGGCGACGCTTATCCCGGGACTGAAGCTTTTGTAACTGAGATGTTGGAAAAAATTAAAACCTTGGGTTTAAATGAGCATATTACCTACTTGGGTTACAGAGAAGATATTCCTGCAATCCTACAGAGTCTGGATATATTTGTGCTTCCTTCTACGCTTCCCGATCCTCTTCCTACGGTGATTTTGGAGGCCATGGCTTCTTCCAAGCCTGTAATTGCTACCCAACATGGGGGAGCATGCGAAATGATCATTCATAACGAAACGGGCTATCTGATTCCTTGGAGCAATGCAAAAGAAGGAGCACAATTTATTGGCAAACTGATAGCAGACAAAACTAAAAGAGAAGAAATGGGAGCAAAAGGTAAAGTCCGGGTGTTGGAGAAATTTTCATCAGATACATATCAGACCAAATTCATCAAACTTTTCGGAGATGTCAAAAAATAAAGACCAACTCAAAGTCTGTATTCTAGGTGCCAAAGGCTACCCCTATGTATATGGAGGATATGACACTATGGTCAAAGAATTGGGAGAAAGACTGCAAAAAAAAGGGGTAGATGTAAGGGTCTATTGCCATAGGTCACTTTTCAAAGAAAGACCTGCAGAAGTGAATGGGATCAAGCTGATTTACACACCTGCCATAGAATCCAAAAGTCTTACCCAACTTTCCCATTCCTTTGTTTCTATGCTTCATGCCTGTTTCTCTGACGTGGATGTTATTTTTGTGGTCAATAGTGCCAATGGTCCTTTCGGAATTCTTTCACGGCTTTTCAGAAAGCCTACAGCCATAAATGTAGATGGGTTGGAATGGCTTAGACCCAAATGGAAAGGGTTTGGGTCAAAATACTTCTTTTGGGCATCCAAAATGGCAACAAGGTTTTACGATCAGGTCATCAATGATTCGGATGAAATGAAGCGCATATATCTGGAACTTTTCCATAAAGATTCCAAAGTCATTGCCTATGGCGCCAATCCTTCTTTTGAATCTGACGTCAAAAAACTGAATAAGTGGTCCCTTGAAAAAGAAAGCTACTATTTAATTGTTGGCCGGTTGATCCCGGATAATAATGCTGATTTGATCATCTCAGGCTTTGTAAAATCCGAAAGCAAACGAAAACTGGTGATTGTAGGAGACGTGCCTTACAAAGACCCGTATGTGGACAACCTAAAAGCGATCCAAGATCCCAGGCTTTTGTTTACAGGATATGTGACGGATTCTGAGGAATTAAAAGCTTTATACCACAATGCTTATGCCTATTTCCATGGTCATGAATTTGGCGGAACCAATCCCGCTATGTTGAAAGCTTTGGGATATGGATGTGCCATCCTGGCATTGAATACAGCTTTCAACCAGGAGATGCTTCAAAACGGAAAGCATGGATGGTATTTTGAAAAAAGTGCAAAAGCAGTTTCAGAAATAGTGGGTAAAGCTGAAAATTCACCGGAAGAACTGGATTTGCTTCGCCAAACTGCCAGAGATGGATTGACCCAAAAGTACAATTGGGATTTTGTAACAAATCAATATCTGCATGTTTTTGAGGATTTGAAAAAAAAGAATGGCAAGGCATAATTTTGGTAACCTCAACTTGAAAGCTTTACTAAAAAAGAATTATTTTATACTTTCCCAAAATCAAATCTCTGAAGCACCTCCCATCTCCCATCTACCTTTTTTAATAAAGCAACATTATTGACAGAATAATCCTCTTTGAATTTTTGGGTTTTGACAAACTCCCAATACTCGTCGAATAATTTTGGTTTGACATCTTTGAATGCAATGGTCATATGGGGATGATAAGCCCTATCACTGAGTTCCTCGACCAATTTCAGTTCCATCTTACAGAATTTGGAAAGTGAAAGCTGAAGCGCTGTTAACTCGGTATTTTCCTTGACATGGATAAAAATCACCCTTCTTCCAAATCTATCAAAACCTTTTAATATCAAGTTAAAAGCCTTATGTGCTGTGAAATATTCTTCCAATTTTTGCCCGAGAATATCCTCCTTGTTTTCGTTCCATAGAAAAGGCATCTTTAAAGTGATATGGGCAGGGGACTTCAAGGCGTATTTCAGGTTGAATTTTTCCTTCATCAGATTTTTCAAGTCAGTAGCTTGAGTCTGAATCTTACCTTCAGGCACGATGGCAATAAAATATTTGGCAGGAGAATTTCCCATAAAGAACAAATATAAGGGTTTTGGGAAAGGAGAAAATTCATTTAAAATAAGATTACTTCAAATTGTATATACAATTATTCCAAAGAATATTTTAAAAGTGTAAATTGAAAATCAATAAATACCATTCACTCATATGAAGAATTTTGAAAAGGCCATGGTTGGCTTGGATTTAACAGAAATGGATGAAATTTTGATTCCAAAGATGGCTGTCATCTCAGAATTATTGGGAGTCAAAAAAATTTATTTTATCCATGTTAGTAAAGACTTATCCCTTCCTGAGGAGATTAGGAAAAATTTCCCCGACCTGATAGCCCCTGCTGATGAAGCTATAAAGTCTGAAATCAATACTTTGATCAGCGACAGTAAATTTCCAAAGACTGTTGAAATCGAAATTATCGTAGAGGAAGGAAATCCCATGTCCACAGTTTTAAGATGGGCGAAGATCAAAGATGTGGATCTCATGATAATGGGAAGAAAAAAAGTGTTGGAGGGTTCGGGCTCCTTAGCCAAATCCATGGCACAAAAAGCCCCGTGTTCCGTCTTGTTTCTAGCCGAGAAAGCGGAAATAAAGATTCCGAAAAAAATCCTTGTTCCCATGGACTTTTCCTCCTATTCTCATTTTACTTTTCAATTTGCAGAAAAATTAGCAGAAGAGTTTCACGCAGAGATTTTTGGGTTTCACCTTTATGAAGTACCTACAGGGTATTACAAAACCGGAAAGTCGTTTGATGAATTTGCCAGTATCATGGAGACCAATGCTAAGAATGATTATGAAAAATTCTTAAGTAAGCACAACCATAAACCGTTCGAGTGCATGTTTGTGCTCAAAGACAACGGAAACGAAGGAAAGTATATCATTGAAAAAGCTAAGGAAATTGAGATTGATCTGATTTTGATGGGCAGCAGGGGAAGAACTGCCTCAGCCGCGGTATTATTGGGAAGTGTTGCAGAAAAACTGGTTCAGACCAACAATGAAATACCTATGCTTATTTTCAAAAAGAAGGGTGAAACCATGAGCTTTTTTGACGCTTTGCTCAAAATGTAGCTTTTACTTTATTTTTGGACAGGATTTCCCTTTATTTTACCATAGCGTTTCTTTGATTTGGTTTGTGAAAATGAACGAGCATTAATCACCAAAAAGCACTGAAATGCTGAATTGAAACTTATTGTCTATGATTTATCGGATACTGACTTAAATGAGTACTTGTATCTGAATCAATAGGCTTTCTCCCTGTTAGAAATCAATTCAAATACAGTTAGGACACATATCTTAAGGTCAAGTAAAATAGACCAATTCTGAATGTAAAAATAATCCAATCGAACCCTGGAACGGATTTGATGGGGTTTTTCTATTTCCCCTCTATAACCCTTGACTTGAGCCAATCCTGTAATCCCCGGTCTTATTTTATGGCGGCTGTTATATTTTTCGATCTGTGTTTTGAATACCTTGTTCATCGGTAAGGTATGTGGTCTTGGACCAACAATGGACATATCCCCAATCAATACATTTAAAAACTGAGGCATCTCGTCCAAAGAAGTCATTCTCAAAAAAGCACCGATTTTTGTAACTCTGGGATCATTCTTAACTGCCTGATGTGTATCAGCATAATCATTAGGGGTCATAGACCGGAACTTGATACATTTAAAGACTTTGTTATTCTCTCCGTTTCTTTCCTGAATAAAGAAAATGGGACCTTTTGATTCAATTTTGATTAATAATCCAACAAGTGGGATCAGCCAACTCAAAATAAATACCGTGACAAAAAATGAAAAGATGACATCAAATACTCTTTTAAAAACCCTGTTGAAAGCATTGTCAAGAGGAATATCATTGACGTTAATGACGAAAAAGTCTCCGTATTTTGAAAAGGAAAGGTTTTTTTCCAATTGCAGTGAGCCCCCTGGAATTACTTTAACCTTTATATAATTTTCATCAGCAAAATTGATGATTTTTTTAACTTTCTTTTCGTCGAGATGCTCATTGATGTAAATCTGATCAACTTTCATTTCAATGGCTTCTTCAAAAAACTTACTGATTCCGCCACGAGTCAAACCTGAACTGTCCTGATCATCATAATATCCTAAAAATTTGATGCCAAAATCTTTCCTGATTCTGAAAACCTTCGCCAATTGATCACTCGTACCTCCTGTACCCAATATCACTGCTCTTCTGAAATTATGTCCGGATTCCCTGTATTTCCTTAAAACCAGCAATACTCCTACTCTGTAAATTCCTAGAAAAACCAATAAACTTGCCGACAGGTACAGAAAAGAGAGCAATCTCAAAGAATTGTCATGAAACGGCATCCATATCATTGATATGATTACCAAAAACCAGGCTAATGAACTCAACAACTTTCTGAAAGTCTGCTCAGCTTCGTTGGTACGGCTTAGTTTATAATCTTCCTTAAGTATGGTAATGACCATCCAGATCATAATAAAGGCTGGGAAATTGGGATAATCCAATCCCTTGAAGTCCACAAAAGGTTGAAACAATTGGTTGGAAATAAAAAAAGAGAATGAAACTACCGCAATGTCACCTAGAACGAAAAGCCACGGAAAGTATTTGTAAAAGCGTTTTTTCATAAAAATAAATCGTCTTTCAATCTAATACGGTTAATTAATCTTTTCGGATATCTAATTTAACCCGATTTTAGTTGAAAGTTTGGGAGTAATTCTGTTTCGCAGGCAAAATTAAAAAAGATTATCAATGCGCTATTACTTTTGGCATAATTAATTTATTAAAATAAATAGCTTTGTCCTTTAAATTCCTCTTACTGTCTATGATTAATTTTAAAACCTTATTGGCATCTTCTGACAATCCCGATTCTATGGGGCATAAATTCAGAAACCAAAGGTTCAGATTTTTTGAAGAATTACTGACACGGCAATACCAAAATAATTTTCCTGTCAAAATCCTGGATATAGGCGGAATGGAATATTTCTGGAGAGACAAGGATTTATTGAAAAACGGCTTGGTAGAAATCACCCTGCTCAATTTGCAGGCGGAGCAGACCTCAATTCCAGGGCTAAGTTCTGTAGCAGGGAATGCCACAGATTTATCTCAGTTTAAAGACCAAAGTTTTGATTTGGTGTTTTCCAATTCGGTAATCGAACATCTTTACACCTGGGAAAACCAACAAAAAATGGCCAAAGAAATCATCCGGGTTGGGAAAAAGTATTTTGTTCAGACTCCAAACAGACACTTTTTTTTGGAAGCTCATTACGCATTGCCTTTTGCTCAGTATTTGCCCAAAAAGATGACCCATTTCCTACTGACAAAAACAAAGCTAAGCCGTGGAAGCAGGTGGAATCCCAAGGATGCCCAACAATACCTGGACGAAATCCGCTTGCTAACTTTATCTGAGATGAAGCAATTGTTTCCTGAAGCAAAGGTTTACAAAGAGAAATTTTTTGGTTTGACGAAGTCGGTGACGGTGTATAATTTTTAGGAATAAATAAATATGGTGGTTTCCCACAAAGGCACAAAGGCGCCAAGAAAAATCAAATTATTTTCGGTGATTGTGTGGTTTTGTACAAATAAATATTCAACCTGATTTTTTGAAAGTTTGAATCAATAGTCAAGAATACTTTAGTAAATTTTTAAAGAGTGTTTACGGCTACCAAGTCACCACCCCAACCATAGAATCCGCTGTACCATAATATAGGTACCATCGCTCTTTGAAATACACCAGTCCTTCTACAAAAGTAGTTCCATCCACATATTGACCGGATTTCTCAAAGGGGAGCTCAGGTTTGATAAAAGGTTTATCTGTACGATCCAATAATTTCCATGGTTCATTTTTGTCAAAAAGAGCCTGTCCGCCTGTATACAACCTGTTGCCCAAATCCTTTACACCCAAGGATTGCTGATTTCCAGCGTTGTAAAGCACAACAATGCCATCCTTGGTCAGGACAGGCGGAGGACCGGCCTCCACCAACCATGAATCAAAAAATCCTAGCCTTGGACTCAACACAGGAGCCAAATTCCCATCAATGGTCTCCAAAGGTTCCCAATGAATCAAATCATCAGAAGTAGCCAGCCAGATATGCGGCACCCCAAAATACATCCAATACTTACCTTTGATTTTGGCAGCCACCAATTTCCCATCTCTCAATTCCGTTACTATTGCCCCGGATTTGGTTTCTTGATTGTGGTATTTACCCTCTTTGAAATCCTTGAAAATCGGCCCATGCTTTTCCCAGGTTTTCATGTTCATGGAAGTTGCCACAGCCAATCGGGGAAATTCTCTGTTCCATTGGGTGTAGGTCAGCACATACAATCCATCTTGAGTTTCCACAATTCTGGGATCCTCTGTACCTCCGGTCCATTCAAATTCTTTTTGGTTGTCGTCAGTCGGAAAAAATACAGGCTCCTTCATTCGGGCATAATTCACCCCGTCTTCCGAAACCGCCAAACCCAAACGGGAAGTATGTCCGCCGATTTCCAGTTCACCGAGTTTTTCCTCTGCCCGGTAGAGGACATGGATTTTACCATCTTTGACAATGGCTGCCGGATTGAATGTAGCCATCGATTCCCATTTTACCGCTTTCCTGCTCATGGGATCCTGCCAAGATGTTTGGTCAGTTGGGGCAATAATGGGCTGTGCATATTCAGCCCTTTCGAAAGGGCCAAGCATCCATGGTTTTTCTTGGGCGAGGGATGGGAAGGAAACTAGGAGAAGGAGAAACGTGGAAATTTTTATCATTTGGGTTATTTTTTGATTTTGTTTATTAGACCCGAAAGTTAATTTTGGAAAATATAGACCAGAGAATCTTATGGTCTACTCCAAAATATTAGACATAGGCCAAATCGTCTTTAATAGCTAAAAAATATTTTTCCTTTATTCCATTTCTGGAAACCAGATCGACCTTCACTTCTAGCAAATCCTCTAATTCGTCTGCTAGATCAATAAATCCGCTTCCAATTTGGTCATGGAATTCCACTAGCAAGTCCACATCACTGAGTGCAGTTTGTTCATCTCTAGCATATAAACTAAATATCCCCAAACTCTGAATCGGGTACTTTTGAAAGAGAGTTTTTTTCTCCCTTTCCAAAATGGATTTGATTTCCTTCAAGGTTTTCATTTTTTAAATTTTATCATATTACATCAAAACCTCACCAAAGTAATAACCTCAGCCACGCAAACCGGCTTGGAGGCAGCATTGGATTCCATTTCTGCATGGATAAAAAGTTTGGTGCTGCCATCGGGGGTTTCTTCTACTTTGGACAGTGTGGCGGATAACCTGACTTTATCCCCGGAATAAACAGGCGCAGGAAAGCGAACGCTGTTCGTCCCGTAATTCAATGCCATCTGCACTCCTTCCAATGGAAGGATTTCATAAAGGAGCTTGGGAACCAAAGAAAGCGTCAGATAACCATGGGCCAGATTTTTGCCGCCCTGAATCAGGGCCTTGGCTTTTTCAGTATCCACATGGATCCACTGAAAATCCTCAGTAGCATCCGCAAATTTCTGTATGACTTCCTGACTAACCGTAGTCCAAGAACTCCTACCCAACGATTTCCCAACACCCCCCCTCAAATCCCCCACCGACCCAAACACCACTTTTCGATCTTCCCAATTCTCGTCCCTCGCCTCTCGCTCCTCGCTTCTCAAATCCTGTCTTGGCTCTTGCTTCTTGGCTCTTAGCTCTCGCATCTCGTCTCTCGCCTCTCGCTTCTCGCTTCTAGAATCCAGTCTTGGTTCTTGTCTCTTGGCTCTTGCTTCTTCAAAAACCACCATCGCCTTTCCCACCACCTTCCTATCCATCATATCCCGCAAAGCCTGAGGCACTTCCTCCAAGGAATATTCTTTATAAATATGCTGTCTGATTTTCCCGGATTGGATCATACCTACCAACTCCATGATATTCTGTTGATTCTGTTTGGGTTCTTCAGTGGAAAATCTCCCCCAAAAAACACCCATCACCGAACATCCTTTGAGCAATGCCAAATTGAAGGGCAGTTTGGGGATATCTCCGGCAGCAAAACCTACCACCAAATACCTGCCTTTCCAGGCCATACTTCGCAAAGCAGGTTCGGCATATTTACCGCCAACCACATCCAACACCACATCTACACCCTTTCCATCAGTCAATTCCTTTATTTTTTCCTTCAAATCTTCAGCCTCATAATTGATCAGGAAATCAGCCCCTTTTTCATTACAAATAGCCAATTTTTCAGATGTGGAAGCCGCAGCAATGACTGTTGCGCCCATTACTTTACCCAACTCAACAGTTGCCAATCCTACTCCACCTGAAGCACCTAAAATTAACAAGGTTTCACCCGATTTAATTTGTGCACGATCTTTTAGTGCATGATAGGAAGTGCCAAAGGTGTATAGGGTTGATGCCGCTGTCAGGTAATCCATTTGAGGCGGAATAGGAAAAACCCTATCGGTGCTGACCTTTACCTTTTCGGCAAAACCTCCCCATCCGCACAAAGCCAAGACCCGCTGTCCTGCATTCAGGTGCTTTACCTCCGAACCTACCTTTTCGATAATTCCCGACACTTCACCACCTGGAGAAAAAGGTAATTCAGGCTTAAATTGGTATTTATTTTGAATAATAAGTACATCAGGAAAATTCACTGCGCAAGCCTTAACCAGAATGACAACTTCTTTTTCATTTGGTTCAGGATCTTGAACATCAGAATAGACTAGGGTTTCAGGGGTTCCATGCTGTTGGCAAAGGATAGCTTTCATAGGCAAAAGTTTTTTTGTTAAAATAGGCAATTCCTCAATTAAAACGTAATTTTGACTCCATATACCAATCAACCTCCTGCAAGGATTTGAATAGTCAAAAAGGTTTGAAAATTTTATTATTGATCAAATGATTTTGAAGATAGTAGATTTTTCTTTGCGCCTTTGCGCCTTTGCGGGACTTTAAAACCCCCAATTATGTCAGTAAAACAATATATTCAGGACAATCAGGAGAAATTTTTGAACGAGCTTTTTGACTTATTACGCATACCTTCCGTCAGTGCAGATCCAAAATTTAAGGATGATGTATTTGCTGCGGCAGCATTTGTAAAGGAGAGATTGGTTGAAGCCGGTGCTGATAAGGTTGAAATTTGTCAAACAGCAGGATATCCGATTGTCTATGGAGAAAAAATCATAGACTCATCATTGCCGACTATTTTGGTCTATGGCCATTATGATGTGCAGCCTGCAGACCCATACGAATTATGGGATTCACCTCCTTTTGAACCTGTCATTAAAAAAACTGAAAGACATCCTGAAGGCGCCATTTTTGCCCGTGGTTCTGCAGATGACAAAGGACAGTTTTATATGCATATCAAAGCCTTTGAAGCCATGATGGCCAATAACTCTCTGGAATGCAATGTCAAATTTATGATTGAAGGTGAGGAGGAAGTTGGCTCTGAAAATCTTGATATTTTTGTAAAGAACAACAAAGATAAGCTGAAAGCCGATGTGGTGGTGGTCTCTGATACCCACATGATTTCATTGGAACATCCCTCAGTCACTGTTGGACTGAGAGGTCTAGCCTACATGCAGGTTGAGGTGACCGGACCAAACAGAGACCTGCATTCCGGGACTTACGGTGGGGCTGTCGGTAATCCCATCAATATCCTTTGCAAAATGATTGCTTCTCTGCAGGACGATAACAACCACATTACCATTCCCGGTTTTTATGACAAAGTGGAAGAATACTCCAAAGCCTACAGGGATGAGTTGAACAAAGCCCCCTTTGACCTAGAAGCTTACAAAAAGGAACTAGATGTTACTGATGTTCGTGGCGAAAAAGGATACACCACGGTCGAGAGAGTAGGTATACGTCCTACTTTGGATGTTAATGGTATTTGGGGAGGCTATACAGGAGAAGGTGCTAAAACAGTATTGCCTTCCAAGGCCTATGCAAAAATCTCCATGCGCTTGGTTCCCGATCAAGACCATAAAGAAATTGCCAAATTATTTGAAAATCATTTCAAATCCATTGCACCAAAATCCGTCAAGGTAAAAGTTATCCCCCACCATGGAGGTGCCCCAGCAGTTGTTTCTACTGACACTGCCGGATACCGCGCCGCAGATCTTGCCATTCAGGAAGCTTTTGGAAAAAAGGCCATTCCAACAAGAGAAGGAGGTTCAATACCCATTTGTTCCCTTTTCCAAAAAGAACTTGGCCTAGACCCGATTCTCCTAGGTTTCGGTCTTGATACAGATGCACTCCATTCACCAAATGAACATTACGGCATAAAAAATTACCTCATGGGAATTGAAACCATCGCATTATTCTTCAAGCATTTTAAAGCCGAGGCTGGTAAATGATTATATGGTTCGCTAATATGCATGACGGATGACCGATGTCCGATGACCGATGTTAGCTTGATTGGTTTTTATGCAGGCATTTTCTAACAAATAAGCCTTTATTTATTCCATCAGCAATATTTACCAAATTGGAATTGAGTCTTGCTTGACAAATAATGTGTTATTTCATTACTGAACTATTTCCTAAAAAATCTCCTTTACCAATCAGTTGCGCTTATATCACACCGAAATGGCAAAATATCTTAGACAATCACTGATTCTTTTCTTTTTATTAGTTTATAGTACCGCTGGTTTTACACAGATTATTTCTCCTCCAAAATGGAATATCCAAATTGAGGAGAAGGATTTTAAAGTGGGCGATGAGGTTAAATTGGTTTTCAAAGCCCAAATCCCCAAAGACTGGTATATCTATTCCAATGACTTTGATCCCGACTTGGGACCCATGTTAACTGAATTGGTGCTCAGCAAATCCGAGGGTATGGAATTGGTGGGTAGCCTCAAAGCCATCAATCCCAAGAAAAAATATGATGAAATCTGGGAGGGAGATGTTACCTACTTCATCGGGAATGGCACTTTTGAACAGCAAATAAAAATAACAACTGAAAACATCAATATCGTAGGTTCTATTGATTATCAGATGTGTACAGATGTGACAGGTCAGTGCATCCCTTTTGAAGAAGACTTTACACTGAAAACCTCAGCCAAGCCTTCCTCAGCTTCCGCAACTTCCCAGGAAAGTGAAGAAAAAGTAGATGAGCCATCAAATCAAGACGTCCCAGAAACCGAAGAAGCGGAGGGTCCAAATACACTTCCTATTCCGGAACCTGAAGAAAGAACCTATATCGACATCAATGAAGATGAGAGTCAGGGCGGCTTATTGGGATTTATGTTTATTGCATTCTTGGCGGGTTTAGCAGCCTTGCTGACTCCCTGCGTGTTTCCCATGATTCCGATGACTGTGACTTTCTTTACAGGAAGGTCCAAATCCAGGATTTCAGGCATTAGGAATGCATCTATTTATGGCTTATCAATCATAGCTATTTATACCATTGCCGGGACAGCAGTCGCCGCGATCCAGGGGCCAGAATTTGCCAATTGGCTTTCGACCCATTGGGCACCTAATGTATTCTTCTTTTTGATTTTCATCTTCTTTGCATTTGCTTTCCTTGGTATGTTTGAATTGACCCTCCCAAGTGGATTTGTCAATAAGATTGATGCCAAAGCAGATAAAGGGGGTTTGACCGGAATCTTCTTCATGGCCTTTACTTTGGTATTGGTTTCCTTCTCCTGTACCGGTCCGATCGTCGGCTCTATTCTAATCAAAGCAGCTGGTGGAGATTTTATCACGCCGATTGCCGGGATGTTTGCCTTTTCATTGGCATTTGCCATTCCTTTTACATTGTTTGCCATATTCCCTGAATGGCTGAATTCTCTGCCGAAATCCGGTGGATGGCTGAATTCAGTCAAAGTAGTCTTAGGTTTCCTGGAATTGGCTTTGGCTTTCAAATTCCTATCAGTTGCCGATCAGGTCTACCATTGGGGATTATTGGACAGAGATATTTACATTGCCATTTGGATAGTGATTTTCTTCTTGTTAGGACTTTACTTGCTGGGCAAGATCCGAACCAAGCATGATACCCCTATGGATTACATTGGTGTTCCAAGGTTAATGTTGGCTATTTCCACTTTTGTGTTTGTGGTATATCTGATTCCTGGGCTTTGGGGAGCACCATTGAAAGCTTTGAGCGGGTATTTGCCTCCAATGGCAACCCATGACTTCAATGTGATGGAAAGCAGCAGAATTGCATCCAATGAAAGTAAATTGGACGATATTCCAAAATATGCAGACTTCCTGCATTTCCCCCATGGGATTCAGGGATACTTCGATTACGATCAGGCATTGGCTGCGGCCAAAAGAACAGGAAAACCGCTTTTTATTGATTTTACAGGCCATGGATGCGTGAATTGCCGAGAAATGGAAGCAAGAGTTTGGTCCGATCCACTGGTTCTGGACAGGTTGAAAAATGACTTTGTGATGGCGGCCCTCTATATTGATGAGCGATATGAGTTGCCCGAGTCGGAATGGTTTGTTTCAGAATACGATGGAAAAGAGAAAAAAACCATTGGAAAGCAAAACGCTGATTTTCAGATCACCCGATTCAACAACAATGCCCAGCCTTATTATGTGATTTTGGACCACAATGAAGAACTGCTGATCAAACCAAAAGCCTACGATACCAATATTCAGAATTTTGTGAATTTCTTGGAGGAGGCAAAGAGTGAGTTTGGGAGGAGGTGAAGTTCCTTAATCTAGTCCTTGATTTCCATTGAAATAAACAGCTCTTTTAAAAATTTATCAGATATCGTTTCTTGCTCCGATTTATCAAAAACAGATAAAAGGTAAATTTTATTCTCAATTCGTTTTAAAAAGAAAATTAATCGGCCTCCTCCACTTTTGCCCTTATTTTTACTTTTTATTGCAAATCGAATTTTATAACAATTCTTGTAAATTTCAACCCCTTGATCGGGATTTTCAATTAAGCTTGAAAATAAAATCTTGAAATCAGATTTTAAGGAAACGTACTTTTTAGCCAGTTTTTTAGCCTCTCTTTCAAAGTTTCGAGTTGGAATAATTTTAAAGCTCATCTAAAAATTCTTCAAGGGATTTTGGCTTAATTTTACCTTCTTCAATAAGCTTTAATTCATCAAGTCCTTTTTTTATACTTTTAACAATTTTTTTTGCTGCTTTGGAGGATTTTCCTGAAGCTTCAAATTCAATATCCAATGCTTTCAGAACAGCCTTCAATGCTTCGGATTTTTTACTATCATTAATTTTAATCACTAAAGTCTCCATAATCAAAATTAAATTATTGTAGAATTAAATACTAGTAATAAATGCTTTACATTGAAAATAGTCCACCCCTATCCCCTCAATCCCTTCAACAAAAACATATGGTTTTTTGCCCTATGCAGATTTTGCTCTTCATAATGGATAGTATAATAGATATTGCCATTCAGATAATCTGCCAAAAATCTGAAACCCATAATGCAGGTCATCATCTTGCCACCAAAGGGTAGGGATAGGATTTCATTCTTCGTAAAGCAGCCTTCTCCAACTTCCAAAAATCCTTTTAACAATGCATCATATTTGGATTGGTCAAATCCGATATTTTCCCAGTTCGTAGAACTTTCCCCCTCTGTACAAGCTACTGTCCTCACCAAATCGCCAAAATCATAATATATATAGCCAGCTGTCAAGGTATCCAAATCAATGATAGCATTGACTTTGGTCAGATCTTCCGAAAAAATCAGGTTATTGATTTTGGTGTCATTGTGGGTGAGGCGCAAAGGAAGCTTATTTTTCCAAAACAGGTATTCTTCGACCAAATCCTTTTGGGAAAGATAAAAATCTACCAATGCTTTCAGTTCGCCGGATACATTTCTCTTGGTATTATTCAAGGCATCAAGCAGTTGATTGTACCGTAACTCCAGGTCGTTGAAACCTGGGATCACCTCCTGAAATGAAGATGCATCAATTTGAATACCCGCCTTAATAAATTGGGCAAATGCTTTAGCTGCCAAATAGGCCTGATGCGCATTGTTCACTTCATTGATGCATTTCCCTGCAATAAATGGCGACAATCTGAAATAATCCCTATCAATGACTGTGAAGAGTTCATTCTCCAAGTTTGGAATTGGAAGAGGGAGTTCAAAAGGTAATGCAGCAGTGTCAATTTGATCCAAAAGGATCGCATGGTTATGGGAAATCCTTTCCGGATTTTTAAAAACTGAATTGTTGAACTGCTGCAGAATATATTGATGTTCCCCATCATCAATCAAAAAAGTCTTATGGATATGTCCATCCCCGAATTTTTGGATTTGTTCTCCCCGTAATTTCAACCCATATGCATCATTCAACTGAGACAAAAATGAAGGGTTTTTCATAGGTTTTTTGGATTGATTTTCATTTTCAGTATGCGTGAAAAGAGGATTGAAATCACTAAGGTTTCAATCCTCTTTTTAATTCATTTTCCTGATAAAATTACCGCTTTAGAGACCAAGTTCTTCCCGGAAATAAGAAATGGTTTTTGCCAATCCCTCATCCAACTTAATTTTCGGTTCCCAACCCAATTCCTTTTTTGCCAGATCAATAACCGGCTTTCTCTGCATTGGATCATCTTGGGGTAAAGGGAAAAACTTGATTTTACTCTTGCTTCCTGTTTGTAAGATGATTTTCTCTGCCAACTCAAGCATCGTAAATTCACCGGGATTACCAATATTCAC
Organism: Aquiflexum balticum DSM 16537; assembly: GCF_900176595.1. GTDB lineage: Bacteria > Bacteroidota > Bacteroidia > Cytophagales > Cyclobacteriaceae > Aquiflexum > Aquiflexum balticum. The sequence goes on from NZ_LT838813.1 coordinate 773,055, forward strand.
CGGTCCTGTGAACCCATCTCTGGAATTCATCAATTTGTACATGCCATTGATAAGGTCATCCACATAGCAAAAACTTCTTGTTTGCATTCCATCTCCAAACATAGTGATGTCTTCTCCTTTCAAAGCCTGTACAATAAAATTACTGACCACCCGCCCATCATTGGGATGCATTCTAGGTCCATAGGTATTGAAAATCCTCATGACCTTGATATTTACTTTATGTTGCCTGTGATAATCAAAAAACAAGGTTTCAGCACAACGCTTTCCTTCGTCATAACAGGCACGAATACCTGTAGTACTCACGGATCCTTTGTAGGATTCAGGCTGTGGATGGATTTCCGGATCACCGTAGACTTCCGATGTACTTGCCTGTAAAATTTTTATTTTCAATCTTTTGGCTAATCCCAACAAATTGATCGCACCGATCACACTTGTCTTGGTGGTTTGGACCGGATCAAATTGATAATGCACGGGACTTGCCGGACATGCCAAGTTATAGATTTCATCCACCTCCACAAAAAGCGGAAAAGTGACATCATGCCTTAAGAATTCGAAGTTCTTATTATCCAATAAGTGATGGATATTGACTTTCCTGCCTGTAAACAAATTGTCCACGCATAGGACTTCGTTTCCTTCATTTAACAAGAGCTCACATAAATGAGACCCTAAAAATCCTGCACCACCTGTAACTAATATTCTTTTCATAAGTAATTTTTTGAAAAAAGTTAAAATGTAAATTTTTAATTTATGTCAATTGGGAAGTTTAATTTCCAACCCTATTTTAATTTTTCGCCAAGCAATTCATTCAATTCTAAGAATAATTTAATCACCAAAAATGCAAATATTCTGTCACTTCCCTAAGATTAATTTTAATAAAAGCCGTTCAAAAGGTCTAATTGAAAAACCTGGGTTGTTTTAATTATATGAAAATAAAACATGCGAAAATACTAAAATATATTTCTTGCCAAATTATCAAAGGCAAGTATTGCAACAAAATTTAAATTATTCATGTCCCTCAAAGAATTGAATTAAAAATATGGTCTTTAGATCACTAATATTCTTTCTCCATAATTTCTTACTTTGCATTTCTTTATACTTTTTATACATTAGTAAAATTTATTAAAGAAGTTTACCTCTCTAAAATAAAAATTTTGATAAACTTTAGATTTAATTAAGCCTTCATAACCCGGAAAACTATGAACATTTCATTTATCGATTGGGCCATCATTGCAGCATTCTTTGTGATTTCGATGCTGATTGGGGTCTTAACTTCAAGGAAAGCAGGATCTTCTGCCAAAGAGTTCTTTCTTTCTGGAAGAAATATGCCTTGGTGGCTATTAGGGGTTTCTATGGTTGCCACGACATTTTCTGCAGATACACCCAATCTGGTGACAGATATTGTGCGGAAAAACGGCGTATCAGGCAACTGGGTTTGGTGGGCTTTTTTATTGACCGGTATGTTGACAGTTTTTGTCTATGCCAAATTATGGAGACGTTCAGAAGTGACCACTGATTTGGAGTTTTATGAATTAAGATACGGCGGAAAACCTGCGGCATTTTTAAGGGCCTTTCGGGCTTTGTATCTGGGGGTTTTCTTTAATGTGGTCATTATGGCCACTGTTTCCTTAGCGGCAATCAAAATCGGTGGCGTTATGTTGGGCTTAAGTCCCATTGAAACTTTATTGATCGCGAGTGTAGTCACAGTGATCTACAGCTCTTTGGGTGGTCTGAAAGGGGTTTTGCTGACTGACTTTTTCCAATTTTTCATAGCTATGGCGGGTGCAATTGGTGCGGCCATATATATTTTGGATTTACCTGAGATCGGCTCTTTGGACAATTTATTGACCCACGAAAATGTAGTTGGAAAACTGGACTTTCTTCCTGACTTCAATGACTGGAACATGGTCATTCCGCTATTGATTATGCCCCTTGCCATTCAATGGTGGGCTACCTGGTATCCTGGTGCAGAACCTGGAGGAGGTGGATATATCGCACAAAGGATGCTGTCTGCCAAGGATGAAAAAAATGCCATAGGTGCTACGTTGTTTTTTAATATAGCCCATTATGGAATGAGACCTTGGCCATGGATCATCATTGCCCTTGCTTCATTGATAGTTTTCCCGAATATCTCGGATATGCAGGCTGCATTCCCGCATATTCCTGTTGATAAACTTGGAGATGACCTTGCCTATTCAGCCATGTTAACCTTTTTACCTACAGGTTTGATCGGAATAGTATTGGCTTCCTTGATAGCTGCGGTCATGTCCACGCTTTCAACCCACCTGAATTGGGGATCGTCTTATGTGGTTAATGATTTTTACTTAAGATTCTTAAAACCTCAGGCCACTGACAAAGAATTGGTTTTGGTTGGTAGATTGTCCACCGTGCTTTTAATGGTCTTGGCTGCCTTTCTCGCCTTGGCACTTTCCAATGCCTTAGAGGCATTCAATATCCTACTTCAGATTGGGGCAGGAACAGGTGCCATTTTTATCCTGCGCTGGTTTTGGTGGAGAATCAATGCTTATACAGAAATATCGGCAATGGCCATTTCTTTTGTAGTCGCTATTTTCTTTGAAAGCATTAACCCTAAAATGCAATGGATCAGTATTCCTGAAAATCAGGAATACCTGAAATTGCTATACGGAGTTGGAATTACAACTTTTGGTTGGATCTTGGTCACTTTATTAACTCGGCCTGAAAAAGATGTCATTTTGCTTTCCTTTTACCAAAAAGTTCGTCCTGCTGCATTTGGTTGGAAAAATCTTCTGGACAGATATCCTAAAGAAAAACAGGAACAGGGTCAATTGCCGATGGAAATCGGTTTGATGCTGGTTGGATCGGTGATGGTCTATGCTACTTTGTTTGCCGTGGGATTCTGGATCTATGGCAATGTGGTTTCTGCATCTATAGCCACTATTATTGCTGTAATTGGAGGACTGATTATTTTCAAAAGCTGGAATAAGATGCGGTAATTGAATCTTTCTAAAACTTTTCCAAAGTTTCTGATTTTGGAAAAGTTTTAATTTTTAAACTCCAAAGTATTGATCAAGTGGATCAAATCCACTTTGATATATTCAATTATCGGAGCCAAAGAATCATTTTTCATAGAGGTATTAAAGTAGAGTGCTCCTCTTAAAAAATTGCTTGTAGAATCAGTCACAAAAAACTGAAACTGTGTGGGAACCTCCCCGCTGAGTTCCGCCACTACACCGGTATATCCCTTTGGAGTGAGCAAAACCGATTCTTCTATCCCATAAGCCTTGATCTGATGCTTTGCGGTAAGATTGATCGCATCATTCATCACTGTCTTCAAGTCCTTTCCTTTGCTATCCAAAGGAAGGTAGGTCAAATGCACCTTTCCTCCCAATTCCTTGTAATTCAAGTTGATCCAATTTTTCTCGGCCAAATTGAACGAATCAGGTTCAACGGATGCATTTTTGGAATATTCAAAAGTATAAGGCTTCCCTTCCTCAAGCGAAATAAATTCCCTTTCGGGCAAATCAATTCTATTATATCCCTTTGGTTTAGGTAGAAAATCTCCGCCACACGAAGCAAGCAATAAGAGAATAAACGGTACCAGGAAAACTCTTTTCATTCTTAACATGGTCTCAAAGTTATCAAATTGGTTTGATTTGAGTCTTGGATAGTGGATATTTATAGAAACATTAAAAACACTGATTATGGAAAAATTGAAAAAAAATTTCGCAATCGCATTAGGCATGATGGCATTTTTATTCGTTCAGAACATCTCCTATGCGCAAAACAACATGGCTGAGTTTGTAGCCAAATGGGAAAATGGCAAACAGTTTACACTTGAGGTTGTGGACAAAATGCCCGATAATTTACTGGCCTATAAGCCACATGAAACAGCCATGAGCTTTACAGAACAAATTGTCCACTTATCGGCTGCAATGGCAGGAATGAGTCAAAGGTTTCTGAATGGTGACAAGCCAAGCTTCGATTTAAGCGCAAAGCCTACTTCTAAAGCCGAACTTAAAGCATTTGTAGCCAACTGCTATGATTACGTCAAGGCAACTGCCTCAAAACTTTCTGATGCCCAAATGGGGGAAACCGTTGATGTTTTCGGCACCTCAGCAACGAGAAGACAGGCTTTGGCATTGATTGATGACCATACCACCCATCATAGAGGGGCCGCCATTTCTTACATCCGCTCAAATGGCATTGAGCCTCCGAGGTTTAGGGCTATGTGAGAAAAATTTTAGATTTTAGAAGGTAGATTTTAGATTTATAAAAACCCGGACGTATCTCAGATTTGCCGGGTTTTTTTATTCTAAAATCTGGCTGGCAGACAGGTCTGAAATCTAAATTCTACCTTCATCCCTTACCTCACCCACTCCACTTTCTCCCCGACAGGTCTTCTTTTGCCAACAGGCCATCTATCTGTTGCCGGTTTGGCCACATAAAAGAAACCCATCAACATATCCTCTTCTTCCAATCCAAACCAAGGTTTGGCTTCTGGCCAAAATGTAGGTCCACCAGTGCCCCAATAAGCTGCCAACCCATGTGCTGACGCGGTAAGGTACATATTTTGAACAGCCATCGATACAGCGGCTATTTCTTCCATGACAGGAAGATTGGCTTTGAGGTCCCGCTTCATGATGATGGCAATAACATGAGAAGCTTTAAGCGGATTTTCTTTGAATTTCTGGTAAGTAGCTTCGATAAAATTGCCTGTTTTTGTATTTCTTTCCTTGTAAAGTTCAGCCTGAAAATCAGCAAATTTTTTCAACCCTTCCCCTGTGAAGACTTTAAAATTCCAAGGTTCTGTCAATTTGTGCGTTGGGGCCCAATTGGCATTTTCCAATATTTCCTGAATGATTTGGTCATCTACAGGATCATTTTCTTTGAACTGGGCTACGAACATGGATCTTCTTCCACGGATAATTTTATTAACTTCTTCGATATTGAAATCTGGTTTTTCCATTTTGGTGATGTTCGGTTGTTACTTTCAGAATTTTAAATGCAAATTTTAGAAAAATGGTTTCCTTTTGCCAAATTTGATTTTAATCGAAAACCACAAATTGAACAAGAAAATAACCAGGTTTAAAATTGTATACAATCTTGTAAGAACTATTAAATTGTAACTTCACTTTACTATGTAGATGTATTAATTTTTAAAAAAGGAATCTGATATCATGAGAAAACTGGCAAGCATTCAAAGAATCAAATCCCTGGAACCAATCGAAGGGGCAGATGCAATTGAAAAGGCCACTGTTTTGGGTTGGCAATTGGTTGTTAAAAAAGGGGAATACCAGATGGGAGATTTGGCCGTTTATTGCGAGATAGACAGTATTCTGCCTGACAGACCTGAATTCGAGTTTTTGAAGCCGCGTGGAATGCGTATCAGGACAATCAGATTGAGGGGACAGGTCTCACAGGGAATTTGCTTTCCCTTGTCCATTTTACCTGATCATATTGAAGTTCAGGAAGATTTGGATGTGACCGAAATCCTTGGAATCACCAAATACGAACCTCCGATTCCTGCCTATCTGAGCGGAAAAGTCAAAGGGAAGTTTCCTTCCTTTATCCCAAAAACCGATGAAACCAGGGTGCAGATCCTGCAAAAAGTCCTGGACAAGTACCAAGGTGTATCCTGTTATGTCAGTGAGAAACTGGATGGCAGTTCAGCTACTTATTTCATAAAAGATGGTGAATTTGGCGTTTGCAGCAGGAATATGGAACTGTATGAAGATGATGAGAACAGCTTTTGGAAGGTAGCGAGAGAATTGAATGTAGAGGAAAAGTTAAGGAGTCTCAACAAAAATATCGCTATTCAGGGTGAGTTGATCGGCGAAGGCATTCAGGACAACAAACTCAGATTGAGGGGACAAACAGTCCGGATTTTCAATGCATTTGATATTGACAGGTTTGAATATTTACCCTATCAGGAATTTTTGGATCTGATGGAAAAACTGGATCTGCCAATAGTGCCGATCATGGAAGCTGACTATAAGCTTGAAAATGACATTGAGGCCATTGTCAAAAAAGCCACGGTGAGAAGTTTGATCTGCAAAGATGTATGGGCCGAAGGAATTGTCATACGTCCACACTTGGAAAAAATGGATCTGTTATTGTCCATCGAAAGTTTCAACACGGGCCGTGTCAGCTTTAAAGCAATTAATCCTGAGTTTTTGATAAAGTATGGGGAATAGGCTAGAAACCAAAGTTCAAATCCAGAAAATCAAATATTGTAATGATTTTTGTTTTTCTGAATTTTACCAAATTCAAAAGATCTTTGTCTCCAGTTATTAGATAGTCAGCTTTCCCATCTTTTGCAAATCCTAATAAAAAATCCAGTCTATAGTTGTACATTATATTTCCACCATGTGGTGAGGAAACTTACCGCTTTTTCTTTTCAACTTAAGCCCATTTTAATCCTATTTGATAGTCTCATTTTTTTTGTATATTTCTGTAATTCAATAAATTAAGAAAAATTTAGGTATGAAATCCAGGTCAATGTTATTCCTGCTATTTTTCCTTTCTATTGGAAATATTTACATTCGGGCACAAGGACTGACTGCCCAGGTTATTGAATCAATTTTTTATGTCCAGCCCAATGGTGGTGGAGAAGAAAGAATGATACGCGAATTTGGTTTGAACATGGACTCCCTTTATCTGACCATTGATGGGAGAATCAAAGAAATTTTAAACCTGAAGGAGTTGGGACTCTTGCAAAACAGCCCTTTCCTTTACACCAAAAGGAAAAACAAAAATTTCAAGGACCTTACCAAGGATGATCAAAACAGGGCAAAGAGTGCCCCCGCTGATTTATACCTGATTATTTTCCTAGATGTCGATCCTCCCTATCCTAGTATGATGTCAAAACATTTGATTAAAACCGCCATTACACTGGAAGTTTATGTTTTTGATAAAAACCTGCAATTACTCCAAAAAATGAAAGGCAAAAAGGCCAACACAGGGGTTACTTCATCACCAGATGAAGATGGTTTTGAAGATCTTGATTTTTTTTCCCTTGATAGGGACAGTTTTTTATACTTATTTGATAAGGCCTTAAAAAACCTTTAGAAAGGTTTAGGGTGGCTATTTCCTCGTTATAAGGAAAATAACAAGGGAATCTATTCTGAATTTTATTATCTTAGAATCTACCTCCCCATAAACCTCCTGATATCCTCTACCAACTTCTCAAAATCCGGTCTATGATTGTACATCATATGTCCTCCTTCATAGTAAAACATTTCCACTCTATCCAAAGGAATGTCATGACGGGCAAAAGTATATTCTGCATCTAGAAATGGCGTAATCAGATCATAATAGCCATTGGCGACCATGACTTTTAAATCCTTGTTTCTTCTCATGGATTCCCCCAAACCTCGAGCAACATTTACATAAGAAGGTTCCCAACCTGTTCCATCGGGCACAGGTTTCCAGTTCCATTTTCCATAAATCTTATTATTGGAAGTCAAGTAGGGCCTATCCATTTTTACTTTCAAAGTCCTCGCAAAATAATCCTGCAAAGAGGCGGTATAGGCGGCATCTATGGCATAACTCGAGGCATCCCCCAAAGTCGGTCTATCTGCGGTCTGATCACCTTCTTCACCCAAATACCTGCCATCCAAGGTCCCAATGGTTTTACCATCTTTTCTTAAAAGTTCCTTTTTAAATCTAGAGGTCAAAATGCGGTTATCCGACAAAAAGACGTATCCTGGATCCAAACCCAGAAAATAGGCGATTTTTTCTGCGATCCTCTTCTTTTCCTCTGTGGATAACTGATTCCCTTTATACAAAGCGGGCAAGTAATCATTATAAGCAAACTCCCTCGCTTCCTGCACAAAATCCTTTAAATCTTTACCCTGTCCGGCTTTACCGTGGTACCAAGAAGTAGCTGCCATGGTTGGAAAGTAGGTGAAATAGGAAGCGATATTGTCATGTGCTGAAGTCGAGCCTTGGTAATCCAAAGCCTGTGAAATCAATATCAATCCATTCAACGCCATAGTCTGTCCGCCACCTTCCAATGCAGCGGTAACTGCTCCTGCCCTCGTGGTACCAAAGCTTTCTCCAACAATAAATTTGGGTGATTGCCAACGCTGATGTTGAGTTATCCACAATCTCATAAACTGCGCAATGGAGTTGGCATCTTCTTTCAAACCCCAAAAATCTTCAACTTTACCCCTACCAATTACTTGACTATAACCTGTACCAACAGGGTCTATAAAGACCAAATCCGTGATATCCAACAAAGCCAAATCATTGTTGATAACTTTGAACGGGGCCGCGCCATCATCTTCTTTGGCATTAGAATCTACCTGAACCACTCTTGGGCCAAACACTCCCATATGCAACCAAACCGAGGCTGAACCAGGACCACCATTGAAGATAAAAGTTACCGGCCTTTTGGAAGCATCAGGTTCCTCTTTAATATAGGCTGTGGACCAAATAGCGGCACTTGGTTCACCCTCGCTGTTCTTCAGATATGTCTCCCCTGCAATTGCTTTATAGCTGATACCTTTCCCATGAAACGTCCCCTGATGGCTAGTTTCAAAAACCACAGGATCCGGGATAGGTTTTTCATTATCCTGAGCAAAAACAGAGGTATAACAAACGAAAAGTAAGAGGCTAAAACAGATTGATTTCATGATGCTTATTTTTTACAACTTAAATTTAAACTTAACAAACTTGGTCCTTTAAAATTATTCCATCGTGCTTGAATCACAAGAAATTTTCGGAACCGCATAAGAAACAAAAATGAACAAAAGAAATTGATAAACTATTGTCTTCTTTTGTGGTTCATAAATCAATTCCGAAAATGGCCCAATTTCTTTTGGATTTATAATAAATGTTGATTTCGTAAAGTTACAATATCTCCGCCTCTGCCTCAATTTCCACCAAATAACCTTCCCCCACCAATTTTGCCTCAACCAAAGTATTGGCAGGTTGAATGTGGGCAAAGCGCTGTCCGTGTGCACGGGCCACAGGTTCCCAATCCTTGATGTTGTTAACAAATATTCTGGTCCTGATTACATCCTCCATTTTTCCTCCCAAAGAAATAATAGCTGCCTCAATTTTATCGAACACAAAATGAGCTTGGGCAGCAGCATCAGCTCCTCCGATAATTTTGTAACCATGGGTTGCGGTGGTCCCGGATACAGAAATCCGGTTTCCTCTTCTTGTTGCCCGACTGTAACCGGCCATACCTTCCCAAACTGTTCCGCTGAAAACCTCTTTGCTTCCATTGGCACCATTTATTACCTCATAGGGTTTTGGAAATCCATCCAAGTGATGACTCAGATCTCCTGATGCTGTCAAAAAAGGAGGCTTCCTGTATTCATCACCACAGTCTCCGGGAACTGGAAATAATTGTGATTGTGCATTGTGGATAACTGACTTATCCACATCGTCCAATTCAAATGAAAACAATCGCTTAGTGTCCTCAATATGAATACTTTGACCCAACCTTGCACCGATGATTACACCCCCCACATATTCCTGGTCTATGATGTACTTGGTAGCCACATTGGCAATGGACACCTGATGCTTTTTTGCCACTTTATCCACATTTTCCAATAGGTCTTGAAACTTCTCCCAACCTCCGGCAACATCAATAAATCTTTTGTACTTCATCTGCGACCAGGTAGCACCACTTTCACTAGAAGGTTGTATTCTTCCCAACCATTTATCGGATAAAAACCCGCCTGCCAAAGTACCGAAAGCCAAAATCTTCACCCCATATTCTTTACAGACTTGCGCCATTTCTCCTGATGCCCTTTGATCGATCAAAGAATGGGAAACCTGATTCGAAACTACCGGAATGCCACTTGCACAAATAATTCTGAGATGTGCAGCATCAAAGTTTGTCAGCCCAATTTGTTTGATCAATCCTTCTTCTTTCAATTCAGAAAGCCAAAAAAGCTGATCTAACCAAGTAGCGTCGGGATATGACCAGGCATGAAACTGCAACAAATCAATTTTTTCAACCTGAAGTTTATCCAAGGATAATTGAATGGCCTTTCGGGTTTCTTCCTTACTGGATTTTCCTGGTTTTGGTACCCATTTGGTCAGTAGCTGTGCTTTTTTGCCTAAAGGATGACGGTTGTAAAAATTGCCTGCTATGATTTCCGCCGATCCATAATGGTCTGCCATATCAAAAGTAGTCAATCCGGCTTCCACATATGGCGCCATCTCCAGAGAAGCAATATTCGGGTCAAGTATATTCCCATCTTTCTCCATATCCGCAATCTGCCAAAGGCCGGTCAGGACTTTGGAAATCTTAAGATCGGGGGCTAGTTCAGTGTATAAATTTGTCATAAATCTTTTGTCAAGGCAATCTGGAAAAAAGAGATCTGACATCAACCCCTTTTTTCTTCATTTGGGTAAATTTAAAATAGAATATCATGGATGCAATAGCCATCACGATCAACCAAATCGGAGTGGAGTGAAAATACCAAGCGGCTGCTTCGGAATTCAGGTCTTTCCAGGTGTGGATAACTAGGAAAAAGGTTAAAATAAGTGTTCCAAGCCACCCAATAGTTTTTCTTAATGCCAGATTTTTTACCAAGGTGATTTTGCTGGATAGGCTTGGGTTGATTTTATCTATGCTCAACAAAGTTATACACATCAGCAAGAAGTTGACCATCATGGAAGTCACCATGATATCTATTCCCAAAAAGAAATCTCCGGCAAAATGACTGCCCAAAATCCCGACACTTGCCATGGCACCACTCAGTATAATTGCCAAATATGGAGTATGAAAAGAAGGATGGATTTTAGTGATTGCTTTTGGAAAAATGCCGTCTTCAGCCCAGGCAAACATCAACCTCGAGACAGAGAGTAACATGGCAGGCAAATCATTGATCAGGGCTATGGCTGCCCCTGCAATAATCGCTACTGTCAATCCGGGCGGAAGTAGGTAACTCATCATTCCCGGAGCAGTGATGTCTTTTTGAAGCGATTCCTCTGCCACAAAACTCCAAGGAACAGCATGGTAAACCGCCCCTGTAAACAACATATAATATCCGCCCACTATCAAGATGGTCAAACCTATGGCCAAGGGGATTTTCTTAGTAGGATTTTTCGCCTCTCCACCAGCTTGGGCAATACTGTCAAAACCGATGAAACTTGCAAAAAGAATGGCTGAAGCTGAAAGGAAGTTGGGGAGTTGGAAGTCGGAAGTTGGAAAGTTTGAAACTATAGAGCCTTCTCCTTCCAAAATGGCTGAAAAGAAATCTTCATGCGTAAAACTGAATCCTGCTACAATCACTATCCCACCGAGCAAAAACATCAGGATCATCAAAGGTATTACCGTCTTTTCATACAATTTTGCTCCCCTGATATTGACATAAACAAAAATCCAAACCAATAATAGCGCAAGACTTACCCGCACAAGGCCTGAATCCAAGATTAAAGCAAGGCCTTCAAAAGAAAGTGCCGTTGCAATATCCCTGAAAAACGGAATCGTTACATAAGCTACCACCCCTATGACGATAGACAAGCCAAACCATTGGGAAAAACTGGCCACAAAACCCAAATAAGGATTTAATCCCCTGCTGGCGTAAATGTAGCTTCCACCTGCCCGAGGCATGGCTGTAGCTAAAATCGCATAGGCCATAGCCGCCAACAAAGCCGGAATGGCAGCAAAAATAAATGCATACAAAACATAGGGGCCAATTCCCGGAACATGTCTTTGGATCATAAAAGGAACCACGTTGATCGATGCTCCAAGCATGGAACAGACCCCTGTAGCTACCAGGCCCATCAATCCCAATTGTCGGGTAAGTGTGGGGTTGCTCATGCAAAATAGTGTTTACTCATTGCAGCAAAATCCAACTATTTTCTTTAAAATCAAATAGAAATAGACGGTTGGGTTTTATTTTTTTAATTTCATTTCCACCGATCAAATTTATTCATGGGCAAGATTAGAATTCGTAATTTAGAGGAAAAAATAAGTATTCTTAAAGATGAGGATTTTGGTAATTGAGGATGAGCCGGGAATTTCAGGGTTTCTAAAACTGGGGTTGGAAGAAGAATCCTACGCGGTAGATGTGGCAGAAGAAGGGAAAAAAGGGCTCTATATGGCTTTGACTGGTGAATATGATTTATTGTTGATTGATTGGATGCTTCCCGGAATGAGCGGTATTGAGATTACAAGAAATTTCAGGAAGGAATTTCCTCATACCCCTGTTATATTTTTGACTGCTAAGGATACTCCTGAGGAGGTTGTCTTCGCACTACAGCAAGGAGCAAATGACTTCATTAGAAAACCTTTCAACTTTGAAGAACTTCTAGCTAGAATACAAGTTCAGTTACGTCCTAAAACAGGTGAACAATCTATTTTCAAATTAGGTCCAATTACCTTGTACACCGATAATCACAGCATTGAGAAAGATGGCAAAGAAATCACACTCACCCAAAAGGAGTTTGCCTTATTGGAATACCTCATCCGAAACAAAGGCAAAGTCTGCAGAAGAAGCAGGATTATAGAGAGTGTTTGGGACATGCATTTTGATTATGACACGGGAGTAATTGACGTTTTTATCAATTCCCTAAGAAAAAAACTTGGTTTCACTAAAGATGATAACTTTATTCAAACCATCAGAGGAATAGGGTATATGGCCAAAGAAGAATGAAACTGAATTATAAAAACCGGATATCCCTTAGACTCATCATAGCATCTGCCCTGATTGTGGCACTTTCATTTTTCATTATCTATGAAGTCGCACATTGGACCATTTTATTTAATATTGATCAAAGACTTTCAGAGGAACTGAAGGAGCATGAAGGTCAGATTTCCATCATTGACGGTGAAGTACGGTTTGTCCACAAAGGTGAATGGGAAGAAAGAGAACACAGAGAAATTCAATTCAATCCGATCTATATCGAAATCGTAGATAAGAAAGGGAATTCATTGGACAAATCCCCCAATCTGGGGGAGGTAAACTTGCTTTTTAGACCGGATTATTCGGATCCAAACAAAGGGTTTAATTTGTCTTTAAAACAAGGGGAAGTTAGACAAATGCAGATTGCGCTAAATAATGGTGATCAGGGAGTAGGATATTTGATGATAGCAACATCCTTTAGTAACCAAAGTCTTCTTTTGAATAACCTGAAAAAAATATTATTTCTTCTTTTTCCATTAATCCTCTTTTCTCTATATCTCACTTTACGGTACCTGGCAGGAAAAAGCATTGAGCCTGTATTGTATATCACCGAAAAAGCAAAGGAGATAACAACCAAAAATATCAACGAACGGATTCAATTGCCCAAGCATCAGGATGAAATCAAAGATCTGTCAATGGCCATCAATGACCTTTTGGACAGGCTCGAAAAAGCAATGGAGCGGGAAAAACAGTTTACTTCAGATGCTTCACATGAACTCAGAACGCCCCTTTCTGTACTTAAAGGCAACTTTGAAGTTTTGATCAGAAAATCCAGAGAGCCCCAAGAGTATGTCTCAAAAATCACTTCGGGTTTGAAAACAATCGACCACTTAAACAGTGTTTTGGATCAGCTTCTTTCCCTTGCAAGACTACAAACTGAAAGTATTGACCTGCATGAAGTAGATTTGATCTATTTGGTGGAAGAAATAGTAGGGAGTGTCAAAGAACATCAAAATTTCAGGAACATTTCCATTGAAAACCAATTGGATCAACCTGTTTATGTTTTATCCAATGAAAATGCACTTTCCATGGTCTTTCAAAATCTTCTTGAAAATTCCTTGAAATATTCTCAAAATGACTCAGATGTTCAGATTCGAATAAAAAAATCACCTTCAGGAGTCGATGTGGACATTTGTGATCATGGAATAGGAATAGAACCTGAACATATAACAAAGATATTCAATCCGTTTTTTAGAGGAGACAGTTCCATATTGGGCCGGATCAAAGGCGCGGGATTGGGTTTGTCCATTGTGAAGAGGCTTTGTGATGACCTCAAAATTCAAATTGAGGTGAAAAGTGAAAAAGATAACGGCACCATTTTTACATTAAAATTTGATGAATCCCTGATCCAATCTTAAGCAAATCTTAAGAATTCCTTAAGTCTGTTCTAAGGTACCTTGTAGAACTTTGTTCTATCAAACCTGAGGTGCCATGTTAGACAAAATCATCCGTTGGAGTGTAGGAAACAAAATTATTGTTTTTCTTTTTGTCCTTGGACTCATTGGCTTCGGTTCATATTCGCTTTCGCAGATACCCATTGGGGCAGTTCCTGATGTAACCAACAATCAGGTACAGGTGATCACCACTTCAAGAAATCTTTCTACCGAAGATGTGGAAAAATACCTGACCTACCCTATTGAGTTGGAAATGGTCAACCTGCCCGGAGTAAAAGAAATCCGTTCAGTCTCCAAATTCGGACTTTCTGTTGTCACAATAGTTTTTGAAGATAACATGGGTACTTATCTCCCCCGGCAATTGATCGCTGAAAAAATCAAAACTGCTGAGGAAAATATCCCTACAGGTTTTGGTCAACCATTTATGGGGCCTATCTCCACCGGTCTTGGAGAGATATTTCAATACATCATTGATGTCAAACCCGGCTTCGAGGATCGTTATACTTTGACCGATCTGAGGACAATTCAGGATTGGGTAGTCAAAAGGCAGCTTTCAGGGATTTCAGGCGTGGTGGAAGTCAATACCTGGGGCGGATTTCTAAAGCAATATGAAGTGGCGGTCAGTCCGGAAAGACTGAAAGCCATGAATATCGACCTTCTTCAGGTTTTCAAAGCACTTCAAGAAAACAATGCCATTGCAGGCGGTGGGTATATTGAAAAAACCAATGAATCTTTTTTTATCCGAGCCGAAGGACAGGTCAAAACCCTGGAAGAAATCGGCCTTATTGTAGTGGATAACCGCAATGGTATGCCCATCTATGTAAGAGATCTGGCAAAAGTGGGATTTGGACATGCCAACCGATTCGGGGCCATTACGGCAAACGGTCAAGGTGAAAAAGTCCTTGGCCAGGTCATGATGCTCAAAGATGCTGATTCAAAAGCAACCATAGATCGGGTAAAGGCAAAACTTGAGCAGATTACCCCTACTCTTCCCGAGGGAATAATTGTCAATGGCTTTTTGGATAGAAGTGAACTGATTGGAAAAACAACTTTCACCATAGCCGAGAACTTGATTTTGGGCTGTTTGATCGTTGTTTTTGTTGTTGTTCTGCTTCTGGGAAATTTAAGGTCAGGATTGGTGGTTTCATCCGTCATCCCGCTAAGTTTGCTCTTTGCGCTTTCCATGATGTACATTTTTGGGGTAGATGCCAATTTGATGAGTTTAGGCGCAATTGACTTTGGGATTATCATTGATGGCGCAGTTATCATTGTAGAGTTCATTGCATTTCAGTTGACTGCAAAATATGGTCTGTTGCTTGGTCTTTCAAAATCAGAGGTAAAGATCCAAAAAGACAAAATCGCCATTGAAAGCGCTTCCAAAATGATGCACTCGGCTGTATTTGGTCAGATCATCATCATCATCGTTTTCATCCCTATCCTTTCTCTTTCAGGTGTGGAAGGAAAAATGTTTGGCCCTATGGCCAAAGTATTCAGTTTTGCTCTCATAGGAACAATGATTTTAGGGCTTACTTATGTACCGGTTGTTTCTTCCCTTTTTCTCAAAGCCACTGATCCAAAAAAGAGAACAATCAGCAATAGATTAATTGACTGGATCAACAGCCTTTACCAACCCACCATTAGCTGGGCATTGGAAAGAAAAAAGACCGTTCTCAGCCTTGCTGCAGTCTTATTGATTGTCTCTTTTGGAATATTCTCCAGGATGGGAGCAGAATTCATCCCCACCTTGGATGAAGGCGATTTCGTCATACAACCTGTACTTAAAACCGGTACCACCTTAAGCAATACCATTGAAATTACGACTGAAATTGAAAAAATACTTCTTGAATTCCCTGAAGTGGATCAGGTAGTCAGCCGGATAGGAGCTGCTGAAATCCCTACCGACCCCATGTCCATGGAAGAAAGTGACATCATTGTAACCTTAAAACCACATAAAGATTGGACGACTGCCTCTACAAAGGATGAATTGGCAGATGCATTCAAAGAATCTCTTTCTGTTATAGCGGGATTGGAATTTGAGTTTACACAGCCTATCGAAATGAGATTTAATGAGTTGATCACAGGGGTTAGGGCTGATTTGGCCATCAAAGTATTTGGTGAAGACCTGACTGTTCTTAATCAGAAAGCCCAGGAAATCGAAGCTGCAATCAGAGGCGTAGAGGGTGCTGCTGACATCATAGTAGAAAAAACAGCCGGATTGCCCCAGATGAAAATCCGCTATGATCGGGAGAAGATTGCCAAGTATGGCATCAACATCAGCACCTTGAATGACATTGTTACTATGGGATTTGCAGGTAAATCTGCGGGTACAGTTTTCGAAGGAGAAAAGCAATTTGATTTGGTCACCAGGTTTCCCAACGAATTCAGAAAGGACCTGGATAATATCCGACAAGCCTCCGTAAACCTTCCGAATGGCAGTTTCTTACCTTTAACTGAATTCGCAGAGATTTACCTTGACAAGGGGCCTGCCAAAATTTCAAGGGATGATACCAAAAGAAGAGTTGTCATCGGCGTCAATGTAAGAAACAGGGATTTGCAATCCGTTGTAAAGGATATTCAGGCTATCATTCAATCCGAAATAAAGCTTCCTGAAGGCTATTACGTGGATTATGGCGGTCAATTCGAAAACCTCAATATGGCAAAAGCCAGGTTGATTGTAGCTGTACCGATTGCATTGGCCTTAATCTTCTTGCTATTGTTTTTTGCTCTCTCTTCAATTAAAGAAGCCCTGATGATTTATACAGCCATTCCTTTTTCAGCTGTGGGCGGAATCTTACTGCTTTACTTCCGGGGAATGCCATTCAGTATATCTGCCGGGGTGGGCTTTATTGCCTTGTTCGGAATCGCAGTACTGAATGGAATTGTGCTCATAGAGCATTTCAAAGAACTACAGAAAGAACATTCCGGTGACCTGAAATCCCTGATTCTCAGGGGAACGAAAGAAAGACTTCGGCCTGTATTGCTGACAGCTGCAGCTGCGGCAATGGGATTTTTGCCTATGGCAATATCTACCTCTGCAGGTGCGGAGGTGCAAAGACCTTTAGCTACAGTGGTCGTAGGGGGTTTGATTTCTGCCACTTTACTGACCATGGTAGTACTCCCTATATTGTACACGATGTTTCATTCCAAAAAAGACAGCCATGAATCTCACTCATAAAACCCTATATTTTATTTTCTGGTTGTTCTTGGCTTATCCGATAGAAGTCTTTTCACAAAAAGCAATTCTTGACCTTCCTGCCGCCATTGACTCAGCTTTACAAAATAATTTGGGCCTTCGGTCTGCCTACCAAAAATTGGAAGCTACCAGGGCAATGGTTCCAATGGGTTTCAATTTGGATAAAACCCAGGTCTTTTACCGACATGACCAAAATGACATTGCCGAAAATGGCTTTTCAAATAAAGTATTCGGGATAAGCCAAAGCCTACAGTTCCCCACTGTTTATGGCAAACAGCGAAAGGTACTTGAAGACTTGACCATGGTGGAACAACAGCAGTATCTGCTCACACAAAATCAGATCATCAAGGAAGTCTCCCAGACCTATTACACCATCTTGTATCTTCAAAAACTGGAAGAAAATTACCGCTTTTTGGACAGTCTCTACCAACAGTTTTCCATCGCGGCAGATATAAGGTATGAAGTGGGTGAAACCAACTTTCTGGAAAAATTAACGGCCCGAAGCAAAATGCGGGAACTTGCGGTTCAGCTCGCACAGACCAGCGAAAGCAAAAAACAAGCTTATGTCAGATTGGAGCAATTAATCCAGTCTGGAAGTGAATTTGTAATTCCTGACCAAGTACTTATTCCATTGCCAACTATTAATTGGAATATGGAATCTCATCCGGGCATACAGTTTTTTCAGAAGTCTGTTAATTTGAAAGAAGATAATGTCATACTGGAAAAACAAAGGCTCCTACCTGACCTCTATGGGGAGTTTTTCCGAGGAACCAATACCGGACCCAACGCAAGAATTTATCCCGGAATCCAACTTGGGGTTTCTATCCCGCTTTGGTTTGGTGCGCAAAAAGCGAAAATCAATGCCTCTAAATTTGAATTGGCCCAGACAAACCTGGCTGCCAATAATTATACCTTTCAACTCTCCAACCGGAGAGAGCAATTGGAAATTGAATTAAAAAAATTCCAAGAGGCCATTTCATTTTATACCCAGGAAGGACAGCAGCTTAGTATGCAATTGATTGCACAGGGCAATCAAGCCTACAAAAGTGGTGAAATTGACTTCTTTCAATATGTACTTCTGATTGAAAATTCAAGAAATATTGAAGTCGATTACCTTACCAATCTTCAAGGATATAATATGACCGTGCTGGAAATCAATTACCTGATCAACCCCTAAATCATGAAAAATTATTCCTACCTCTTCCTTAATTTGGCCCTTTCAACTGCCATGTTTTCTGCTTGCCAATCAGGTAAAGAGCAATCCATTGAAATTCTTGCTGAAAGGGATACCAATGAAATCATCCTTACACAAGCGCAGTTTGACAAAGCCGAAATGACCTTGGATCCTTTATCTGAACATATCTTTTCGGATTTTATCCTGACAACAGGGATGGTCAATATTCCTGCTGAGGGCCGCTTTGATGTAAGCTCTTATTTTGGCGGAAATATCATCCGCTTTGACTTGTTGATAGGCCAAAAGGTTCAAAAAGGACAAGTGCTCTTTACCATAGAGAACCCCGAGTTTGTACAAATGCAGCAGGATTATCTGGATGCCATGAGCCAACTTGCTTACCTCAAATCTGACTATGAACGCCAAAAAACCCTTATAGCAGAAAATATTTCTTCTCAAAAAAGTTTTGGAAAGGCGGAATCCGAATACAAAAGCACCTTGGCTATAACCGAAAGTCTCCGAAAGAAACTTCAATTGGTCAATATCTCTACAAGCGATCTTGATCCTGCCAAAATCACCTCCAAAGCAAATATCTATGCGCCCATTTCCGGCTATATTGAATCCATCAAAGTCAATCAAGGAACGTATCTCAATCCTTCGGATATCGCACTGACAATCATCAACAAAGACCACCTGCATATTGAGCTCAATGTTTTTGAGCAGGATGCCATAGCCTTGGAAATAGGTCAGGCGGTCACTTTCTACCTACCGGACAATAAAAGCAGGGAATTCAAGGGTAAAATTTTCCTTATCGGGCAATCGATCAACGAAAAACGTATGCTCAACATTCATGTCCATTTGGATAACGAAAAAGAAGGTAACCTACTGGTACCCGGGATGTTTATCGAAGCTAAAATCGGTGTCAAAAGCAGCAAAAATACCGCTTTACCTATTTCCTCAGTAATCAATTCCAATGATGTGAACTATGTCCTCGTTTTGACCAAAAAAGAAGAGGACCTCTATTATCTTAAAAAAACCAAAGTCGACATAGGATTGCAGGACGAAGAGATGGTAGAAATACTTTCAGAAAAAGATTTTGCCACAGGAACCCTATTCCTTTCTAAGGGCGGGTTTCAGCTTATCAAATAGTCACCATACTAAACCAATACAACTATGAATCCAGCACATCTTCATCTTATTTTCAACCACTTTCCCATTATCATTCCCATCATAGGGTTTCTGGTCATGGTGATTGGCTTTGCTTTCCGTTCAGAATTACTAAAAAGAGCGGCTTTGGGATTATTTATTTTTGGATCTATTCTTACCCTACCCGCATTCGGAACCGGTGAAGATGCAGAAGAGGTAATCGAAAATCTCCCCGGCATTGAAGAAAAATATATCGAAATCCATGAAGAGGCGGCAGAAACATTTGCCTACCTTTCTTATGGTTTGGGAGTTTTATCATTAATAGGTTTTTGGGCCAATTGGAAAGAAAAATCCATGGCCAATTTTCTCTCCCTTTTTGTTTTGTTGTTTGCGGTAGTTGTCCTCTTTTTTGCCAAAGAAGCCGGTACCACTGGCGGGGAAATCAGCCATCCTGAAATCAGGGAAGGTTTTGTTACCCAAGTGGACTGATGGATTATTCCAACTGATTGAGAGATATGTTTGTGATGACACAACCATTGGCGGGGAATGAAAAATGTTTGTGATGACACAAACATTGGTAACGAGTGGATCCCGTAGGGATCAAATTTGGGTAGCCCCGAATGAGGAAGGAAACTCGGGGTATAAAGAGAATTGGCGATTCCGGTTTTTGGCCGAAAAAATGGAAAGAATGAAATTAACTTTCCGCCAAAAACAGGGAAGCGAATTTCCTTTGCGCCCTTTGCGATACCTTCTTTTTCTTTGTGGTAAAAAAAATACCCTGAGGAAATAGATCATAAATGTTTAAATTGAAATTCTCAAAGATTTTTGGATAAAGATGAAATACAAAGGCCTAAGTGATCAGGAAGTAATCGCAAACCGCAAGGCTTTTGGAAGCAATGAAATGGGTGAAAAAAGCAAAAATCCCATTTGGGGGATTTTGCTTGAGATACTTAAAGAGCCTTTGTTTATCATTTTGATTGCAGCATCTGTCATTTATTTTATCCTTGGTGAAACTACCGAGGGCATCATTATGCTGGTAGCAATAGGATTGGTTTCCGGCATTTCCATTTTTCAGGAAAACAAAAGCCAAAATGCAGTCAATGCCCTCAAAAAACTATCCTCCCCCCAAGCAAAAGTCTATCGGAATGGTGAAGTTGTAACCATTCCAACAGGAGAAATCGTCGTCAAGGACCTTATCTTGGTAGAAGATGGAAATCTGATTCCCGCTGATGCAAAGATTATCGAAGCACATGATTTTTCAGTCAATGAAAGCATCCTGACAGGGGAATCCTTGTCAGTTTCCAAGGACCATCTTTCTGAATCACCATTGATATTTCAGGGCACAATGGTTGACGCAGGCAACTGTGTCGCTGAGGTGCAGGCAATCGGAAAACAAACAGAATTGGGGAAAATCGGGACAAGTCTAGCGGAGATCGAACAGACCAAAACACCGCTTCAGACCCAAATCAAAAGCTTTGTCAAGTACATGGTCAGCTTTGGTGCCATTGCATTTTTGTTGGTTTGGGGAATCAATTACATGATTTCAAAAGACATTCTCAATGCCTTGCTTCAGGGTCTTACCTTGGCCATGTCGATTTTACCGGAAGAAATCCCTGTGGCCTTCAGCACTTTTATGGCTTTGGGCGCATACCGCCTTTATAAAAAGAAAGTAATCACCAGAAGCCCCTATACAGTAGAAACTCTTGGTGCAGCAACTGTCATCTGTACGGATAAGACCGGAACATTGACCGAAAACAGGATGGAGCTCCGCGCCATCTTTGACCTAGGAAAGGGAAGTCTTCAGGATTTTGCCAAGGATAAGCCTCAATTCAGCACCACCTTGGAATATTCCCTTTGGGCTTCAGAGATCCTCCCTTTTGATCCTATGGAAAAATCCATCCATAATTTTTATGAAAAGGTGGCGCCTACCGATGAAAGGAAGACTGCTAAAATGATTCATGAATATCCACTTG
Source organism: Aquiflexum balticum DSM 16537 (assembly GCF_900176595.1). Classification (GTDB taxonomy): domain Bacteria; phylum Bacteroidota; class Bacteroidia; order Cytophagales; family Cyclobacteriaceae; genus Aquiflexum; species Aquiflexum balticum. Next base: position 794,564 of record NZ_LT838813.1, read on the forward strand.
GAGGAAAGCCACCAATCATGACCCATATTTTTCAAAAAGAGAATGGGGAAAAAATCATCGCTGTCAAGGGAAGTATAGAAGCAGTAATAAATCAAAGTAACCTGCCTGAGAAGGTCACTACAAAAGTTTTGGCCCAAATGGAAAGGTTCACTTCACAAGGCTATAGGGTCTTGGCTGTAGGTAAGGCAGACCCAAGTATTGAACATTATCCAAAAACCCAACAGGAATTCGAATTTGAATTTTTGGGACTGTTGGCTTTTTATGATCCTCCTAAGAAAAATATGGCGGGAGTCCTGAATTCATTCTATAAGGCAGGAATAGAAGTAAAAATGATTACAGGAGATTATCCCAAAACTGCAGCTGCCATCGCCACTCAGGTTGGATTGAAATCTGATGGAGCCATTATGACCGGAGATGAAGTGATGGCCATGGAAACTTCTAACCTCCAACAAAAAGCCAAAGAAACCCATGTCTTTGCAAGGATGTTTCCCAAAGCCAAGCTCAAAGTAATCGAAGCCCTCAAGCAAAACGGGGAAGTGGTCGCCATGACCGGAGATGGGGTGAATGATGGACCCGCACTAAAAGCTGCCCATATTGGTATTGCGATGGGAAAGCGTGGCAGTGAGGTGGCCAAATCGGCCGCAGCCTTGGTCCTGATGGATGATGACCTTGGGCACATGACGGAAGCGGTCGCACTAGGTAGAAGGATCTACGAAAACCTCAAAAAAGCGATTCAATACATCATTTCCATTCATATTCCCATCATTCTGATTGTATTACTGCCCTTGGTATTGGGTTGGGAGTTTACGGTGATTTTCACCCCGATCCATGTGATTTTTCTCGAATTGATCATGGGACCGACCTGTTCCATTGTATTTGAGAATGAACCGATCGAGCCGGATTCCATGAACAAGCCACCTCGGATCATGTCAAAGACTTTCTTTTCATGGTCAGAACTTTCTTTGAGTGTGGTTCAGGGCTTGGCCATTACCGGTGCTTGTTTGGGTTTTGGGTTTTACCTCATGGATTCCGGCCACAGCGAAGCAAGTGTCAGGACCTTGATTTTTTCGACCTTGGTCTTCAGCAATATCTTCCTGACCTTGGTGAACAGATCTTTCTATTATTCTGTTTTCAAGACTTTGACCTATGAGAATAGACTTGTTCCCTTGATCTTGGGCATTTCCCTCATTCTCTTGGTTTTGATCTTGACGATTCCCGCCATTATGGGGGTATTTGATTTCGAGCCTGTAAGTTTCAATAAACTCCTTGCTTCTCTTTTGATTGCTTCCATAGGGGTATTTTGGATAGAGGTTTGGAAATTTTTTCAGCGGAAGAAAGGAATGAAGTTTTAGAGAAAACTTCTAATTGATAATCCGATTTATACGGTCCATTTTACCCTGCACCATCGAATCTACCTTGGAGGAGGTATCGTTAAATAAAGAATCCAAGGAGTTAACTTTATCTAATTTTTGGTCAATCAAGGAGTCAAGTGAATTTACTTTATCCAACTCCCGATTGATCATTGAATCCAATGAGCCCATCTTTTCCAATTCCTCATTCATCAAAGAATCCAATGACTGTGCTTTTTCATTGATCAGATTTACTTTTTCCTGAAACTTCCTCTCCAGATTTTCACAGGAAGAGCTAAAAAGCAGCAAGAAAAGGAGCGAAAAGATAGTGGAGATTTTCATGGTGACAACGTTTGAGGTTTAAAGAGAATATAGATTTGGACTGATTACGACTAAAGATCTAATTAGGTTGTAAATCGGAAGTCTTCTATGAAAAATAAATGGAAGTTTATACTATGCTGGCTATATGTTTTCTTTAAAGAAACCCAAATTGCTTCCCTTGCAGTCAAAGAAATTCAAATAGTTAAACAATAGAGAGTTACCAAAATCCAAGAAATACTAAAAAAATCTCTTCGCCTTTGCCATTGATGTTTCTTTTTGTAAATTTTAAACTAAAATTGACATCATATGAGAACTCATAGCTCTATCCTCTTGCTCTTCTTTTTTTCTGCTTATTTTTTCTTTGCCTGCACCAAATCTGAAGAAAACGCATCGCTTGAAAATGTCACGCTTTATTACGGGGGTGATATTATTACCATGTCTGGTGACCAACCCCAATATATAGATGCACTTGTCGTCAAAGATGGGAAAATCGCTTTTGCCGGTAATTTGGATGCTGCGAAAGAAACATTTCCAAAACCAACTTTAGAAGTTGACCTGAAAGGGAAAACCCTACTTCCCGGTTTTATTGATGCACATGGACATATTTTTAACACCGGGATTCAAGCCTTGGCGGCCAATTTATTACCTCCACCTGATGGTCAAGTAAATAGCATTCAGTCAGTTTTGGATGTTTTGAATGAATGGAAAGAAAAAAACCAGACAGTCATTGATGAAATTAACTGGATTATCGGTTTTGGATATGATGATTCCCAACTCACAGAAAAGCTCCATCCTACTGCCGAAGACCTTGATAAAGTGTCAAAAGACATTCCGGTGATCATTATTCACCAATCCGGACATTTGGCTTCGATGAATAATAAGGGGCTCCAAATGGTGCGCTATGTTGATGGAATTAAAAACCCGCCCGGAGGCCTGATTCGAAGGATTGAAGGAACCCAAATTCCCAATGGAGTCTTGGAAGAAATGGCATTTTTCATTCCCATTTTCAAAATTTTAGGTAGCCTGGATTCAGAAGCCAATCAAAAAATTGCCTTGGCAGGACAGGATTTATACATGTCTTTTGGTTTTACCACTGCCCAAGAAGGCCGGGCATCCAAAGATGCCTCAGAAATCCTAAAAAATTTAGCCCAAAAGGACCAAATTGATATTGATATCGCGGTATACCCTGATATCCAATCCCAGATGGAATACCTCAAAGTGGTTGGCGTAAGTGACAACTACCAAAACCACCTGAGAATTGCAGGAGCGAAAATTTCTCTTGATGGTTCCCCACAAGGAAAAACGGCTTGGCTATCTAAACCTTATAAAATACCCCCAACAGGACAGAATAGTGACTATCGGGGTTATCCTGCGATTCAGGAAGATTCAATTGTTTTCTCCTTGATCAATGCATCTTTTGAAAACAAATGGCAAATATTGGCACATTGCAATGGAGATGCTGCTGCTGACCAATTTATAAGGGCAGTTGAAAATGCCGCATCTCTTTATGGAAATGACGACAGAAGACCCGTTATGATTCATTCCCAAACGGTGACAGATCCGCAATTGGATAAAATGAAAGAACTTGGAATGATACCATCTTTTTTTGGCTTGCACACTTTTTATTGGGGCGATTGGCATGTCAATGAAGTTTTGGGAGAAGAGCGGGGATACCGTATTTCTCCGGCAGGTACGGCACTTCGAAAAGGAATGATTTTCAGTCAGCACCATGATTCCCCGGTGATTTTGCCTAACAGTATTATGATTCTACATACAGTCGTGAATAGAACAAGCCGTTCGGGACAGGTTATTGGTCCGGAGGAAAGAATAAGTCCCTATGATGCTTTGAGGAGTATTACTACTTGGGCCGCTTTCCAATACTTTGAGGAAGCAACGAAAGGGACGCTTGAAGTTGGCAAACTTGCAGATCTTGTGATTTTGGATCAAAATCCATTAAAAGTTGAACCTGCTTCCATTATGGACATTAAAGTGATGGAAACCATCAAAGAAGGAAAATCTGTTTACTTAAAATCAAGTTGAGTTTAAGTCATTTGGGTATTTCAATTTTCCTTTTTCACTTATGTCAAAAAATATTGCCCATATGGAATTGATCCTGTCATGAAATTCCGATTTTTTTAATCCTTTTGCCTAAACTTTGCGGCCTTTGAAACAATAAAATATCCGGGAAACTCAGGTTTTAGCTGAATGTGAAGGAGAGTTTTTAAAGGGACAAAAACCGAGAATAAATAAAGAATGATGTTTGGTGTAGTTGAATTAAATAGGAAATGGAAATACTCCCGACAGCTGTAGGGGATCCGAAAAATAGTATGGCGGAGTTGCAAACTCCGCCCAGTTAAACGCATTTTCTACACTCATTAGGTGGCAAATCGTTCATTAGTAGTCCGCAATCAATGATTCATAAGGTATATTTAACTTCTCATGAAGATTCCTGATCATTTTGAGTGTGAGTTTTCTTTTACCACTAAAAATTTCCGATACACGGCTTTTGTAGCCAATAATCTCAGCCAAATCTTTGTTATCCATTCCCATTTGTTCCATTCTAAACTTTATGGCCTCAAGTGGATCAGGAGCGTCAATAGGATAATGTTCATCTTCATACTTTTCAATCAATATTGATAAAATTTCTGCTTCGTCACCCTCTTCGGAGTTTGCTGGAGCATGAAATATTTTTTCAAGTCTTTGCAGTGCTTGATTATAGTCTGATTCAGTTTTTATAGCCTTAATTACCATAATAATCAATATCAAAACTAATAAAAAAGTTACCAAATTGGTAAAGGTTGAGATATTCTTTTTTTAAACAGGTTATTGAATTAGATTTCAAATCCCAAAAAATAAAAGGGTGGAATGACAAATCACACTCAACGGAATTGAACTCTAGGTGTAACTTAGGGAAAAAAACGTGGGCAAAAGGACTGAAATTAATTGATCAATTTATGAAATAGAGACAAGTTCGACCCATTTAGGGTCGTTGGAATTGGGTCGTTATATCATTTATTCACGGGCTGCGGCCCGTGGCTATTGAGAGGTTTGACCCCATTCGGGGTCTTTTCAAAAATCCGGAAAATAGAATAGAGGACCACGGAGTGGTCCAACTTCTCAATAGCCCCCGGTGGCAACCGGGGGAATCTATGTCAAAAACGGGAGCCACAACCCCGAACGGGGTTGAACTTTTCTCAGAATCAAAATTTAAAATCCGATCTATCTACAACAGGTATTTTGGGTCAAATTTTATTTCGTATTCCTCCAACAAAGCTTGATATTCCTCCAAAAATGTAACCTTTTTATGGTGTTCCTCTTGATTTTTAATATATTTCATTAGTCTGCCTTTGGCTTTGATGGTCTCTGAAAATGCCCGTAACCATCCTGCCATCCATTGAATTTGGGGAAAATTCCCTCCTTGTTAATGAAATCACTTGAGGCGAGTTTAATGTCTTTGATCAATGCAGCAACAGACACTGTTGTATGTATATGTGTCAAAATATGGAGATGATCTTCCATGCCATTGATTCTGTACAGGTGACAGTTTTTATTGGTAAGCAACTGATGGATAAAGGCATAAAGTCTTTTCTTTTCAGATTGAAGCAGGCTTGGCTCCCGATGTTTGGTAGAAAAAATAATGTGGAAAATTATTTGGGTATAAGTGCTCATAGACGAATTTGGTTTTAAAAGTGAAGGATAGTTGAATTTAAAAATTTTCTGTCAAAAATAGTTCGACCCCTTCAGGGTCGTGCAAAATTAAACGGATATCTTTTATCCACGGGCAGCGGCCCGTGGTTATTGAGAAGTTTGACCCCGTTCGGGGTCTTTTCAAAAAAACCGGAAACTAGAATAGATGACCACGGAGTGGTCCAACTTTTCAATAGCCCCCGGTGCAACCGGGGGTAAGAATGATCGATAAATGATGGCAACAACCCTGAAGGGGTTGAACTTATCGGAAAATGGAATTACTCCCGACAACTTAACGGAATCCGAAAAATAGTAGGACGGAGTTGCATACTTCCGCCCAGGCAAACGAATATTATACACATAGATGGGTTCTAATTCCCTGTTTTGTTGAGGGAAGAAATGAGGTCTACATCTACCAATTCCAATGAAGTAACCATATCCTTGACCGTCTCTTTGTATTTAAGAAAATGTGCCTTGGTAATGTGGGTTTGGTAGGCAGCATTATCTGCATAAATTTCCAATATGGTGATTTTTGAAGGGTCACTTTTATCGGCAACAGCATAGTAGGTTAATACACCAGCTTCTTTCAGAATTGCAGCATTCATTTGTTCTTTTAGTGCTACTTGATAGGCTTCTAATTGTAAAGGGTCAACTTTGATGATAGCCAACCTTACCATCTGATTTTTTTCCTGTGCATACAGCCCATTCCCAAATAAAAGAAGAAAAAAAAATAGACATAGCAACAAACCTTTTGTCTTTTGTATTTTTCCCCTGTGGGTTTCAAAGTTGATTATTTTCATATCCTTGGAGTTTTTATCTACTTATCATTTTTATCCCCCTTCCTCTATCCTAATCTCCTCCTCCGTCAATCCATACAACTCATAGACCAAGGCATTGATCTCCCGGTCGAGGCGGATGATGTCGGATTGGAGGGATTGGGCCTCTATTGATTTGTTTTTCAATAATTTCATCTCATTCTTTTTAAAATATTTTTTCCCTCTGTATAAAAAGAGCCATAAGCTAAAATTTGATCAAAAAGGGATTCAAACTAATTTGTTTTTGAAGATAAGGAATAAAGTAATTTTTCGGTCAATGGAGGGAAAAAAACCAAAAATTAAGAATGAATAATTAAGGATAAGGAATGTTTGTGAAGACACAAACATTGGCGTTAGAAAAGAATCAAAAATTCTGAATGATGAATGACTCTCCGTGTTCTCTGCGTCCTCAGTGGTAAAAAATTGTCAATTCCTTTTGGGACCCTTTGCGAAACCTTCGCGTCCATTGCGTTTAGAATCCATAGCTAAAAACAATCGATTGTTTAGGTAAATGAATAATATTCTGAACTTGGAAGTCGATCTTAATTTGGATTCAAATTATATTTTATATATTTAAAAACACTACTTTTACAATCACGTTTATTTTTCATAACATCACTTACAAATACTCATGGATTATAATCCAACTGTAAATATCCCAAATAGATTAAACACCAGGCTCAATTTAGAGTCATCGGTGATTAATGTATTGGCCACAGTAATCAGATGGGCAGAAATTTTTGCAGGAATAATTGGGGTAGTTCTGATTAGTATACCATCTCTTTTTTTTATTCCAATACTGTATATTTATTTGGTTAAGTTAAGAAATGACATCTCAAAAGAGACTGCTAAAATTTATGAATCGATCAACAATTCTGATCCAAAAGAATTAATTGACATCCATTTGGCAATAGAGAAATTAATAACTCAAATGAAAGAGTTGCTGCAAAGCAAACAAACCCTTGAAAAAGTGTTCTTTACAAAGGGAATTGCCAAACAAATGGATAAAATATTCAACAACCTTTCAGATCTTGAGAAAACCCTTAAGAAGGCAGCTTACCCTGATTTAAATACTGAACTTTCAAAGGAAGATATTCAATATTTTCAGGAAAACATTTCACCTGAGGGTTGGGACGATGAAGATTCAAATGTTTACGAGCAATACCTGTAAGCATGCATTATTCGGTTGGAGATGTGGTACTTGTAAAGTTCCCCTGGAAAGATGAAAACAACGAGATACAAAGCAAACCAAGGCCTGCTATTATTTTTAAAACCCAAAGCGAAATCAAAATTGCTTTAATAAAAATCACTTCCAAAAACAGATTGAATCAGTTTCCAGGCAGGTGGATTGTCCAAAATTCAAAGCTTGGTAGACAAATGGGATTGTTGATGGACTCATTTATCCACCTTCAGGAGCTTTACTGGATAAATCCAAAACTAATCATTCGGAAAATCGGAAATTATCCTGAGATGGAATCCATATCAGCAGATATACATAAACTCGGAATCAGAATAAGACCGGAAATCACCTGATATTTTTTTTGGGTGATTTTATGTTTCCCCCTTTTTACAACCCGAACTTATATGAATTCAAATTTTCATTGTTTCAAAAGGAAATTCTAATTAGGAATTCAGTTGTGCCAATTGCGGTTTAAAAAAATCCGGATTCTGGAGAAGCAGGATAACTGGAAAAGGAATGAATAATTCATATTGATTAATAAAAACTATAACCCAACCTATCCATGGTTTTAATTTCCACCTGCTTCAGCTGGTGGTTAATTGGGAATCAACAACATTTCCGGCTTTAGCCACAAGAGAAGGAATAATTCAGAATATGAAATGTTTGTGGTGACACAAACAGCGGCGGAAAATATTCACCGAAGAGACCCAGAGGAGGATTCGAATTCAAGAAACTGAACGAAACCGAGAAGTGAATTGAACTTTTCAGAATTGGGTTTTCAAATCACAAAAAAAAAAGGGTGGAATTGCAAATCCCACCCAGTTCTAAGTCAATTATATAAACTACTCCCAGACGGGGGTTGAACTTTTCAGAAATGGAATTACTCCCGACAGCTTTACGGAATCCGAAAAATAGTTGGGCGGAGTTGCAAACTCCGCCCAGTCAAACGCTTAAACTATACCCAGGCGGGGTTGAACTTATTGAAAAAAACAATTCATTTGATTTCGATCATCCATCCAAACTTCTTAGCTTGATTTATGAAATCTTTGATGTTTTCCGGGTTCCATTGGGTACAAGTTGATATTGTCTGATCTTGCAGTTTAATCACTTCTTCTTCTTTGATATAATGTCTTTTATGTCCCCACCTAGAAAAAATATTTTCTGCATTGGCAGTAAGATCAAAAACTCCAAAACTTCCTTGGATAGAATCTGGATAATCGCGCTTTAATTCAGAATATGTCAAATCTGGATTTCTTTCCACATGGGATTTTATAACAGCATGAACCAACCTTCCTTTATTATACTCTCCTCCTTGAAAAATAAATTTTGAATAATCTTTTGAGCTGTAAGAGAATTTAAAAAAGGTATCAGATATGACAAAAATTTCATTCTTTTCACTCCTAAATCTCTTTATGGTCATTCCTGCAATAGGAATACCTAGGTATTGATATCCATTCGATAATTTTTCCTGCAAACCTGCACTAATACTTGATCCTACTAAAAGTCCAACCCATTTTGGTTCAGTTTCTTCTATCCAGTAATTATGAAATTGAAAAATCTGAGATCTAACATCCAAATAATTCTCTAATTGCTTTAAACTTAATTCATTTATTTCATTCAATTTGATTTCAACAATCCCCAGATATTCCCCACCATATTTAGCAAGAATATCAATCCTCCCGTCGCCTGTTTTCCTCCCACTCTTTAGTGCTATTTCTGCGTCTAAAACTTCAACTTCTGAAAAATTCTGCTCATCAAGTTTTAGAATATCTTCATTCTCTAAAAGATATGCTTCCATTGCTAATTCCTTCCAAAAAGCATAAGGCTTCATGGGAATATTGTTTGCTGTAAACTGTCTGAATATTGCCATTACCTAATTGAATAAATCACTCATTCCACCAAAATTTAAAATTTTCTTCACCTATTTCTTTTTGAATTTCTTCAACTAACCAATATAAATCTGAAATAATCGAATAATGTAAAGAGCCTTGTTTAAAGTCTTGAAATTGAAAATAACTAGCGCTTAATATTGTTACTCCAAACAAGGAAATAAATATTTTTAGAAAATCAATCAGGTATAAAAAATCTTCCCAGAAATTATTCAAATGATTAAATTCTACCTCATGTTCATTGTGAGCCAAGAACTTGTTCCTTATAAATTTCACATCATCAGATTTCCTTTTTATTGACAGTGAATTAAAAATATCCTTGAAGAATTTCGCTAATTCATTTGGGTTGTCAAATTTTATCGGTAGATACTCGATGCCTAATTTTGATTTGATGAGAGAAAATTCTATATAATCATTTGTAACTAAAGGAAAATAGCTAGTGATTTGAAAATTATAATCTAATAATTCTTCGATACTCCTTACAAGATGATGTTTGTTTTTTTTATCAAATACTTTTGATAAATGAATTATAGCTAGGTCACTTGATGAAGCCTGCAATTGTCCAAAAAGCTTATTTAGATTTTTATTTGGCGCATTTTTCAATGCAATATAATTCTCTCCAATTGTTCTTTGAATCACATAATGATGAATTGCTAACATTGTATCAGACACTATACCATCCTGGAAATAATCCTCAAGGCTTCCAATTATTTTTTTTGTGCTCACCCCTCACCCCCTTCCACTATCCTAATCTCCTCCTCCGTCAATCCATACAACTCATACACGAGCTTATCGATCTCGCGGTCGAGGCGGGTGATGTCGGATTGGAGGGATTGGGCTTTGGCTTTTTGTTCATGGAAATAGGCCATCCATTCCGCTTCTTCCGACAGACTCAACTTCACCTTGGCCTTGGTCAATTCTCGCAAGAATTCTTTGAAGTCTAGTGAAGGCCAGTTTTGAAGTTTGTTAGAGGGTTGTTCTATTGAAAATTTAGATTTAATAAGCATCAAAATCCCTTCTTTTAAATCATTTAGCTGGGAAACCATATTGAGTCCCATGTTGACTAGTTGAGTAAATTTATCATTTGAATCTGGCAAATGTTGCGAAATGGGCAGACTTTTAATGTGATCAAGCTTAATTTGAGGGAACAAATCATCAAATTCAGAAAACTTTAGCTTGAAATAGTAGGTAATCAAACTAGAAGACAGGATCGCTAACAATGCCTTTAAGCTAAAATTTATCGGCTTCTCTATTTTAACCGTGTAAATTTGTTGGTCTACTACAAAATTGTTTTCTATGAAAGCAATATTAATTCTATCCGAAAGTATTTTTCGAATCAAAATTCTTTCACCTTCAAAAAACTTTGGGTCACGAGGTTCAGCTAACCAATCACCGTAACTTATGAAACTGTCCTGATTCCAAGTTAAATGCCAACGTTGCAAATTTTTCCCTCTCAAATATGGAACAAACGTATCATCGACTTTGTGAATTGATTGAAATGGATCGGATTCTATAAACTCCTTTGTGTGCCCTTTTCTTTTGTGGTAAATCCCTACCCCCCTAACCGCTTCACAAAAATCTCCAATAACAATTGAATTGGTCTCTATTTTCTTTATTAATTGAGTAGTTCGCTGATCGAGAAACACATTTATTATAGCTCCTTTTTCATGCGCCCAATCTTTTTGATTTCCAAAACCAATAGAATCAAATTCACTGTTCTCGCATTTCAGAAGTTGTACATTATCGTTCATTTCACCTAATGAAAAAGTTACAATGACCGTATCAACACTGGCACTTGCAAAAGTTCCCGATGGCATTAACACTATATCTTTCAATGAAGTATTGTTTAACATGAACCTTCTAACGGATTCAAGATTCAGATTATTTAACCATGTATTTGGAACAATGAAGGATGTTAATCCAATCTCAGAGATCAACTGTATTCCTTTTTCAAGGAACAACATGTATAGATCAATTTGATATGCTGCAGTATGATAAGCACGTGTCAAAAAAGCTTTATCTATTTCATTAAAATTCTCCCCTTTGCTACTTACATAAGGCGGATTCCCAACCACCACATCAAACCCTCCTTTGGCAAATGCCTTTGGGAATTGGGCTTGCCAGTCAAAGGCCAAGTCTCCTGCTACTTCAGGGTCATCGATCAGGGAGTTGCCTACTTTGATATTGGAACTGAGGGTGCTGAGTTTTCTGCCCTTCTGTGCCGTGCGCAGCCATAAGCTGAGGCGGGCGATCTCCACAGATTCTTCATTGATATCGACGCCGAAGATGTTGTTTTCGAGGATATGGTTTTCCACGTTGGGGAAGACGATGCTGCTGCCAAAGAGCATGGATTCGAGTTCGTCGAGATAGCGGTGCTCGGCCATCAGGAACTCCAGAACCTGATTCAGGAAAGCGCCCGATCCGCAGGCAGGATCGCAGATAGCGAGTTGCAGCAGCCATTCTCTGTATGCTTTGAGTTGGGCTACAAGCTTCTGCAGGGTGTCTTTCTTCCTCCCGGCTTTCCCCTTGGCAAATTCCTCATCGATGATGCCGAGTTCGGCTTTTTTCTCCGCGCAGAGTTTCCCGAGGGTATTGTCCACGATGTATTTGGTGATGTACTTGGGGGTGTAGAATACCCCGTCTTTCTTCCGCTTGGTTTTGCTTTTGTCTACGACTGTCCCCTCCAGCGAAGCGCGGACATTCTCTATATCGTTGAGACTATGCTCGAAGATATGCCCGAGGATATTGGTGTCCACTTCCGATTCGAAGTCGTACTCGGTGAGTTTGGAGACGTGCTTTTTGAGCAGGGTATCGGAGATAGTCAGGCTGTCCAAAAGTTCATCAGGTGCGAAGAGTCCGCCGTTGTAGGCATGGATTTCGGCTTTGCCGGGAATCACCCTACCGGTATTCATATAGCCAAAATACTTTTTGAACCGGTCATACAGCGGTCGGTACTCGTCCATCTCGGCGAGCTTGACCCATTGCTTGACGATCTCGGAGATGGAGTTTGGTGGCAGCAGTCCCTTGTCCTCGGCAAAGAAGATAAAGAGAAAGCGGTCGAGCAGCTTTTGGCTTTTCTTATAGAGCAGAAGTTCGTCCTGTCCGGGATTGTTGGCGACCATATCCTGCCAGAGTTCCTGTTTGAAGGCAGAGTAATCCGCATAAAGTTTCTTGGTGACCTGTTCTTCTACAAGGAGCGATTCGGTTTTGATCTGTTGGGGGATTCCTGCAAGGAGGTTGTCCTTTTGGAGCAGCAGCCACAGCAGACGGAATTCCTCCTGCTGCATCTGCAGGATAGAAAACTCGATATAATCTACCGCATTGTGGATATAGAAGCGCAGCTTTTCAAAGTTGCTCGTGATGACATAGATACAGTCGGGATGGTTGTTTTTATAATTGAAAGCCTGATCCCTGATTTTTTCCAGGTCTTTGGTATCTGTCCCTTTCAGTTCTATGACGGCGATGGCTTTGCCGTCTTTAATGATTGCACCATCCGTTTTCTTGCTGTCCTTGATGTTTTTGAGTTCCGTGGTCAGGTTAAAATCCGGATCGGGATTGATCGTGTAGCCGAGGATATTTACAAAGAGTTCACGGAGAAATCCCTCCTGAAACTGTTCTTCTTTCGATGCCCGGATATTTGCCCGGCGCATGGGATCGTGGAAATACGTCAGGTAAGCCCCAAAGGCAGCATGCATAGCAGCCTGTTCCTGACCTGCGAGGTATTTCTTAAGAACTGAATTCTGAAAAAGAGCCATAAGCTAAATTTGATCAAAAAGGGATGCTAACTGATTTGTTTTTGAAGATAAGGAAGGAAAGTAAATTTTCGGTCAATGGAGGGGAAAAAATCAAAAAATTAAGAATGAATAATTCAGAATAAGGAATGTTTGTGGAGACACAAACATTGGCGGAGGTATTTTGAGGTTTAGTAAGGAAAATAGACACTGCTTCTGGCAGTGTTTTTTTTTGACCATAACAAAGATATTTCAGCGCCAATGACCAATTTTTGGGTTATGATATTGTTAAAAATATAAAATATTTTTATAATATGTATTAAAAACATATATTATTATTTATGTGATTTTTCTGAGAATTTTGATCGAACCAAATCAAAACCTCCATATGAAAAAAATAACAGTAGCCAAAGGCGACGGAATTGGACCTGAAATAATGGATGCCACCTTGGAAATCATCCTTGCCGCAGGTGCCAAAATTGAAATTGAAGAGATCGAGGTAGGGGAGAAAGTGTACCTTTCGGGCAACACCTCGGGAATCGCAAATTCCTCATGGGATATCATCAGGAGAAACAAAATTTTTTTGAAGGCTCCGATTACCACCCCCCAAGGTGGCGGATACAAAAGTCTGAATGTGACTACCAGAAAATTTTTGGGACTGTATTCCAATGTTAGACCTTGCAGAAGTTTGCATCCTTTTGTGTCGACCAAGCATCCTGTCATGGATGTCGTGATCGTCAGGGAAAATGAGGAAGATCTGTATGCCGGCATCGAGCATCAGCAGACGGATGAGGTAGTACAATGCCTCAAGCTTATCAGCCGTCCGGGTTGTGAAAAAATTGTCAGGTATGCCTTCGAATATGCCCGTCAGCAGAACAGGAAAAAAGTAACCTGCTTCACCAAAGACAATATCATGAAGCAAACGGATGGTCTTTTCCATAAAGTTTTTGATGAAATCGCGAAAGAATATCCTGAAATAGAAAACGAACATTGGATCATAGATATCGGCGCGGCCAAGTTGGCAGATAGCCCGGAAGCATTTGACGTATTGGTCATGCCCAACCTTTATGGGGATGTTTTGTCAGATGTGGCCGCCCAGATCACAGGTTCAGTAGGACTTGCGGGATCTGCTAATATCGGAGAGGAATGCGCCATGTTTGAAGCGATTCATGGTTCAGCACCGCGCAGGGCCGGCCAAAACATTGCAAATCCCTCAGGACTTCTTCAAGGGGCCATCATGATGTTGAACCACATTGGGCAGTCAGATGTCGCCGAGAAAGTACAGAATGCCTGGCTCAAAACCATTGAGGACGGAATCCATACCTACGATATTTTTAAAGAAGGAGTGAGCAAAGAGAAAGTTGGAACCAAGGAATTTGCTAAGGCAGTGATTGCCAGATTGGGTCAGAAACCACAGGTATTTCCTGCTGTCCACTATGACAAAAACATTCCCATGGTCTTGCCAAAATACAAGAAAAAGCAGCCGGCCAAAAAGGAATTGGTAGGAGTTGATGTGTTCGTCCATTGGAATGGAACCAGTGCAGAGGAAATTGCAGCGCTGGTTCAGAAAATGAATTTTTCTGAGGTCAAACTCTCCATGATCACCAACCGCGGAATCAAAGTTTGGCCTGAGGGATTTGAAGAAACATTCTGCACAGACCATTGGAGATGCAGATTCAAACCAAAAGAGGGCAGGTCTTTTTCCAAAGCCGATATTATCGAGCTACTTTCAAGGGCTTCCCACCTTGACATTGATGTGATAAAAACAGAAAACCTTTACTTCTTTGATGGAGTCCAAGGATTTTCCTTAGGTCAAGGTCAATAAAAATTTTGTAACCAATCAGTATAAAGAAAAGGGTGTGGACATGAATCTGCACCCTTTTTTTATTGGATTAAATTGATCATCCCTTTGTCGGGATATTGGAGATTAGGATTGAATCTTTTGCAAATATGTATGTACGCAATTATGCCAGAAGATTGGACATCTATGTTAATTCTAGTCTGAGGAATGAAATGCCCGACATCGGTCTTCCGACTTCGGTCTTCCGCCCCGATTGAAGGAGAATATAGGGTTAATGCCAAAGAGGCGTATATCCATATTTGCTAAATATTAGATCAATGAATGGCTGTATCATGCTTTTTCCTTTTTCAGTTTCCTTCCGGAGAGGTGATGGTCTGAATTTTTCTTCAAATGGTCCATTCCACAGAGAACAAAATGGCCTCCAGTATGCTCATAGTCATGTTGGTAATGGTGCAGATTTTCAAGTACAGTATGATCAACCAAATTCGCATTGCTAAAATCGATCCGGATGGTTTTTTCTCTTGGAAGCGCATCGAGGGATTTTTTGAGTTTGATATAATTACTGAAAACAGCGGAATGAAAGACATCAACTGTAAATTCATTTCCGTTTTCGCTTACTGTAAACATGGGTTTGAAGATGTATTTCAATGGAAGACCATTAACCAAGTGAATGATAAACTTGGTAAGAATGCCCACACCGATACCGATCAATAAATCCGTGGCGAGGGTAAACACAATGGTGACAAGGAAGACTGCGAGCTGTTCTTTACCGATTTTGTAGGTGCTGTAAAAAGACTGAGGGGAGGCTAACTTGAAACCTGTGTAAACCAACATTGCGGCCAAAGCAGCCAAAGGAATCTGATGGATCAAGTTTGGAAAAAAAGCCACAAAGATCAACAGGAACATGCCGTGGAAGAAATTCGACCAGGCAGTTTTGCCACCGTTATTGATGTTGGCAGAGCTTCGGACGATTTCTGAGATCATCGGCAGACCGCCGATAAATCCTGCCAGTGTGTTTCCTATCCCAACTCCCATCAGATCTTTGTTCATATTGGATTTTCTTTTGAATGGATCCAATCCATCGATGGCTTTGGAGCTTAGCAAAGACTCCAGACTTCCCACCAAGGCAAACATGATGATATACTTGATGGATACCATTGAAAATACCTGGGAGAAATCAGGGAAAGTGATGGCCGAAAGCAGGTTGTCCGGCAAGGTTACCAGAAATTTTGGCCCGATGGTATATTCATGCCCATCCAAAAACAGGTAGCTGTGTTCATGCTCCAAGTCAAAATACCTTCCGATAGGAATGGCAACCAAGATGACAAGCAGGGGGGCAGGTATCATTCTGATATACTTGTTTTTGAATAAAGGGAAAAGAAATAAAATCAGCAGACTTATAAATCCGATCAAGGCGATTTCAGGATTGAGTTCGCTGAAAGCATGCGGAAGTTCTGCAAACAGCTCTAAAGTTTCACTTGCTTCGGGCTTGACACCGATCATGGTAAACAGTTGCTTTGCAATGATGATGATTCCGATTGCCGCAAGCATTCCATGTACTGCTGATGAGGGGAAGAAATCAGCCAAAACCCCGGACTTTATCCAACCAAATATCACCTGTAGGATTCCTGCCGCTACAACAACAGCTAAAGTCAGTTTATACCCAAGCATGGGATCACCCTGCCCCAATTCGGTCACTGCACCGAGGGCAATGATGATCAGACCTGCCGCGGGGCCTTTGATCGTCAGCTGCGAGCCTCCGAGAAAGCTGACTACCAGGCCACCGATGATGGCCGTGAATATTCCGGCTACAGGAGGGAAGCCTGAAGCCATAGAAATGCCAAGGCAAAGGGGTAAAGCGATAAGAAATACCAAGAAACCAGAAGTCAGGTCTGCCCTCCAGTTTTGTTTGAGTCCGGCTATACCGGTCAAAGGGATTTGAAATTTATGAGTTTTCATGATAATGGCTTAAGAAGATTTGAGTGCTTTTTCGTGGTAATTTTTGATATGGGGGCCGAGGAAAAGGCGGGAATAAATCCGGATCAGGGCGATGCCTCCAATGATAAAACTCGCAGAGTCAAAGAAAGCAAGAAGGTATTGGTCCTCATGGATATGACTAAAGATCAAATCCACTCCGATAAATGTGGGTGAAATAGGAAATGCCATCAATCCCAAGGTGGCAATCAAGAAGACCAAAGCCAGTTTCCGGTATTCATAGACATGTCCATAATATTGGTTCATGTCAAAATACTCCGGCTCCTTTTTCCTTAAGTATTCCAAGATCACATATCCCAGGATGCCAAATACGGTAACCCCGCTGAGGTAAATCAGGGTTTGATTGTAGTCAAAGGTCTCGTTGAAGGAAACGGCAAGTGCAATCCAGAAATGGTTTGCAATGACGAGCATCCAGGCCAGCCTGGGGTAATTCCGTTCAGAAAACGCCTTGAATACCATCATCATCCCTATAAAGGCAAAGGTGCCGGGGATCAATTCCTGTATTCCTTGAGGCAAGTATTCTTGATGGAAGTAGCCGTAAAGTCCGATTCCATACATGGGTAGGAAATACAAGAGGAGGTTTTTTGGAGTGAGAAAATCCAATTTACTTCCCACCTTTTTGATGGGAGAAAAGACCCATTTGTTCATAAATACATCCAGGTTCCATTCCTTAAGTGAAAGGATGAAAAGGCTGTATTCAAGACGCTTGGGAAATGTATCTTCCACAGTAATTTCTTTTGGCTTGAAATGGTAAAACTGATCCCGGATCATGTAACTCACCACCGAAGGAGATACCAAAAGCTGATAAGTTCTCAGGAAGGCATTGCCTGCAAAGTGGATCAGGGCCAGAACTTGTAGCCCTAAAGCGACCTCGATAAACATGATCCCAATCTGCGCAATGGAAGCATAGGCAATCTGAGACTTAATCGAAGACTGAACACGGGCAATAGGATAGGCCACCAAAGTGGTCGCCAAACCAAGCAATCCTATCAGAATCCGCGCTGTAATCTGGTGCTCCCAAAAAGGGAATGTCCTAAGCAATAAGAAGACCCCAAAATGCACAGAAAGCGATCCATAGAAAATCGCACTTGAAGGTGTGGGACCTTCCATGGCCCTTGGAAGCCAGGAAGAAAATGGCAGCTGCGCTGATTTTGCAGCTGCAGCTACCAATATTCCTAGCGAGATAAATAAGCCGATGCCTCCATGTTGGGAGAGGTGCTCGATTACAAGTTGTTCATTGTTCAGCTTCAGGAAGGTGATGTTTTCATGCCAAAGGTGATGGCTTGCCCACATGGCCAAAATGATCCCAATGTCTCCGATTCTATAGATGGAAAAAACCTTCACAGCATTCCTGACCGGCAGGTACCTGTTGCGGTAAAAGGCAATCAACAAAAAAGAAGAGATCCCCAACATCTCCCATCCGATAAACAGCGTCTCGAAATTCCCTGCCAATACAGTCAGATTATAAGCTAGATAAAAGAAAAGGATGGAGTTGAAGAAGCGCTTATAACCTTCCTCAAGGTGCAGGTAATATTTGCTATACCGCGTGATCAGAAATGTAACAAATGCTCCGACAAAGAGATATACTGCCGTGACTCTATCAAAGTAAAAGTCAATCAGAAACTCATAATCATGGTGCTGGTATAAAACGAATTCAGGGATATTCACCGGTCGGCCCTTAAGTACAATCAGCCAATATCCGATGTATCCCAAAGCGGAAGCTAGCTGAAAGCTGATCGTAAAGAAGGCCATTCTGGCAAGACCGGCTTCATTTTTCTCGGGTAGCAACAAGGAAAGTAAGAATCCTATAAAAGGAATAACCACAAAGCTGCTGATGATGATTTGATTTTCCATAATTAGCTCAGCAAGAAGACAGGTAAGTTTTCGGAAGTCGAAACCAATAATTCATCCAGATTTTGGATCTTTTCAATGTGCTTGGCATGTGGCTGGTAAGGAATAAATTCCCCTTTCTTAAACAGAAAGGCCTCTTTGGTTTCAGGATGGATAGCGACCAGTCTCACCCATTCATTGGCAAACCACTCATAGGTTGCTTCATGGGTTTTGATTGTTTTGAGGATTGTTTCCGGAAAATGCTCTACCGTGATCAGGATCCTAAGTGGATCATGGATGTTGATCATCTGACTTGGTAATCCGGGCCTCAGGTCTCCGTCAATACCGTTTGCAACACCTATCAATCCCATGACATTATGGGGAAGTTTGCTCCCTGCCCCAAGCCGTTGGTTGTCTACCCTGGAGAAATAATACTCGAGGTTGATGCCTCCACAGACAGGTGCCACAGCTTTAACGATGTTCAGAAGGTATTTTCCTTCAGGATCAATGCCATAATCATAAGAATTGAGGAAGGCTCTTTTATCCAAAAACAGGTGCTTGTTGGATTCTCTTTTCCCGATCACACAGAGTGCATTGGTCGCATGGTTCCATTCAGGCCTTGGTTCGAAAAGCGACAATGCCCTGAGCTTGACTTTCTCGTGTACTTTGGCGGCTTCCTGTGTGGAGTCGACGGTATCAAATCTCCTTGACCTTTCTTTGGCGTTATAATCCAAGGCGATTTCAAAAGTCTGGAGATTATTCTGGTGTCGGAGCATGTTATCTTCAGTCAAGACATCGATGTCATAAAACTCCATCTCATCTCTCGTCGTGTCATGCAAGCCTCCCACAAATTGGGTGGTGACAGGAATGTAGATTCCTCTTTCTTCCAGGGCCTTTCTGACTTCCGGATGGTTTCCAAAGAAAGCACCCACGCGGGCATTGACCGAACCGGAACGTCCGCTACAAGCACCACAGTCATAGCCGGCATAGTGGGTATTATTTACAGAGCTTGCCCCATGTCCAAAAATGTATACCAAAGGAGCAAAGTCCTTGACCAATCCGATGCCTTTGAGCAATCCTTCCAGACTATTGGTCATTTCTTCCAGGGTAAAACCTACCTGAAGTCCATGATATTTATGTTCGGTAGACTTGCATTCAATACTCAGTTTCCCCTTTGGATCCATATGGCTGAAGGAAGAAACCATAGCAGGTGTAGGGCCGGGACGGAAAATGTTCTTGGCCATTTTTACAGCCGACCAAAAACCCATGGTCTGGGAAATCGCCCATCCTCCAAAAATCCCTTTCGAATGTTTGCTGAAATGGGAGTCTTTTTCGTGTCTCAATTTGGCTTCAGATTCCCGGATAACATGAACAGGAGTCACCGGTGCAGGACATACTTTGGTCATGAATTTGCTGTGCTCTGGCTGGAAGAAAAACGGAATGTTGAAAAATCCCGCTGTGCCAAAAGTCTGGCTATCCGGCGCAAACCGCTCGATATACCTTCTGACCGAACAGCAACGGTCGTCTATGCAAAAAAGCGCCTGAAATGAGGAGGCTTCCTTCTTGAAATCCTTTTCGTGACTGAGTTGAAGTCCCCGGATGACTTGGTCAAAATAGGTCCATTCGAAAGCTTCCTGCCACATTTTGAGTACATCATAATATTCTTTTCCTTCGGTTTTGGTCAAAATCGGTAAGAGGTCTTCGGGTAGATGTTTGACCAAGGGATCCCAATGATCTCCCAGCCTCCTGTCAAGCGCATCAATCTCAAGCAGACACTCAACAAAAATCAGGTCATGGAGACTGATGGCTTTTTTGTCCAACAAACTCTGCGGCTGATGTTCCAATACAGCGACCATGCCCGACCATCCGGGATGGGCAAACTGCTGGTCAAAAAGGTATTGCCTGAAATAGTCCTTGCTTCCGACCAAAATTTCAAGCAGGTCTTGCAATTTGGTTTTGGGGTCAAGGAGTAAGTTTTTCGCCCTTTCAGTTTTGAAGAGATTGGTAAAACTGTTGGATTCGAGGTTTCGGATGGCGGCCAGAAAACCCTTGGAAGGTACAGGGAATTTCCAGATGGCAATACCTTGGTCAAGATAACTTCCCAACATCCTGAAAAGCGTAATATGCGTTTCTTTATCAAGGTTGACATGGTGATGACTCTTCCAAACCTTCCTCAACCGGCCCACAATGGCTTCAGGTTGGTTTTTACAGTTTTTATGGAGCATGACATCCTTCCATTTGGCCGACTCTTTTTGGCCTTTATGGGAAAGAATTACCCGGTCAAGGATATCCGCGCTTATCTTGTTTTTGGAATATAATTCCCTAAATGACTCTACTGAAAGGTAGGTTTTGTAACCGAAGTTTTCGGCTGCGGTCTGCAGTGCCTCATGGAAGGGTAGTTGTTGAAAAGCATGCAATGTATTATGATGCACAAAGTCCTTTAAAGGAGCTTGCGCAGGCAGGTAGTGACCCAATTCATGGATGACATGATTGAGTTCTTCAGGCAATGGTGATGCCATAATTAGCAAAGATTATAATAGAAAATTTGTATTAAGAAATTGAAGTACTAAACCTGTGGACTATGTCAGGTTTTAAAAATTATCCCAAGTGAACCTTAAGACAATGAAAAAGAATATACAACTCAGAATCATTTGAAAAAACAACTTCATTATTGAAAGACGATCCGTCAACGTGTAAAAACAGTTGGAGAGGATAAATCGGTGAGCGGAATCCAGATTGATTTAGATCCGAATTCTCTTTGACTTCTCTTTTTGTATCTTCTTCATTCTCTTCTATTTCTATAAAAAAAACTTTAGAGCTAATATTGTTTTCAAAACCAAAATCAGTGGTCGAAACTTCCGATTCCACTAAATCGGAATCATAAATTGGCTCAGAACTTACATTTTGAATGGTTAGAAAAGAAAAAAATAAGCATAACATTAAAGTTGCCGCTGCAAAACTTTTCTTATTGCTGATTTTTAAATGATTTATGGATTTAATAATCATTTCATCAATTTCTCGCTCAAAGCTAGTGATAATTATTAATGAACAGTTTCTTAAACTTAATAATTTTACACAAAGGCAAAACTATGTCCTTGCCGCATCAAATTAAGTGAGAAGTGTCACCTACTAAAAATTTCCACTTTCAGAATCAGATTTTATTCCTTATTTTTCGAACTGTTTTATTTAGCAAAAATGAGTTTGGTTGACGGATTCGCTCCGTTTGACATCAAATTGTCCCTATGAAAGTATCAGCAGAACAGCCATTTGAGATTATTTATTCTTTATTCAGCCATGAATTCCTGGGATTGCTTTTTGAATCCTTTGTAGTACAGTTGGATGAAAAAGGCAGGCTGTCCTATGCCCATCAGAACATATCGCATGTCAATGCTCCTGAATTTTCCTCGGGTCTGGATGAGACTGACTTTCAGCTGATCCGCTGGATGGACGAAATGCAACAGGATGCAGTGGTCAAAAGATTCAACACCAAAAAACTCAAACCAAAGGAATTTCTTAGGAAGATTTATGATGAGAATTCCGGTAACAAAGAATATCAGCAATTAATTGAATTGAAACTGGAAGCTCTCCGGGCTAAGATTTTGGAAAAATTGCACGGAAAACGATTTTTTGAAATGGGGAATGACGGCAATCCCATTTGGAGAGAGATTGAAATTATGCCTGAAAAAGCCTCTGTCCTTTTTCATTTCAGACGGAATGAAGAAAATACCCATTATTTCCCCACCATCAAATATCAGGGAGAAAAGTTGGAATGGCAGTATAGAAACGGTTTTTTGATTTGCCACGAGCCTGCTTGGCTTGTCGTGAATTATCAATTGTACAGTTTTGAAAAAGGGGTGGATGGAAAAAAACTGAAGCCCTTTCTGAACAAAAAATTCATTGTTATTCCACGAAAAGTTGAAAAACAGTATTACGAAAAATTCATAACCCAATTGGTATCTTCTTTCGATGTCTATGCCAAAGGCTTTGATATCAAAGTGGAAAGATCAAAACCAAATCCAGTCCTGAGCCTCAGTGATCTACCTTCAAACCCTAAAGTAGACCTATTTGGAAATAACCTTGAAAATGGCGAAGAAGAAGACAAGATAGTATTTGACCTTCAGTTCCAATACGGTGAATATGCATTTAGGGCAGAAGATAAAACTGCCAACAATGTAGAGTTGGAAGAAATTGAAGACAATTATATTTTTCACAAAGTAATTCGAGATCTCGAGAAGGAGAAATCATATGGAGATTATTTGAAAGACCTTGGATTGCCAGTCCGTACAGCCAGGTATTCCTTAGCCAAATCAAAAGCATTCGATTGGATCAATACCCATAAAGAATCACTCGAAAATATTGGTATCCGAATACAGCAGGGCACCAATATGAAAGGTAAACGTTATTTTATCGGGCGTGCACATATTTCCGTAGAAGTCAAAGAAAACATAGATTGGTTTGATGTTCATGCAATCATTCAGTTTGGACCTTATCAGATCCCTTTCCAAAAAATCCGTAAAATGTTGCTTTTGGGGAAAACCGAATTTGAATTACCCAATGGTGAAATCGCAGTAATCCCGGATTCATGGTTTGTAAATTATTCTGAAATTTTTGCCTTTTTGGAAGATCAGGAAAAAGAGAACGAAGAACATGCACTTGTCCTCAAAAAACATCATATAGCACTTGCCCAAGAACTTCAAAGTGGAAATCTGGTAAAACTTACCCTTAGCCGAAAACTGGAAAAACTCAGGGATTTTTCCAGTATTGAGGAGTATGATTTGCCTGTGACCTTCAAAGGCACCCTTCGCCCCTACCAAAAAGCCGGGTATAATTGGTTGAGATTTTTGAGCGAATACCGTTTTGGCGGATGTCTCGCTGATGATATGGGATTGGGGAAAACCGTTCAGACCCTTGCACTTTTGGCACATGAAAAAGAAACAAACCCAGATGCGACTTCACTTTTGGTCATGCCTACTTCCCTTATTTATAATTGGGAATTGGAAGCCAAAAAATTCACTCCTAAATTAAAAATCCTGACATATACCGGAACTCAAAGGTTAAAAGACAATGCTCAATTTGCGAAATACGATCTAGTATTGACCTCTTACGGCATTACCAGGATGGATGTGGATATCTTCAAAGATTTCTATTTCAATTATATTATTTTGGATGAATCCCAAGCCATCAAAAATCCCGGGAGCATTATTGCGAAGGCAGTTAACGAACTCAATTGCCGCCATAGATTGATTCTGACAGGCACACCTGTGGAGAACGGCACCATGGATTTGTGGTCACAGATGAATTTCATCAACAGAGGGCTTTTGGGCAATCAGAACATGTTCAAGAAACAATTTCTTCTTCCGATTGAAAAAAAGAATGACATGGACAAAGCAATCAAGCTGAATGCCATGATCAAGCCTTTTATTCTTAGAAGATTAAAAACCCAAGTGGCTACTGACCTTCCTGAAAAAGTAGTAAACATCAAATACTCTACGATGACTTCTGACCAAGAAAAAGCTTATGAAGAGGTGAAAGGTTATTACAGGGAAAAAATAGTCAAGGAATTGGGAGTTCCCGGGATGAAAAATCAACAGTTTATGCTCTTGAGAGGCCTGACCCAATTGCGACAAATCGCCAATCACCCCAAGTTGACTGACAAGGCATACGAAGGAGATTCAGGTAAACTCGAGGATGTTATCCACATGTTGCATGCCACCGCAAGTGAAGGACACAAGGTATTGGTCTTCAGTCAATTTGTACGACATTTGGCTATTGTCCGAGAATATCTTGATCAGGAAAATATGAAGTATGCTTATCTGGACGGTACGACCAAAGACAGACAAAAACAGGTCACTACTTTTCAGGAAAATGAGGAAGTAAAGATTTTCCTGATTTCCCTTAAGGCAGGCGGTGTTGGCCTCAATCTGACCAAGGCCGAATATGTCTTTTTGCTGGACCCTTGGTGGAATCCTGCTGTAGAAGCCCAAGCCATAGACAGGGCCCACCGAATCGGTCAGGAAAACAAAGTCATCATCTATAAATTTATCACCAAAGATACTGTTGAAGAAAAAATCATGGCACTTCAGCAAAGAAAAATGGCCTTGGCCGGAGAACTCATCAGTACCGAGGAAAGCTTTATGAAGACCTTGGACAAAGAAGATATAGAAGCATTGTTAACCTAATATTTTTACAAAATGAAAAAAGCAATTTTAATGATCCGCTGCAAGGATCAAAAAGGTATTGTGGCAGCAGTATCGGAATTTTTATTTTCTTATCACGGCAATATCTTGGAGATAGATCAGCATGTGGATGAAGAAATCGGGATGTTTTTTATGAGGGCCGCCTGGGAACTTGAAAGTTTCGCGCTCAAAAAAGAGGAAATTGAACCCATTTTCGAGGCCAAGGTTGGCAAGATGTTCGAGATGGAATTTGAACTCTATTTCAATTTCAGAAAACCAAGAATGGCCATCATGGTTTCCAAGTTGTCCCATTGTCTGATCGATATTTTGAGCAAGTTCTATTCTGGCCAGTTTGAGGTCGAGATACCTTTGGTCATTTCCAATCATCCTGACCATAAGAAAGTGGTAGAGGCATTTGGTATTCCATTTTATTACCTTCCCATGGACAAATCCAATAAAGATCTTGTCGAAGAGAGACAGTTGGAATTGCTCAATGAATTCAGGGTGGATTTTGTGGTCTTGGCCCGATACATGCAGATTCTCAGTGGTGATTTTATCCGTAATTATCCCAACAAAATCATCAATATCCATCACTCTTTCCTTCCCGCATTTGTAGGTGCCAAACCTTATCATGCGGCCTATGAAAGAGGCGTCAAAATAATAGGGGCCACTGCCCATTATGTCACAGAAGAATTGGATGCAGGACCTATCATTGAACAGGATATCGCCAGAGTACGGCACCATAACTTACCTTCGGATTTGGTCCAAATCGGTCAGGATGTAGAGAAAGTGGTTTTATCAAAAGCCATCAAATACCACTTGGAAAGGAAGGTGCTTGCTTATGGAAACAAGACTGTGATATTTTATTGATTCATTCCAATGATCTGCTAAATATCCAGGATCGCCTTAAGCTTCCACAACAGCTCTTCTGATTGATCCGCTCCGATTTTGCCAAGGCGCTGAAGCAACCGTTGATTATCCAAGGCCCGGATTTGGTCGATTAATACTTCCGAATCCTGTTCCAGTCCTGTTCCGAAGGTATCGAGTTTCACCCGCAGCACATTCTCCTCTTCGGATAGCTGACTTGTGATGGGGCAAACAAGCGTGGATGGATGCCCGACCTTGTTCAGAAGATCTGATTGGATGATAACAACAGGTCGGATTTTTCCAGGTTCAGTTCCTTTTGAAGGATTTAGGTTGGCAAGCCAAATGTCAAATTGCGCCTTCATCGATCAACTCGTCCATTTCCTTATTGACCAACATCGATGAGTTTTTGACCATCTTTGATGCGATTGCAAAGTCCTTCGCAAGTTTTTTGCGTTTTTGGACTCGGTTGTAAAACCTCAGCGCCTCATTGATATACCTATTTCGCGGAATCCCATTTTCCGACACAATCTTTTCGGTCTCCTCGAAGATCCCTTCATCCAATTTTAGTGAAAGTGTTTTCATGTTTCTGTTCGTATTACCAAAAGTATATACCAATATACGTGAAAAAAGTTTAATTGGGACAAGCTTTTTATACTAGTGTTTCGCTTTTAAATGTAGAATAGTGGTCCGTGGTGACTGGGTGCAGTTTGCCTGCCCTGCATTCAGGCTCTTTGATAATTCCGACAGCTATCGGAATTAGTGAGTAACCAGCTTGCAGGGTAGGCAAATTACCCTTAGCGCTCAAGCCACATTTCACCTAGTCGGGGGTGCTTGCTTATGGAATCAAGACTGTGATATTTTATTAACTTAAATTTGTTCTGGTCAGAACATTAATTTCACTTGATTCAATACCAAATAATATTATATATTGGTACATTTAGGGTAAAATAAAATTTATATGTCTAAAAACACTAGTATTATATTAGGGCATCACTTTGAGGATTTTATAGATCAACAAATCAAAAAAGGAAGATATGGGTCAACAAGTGAGACAATTCGAGCTGCATTAAGACTTTTGGAAGCTCAAGAAACCAAATTGGAGTTATTGAGGAGATCTATAATCGAAGGTGAAGAAAGCGGCAGGGCTGAATATTCACTAGATAGTCTATTTGAGGAACTCAACAAGGAATAATTTTGGCATTTTTTCTCACCAATAAGGCAAAAAGCGATCTAATATCTATAGCCCGCTATACTCAAAAAGAATGGGGGATTGGGCAAAGAGATATTTATCTTAGAAACTTAGATAAGGCTTTTCATGAACTATCAGAATTACCCGGGAAAGGAAGAAAATGTGACCATATTATCGTCGGATACAGGAGTTATAGAGTTGGTAAACATGTAATCTTTTTCCGCCAATTGGAAAATGATATCGAAATCGTTAGAATTTTACATGAACGCATGGATGTAGATCGTCACCTTTAGAAAGGTTTGATTTAATTTTTGAAATCCCAACTTGTATATACAAGTTGGGGTTCTTATTTTTGGTAATGGAAACCTTCAAGTACAGGGAATTACAACAGCTGCTCAAATCACAGATCATCAAAGGCGTTTATAAGGAAGGGGATTTACTTCCTTCTGAAAATGTGTTGTCATCTGAACATGACATGACCAGGGCCACAGTCAGACAGGCGCTTCAAAAAATGGAAGATGATGGCTATATCATCAAAAGAAAGGGCAAAGGCAGCATCGTAAATCTTAAGAAAAAACGCTTAGGGCTTTTGTCCTTCAAAGGTTTTTCTGAAGTGATCAGCCATACAGACGACAAAGTCAATAATCAGATTCTGGAAGGTCCTGCTCTGCAAAATTGGCCGGATGATTTTTTCTATACGCTATCAGAAGCAGAATCGGAAGTCGGTTGCTATTTCCTGCATCGGCTTAGACTGATCAATCAATCACCCATTATGTTGGAGTATACCTATATTCCAAATATGAACCTTCCAAAATTTGCAGAAGCGAAACTTGTCAATGATTCTTTGTTCACTACTCTTGCTTTGAATTTTGAAATCGAAATCATTTCAATGGATCAGGAAGTAAGGGCAGTCAAGGCTGACGAAGAATTGGCAGCTTTTCTCGAAACCGAGATAGGAGAACCCATCCTTCATACTTACCGAAAATATGGGACTTCACGAAAGGATTTTTTTATTTACAGTTCCCTGTTTTTCAATACCGATTCCTATGCTATCGGGAGTTATTTTCAATAGAAATATTCAAAAATCAAATAAATAAATATGCTAAAAGAAGTCAGAGAACTCGCCAAAATGATAGACCATAGCCTCTTGCATCCCACGATGACAGACAAAGACCTGAAAGAAGGATGTGAATTGGCCAAACATTATGATGCAGCTTCAGTCTGCATCAAACCCTATGCTGTGAAGGATGCCGTCAAGTGGTTGGAAGATTCGGATGTGATGGTCTGTACCGTGATTGGATTTCCCCATGGCAATAGCAGTACAGATGTAAAAGTCTACGAAACCGAAAAAGCTTGTCAAGATGGCGCTGTAGAAATCGATATGGTGGTCAACATAGGGAAAGTCTTACAAGAGGATTGGGAATATGTGAGTCAGGAAATTGAAGCAATTGCAGCGGTAACCAAAAAACACAAAGCTGCTTTAAAAGTGATTTTTGAAAATGATTATCTACCCGAAGACAAATACAAAATCAAACTCTGTGAAATCTGTAGCGCGGCCAAAGTAGAGTTTGTCAAGACCTCCACTGGCTATGGTTTTATAAAAGGAAGTGATGGTAAATACAGTTATGAAGGGGCTACAGAACATGACCTGAAATTGATGCGAAAACACAGCGATCCGGAAGTACAGATCAAAGCTGCCGGCGGGGTAAGGACTTTGGAGGATCTGCTCAAAGTAAAATCCTGGGGAGTCACTAGAATCGGGGCAACTGCCACTGCGACGATTCTGGAAGATGCCAAAAAGAAATATGGCGGAGAATCCGGTGATAAGCCTGAATTCAAAGAAAGTGTAGGCTATTGATCAATTTTTATGGCTTCCAAAAACGCAAATGATCGATTAGGGAAACTGGCCCAAAAGCTCAACAACCATAAACTTGACCAATCCATCATGATTGGGTTTGATGGGTATGTGGATAGCTTGTATGGAGTTATCCACAAAAAATCCGGTAAAGAGAAGCAATTTTTCAAGGATATTTCAGGTTTCGCCGATCATGTAAAAGGCCTTTCCGGCAAAAGCGGCCAAGTGGAGTTATCCCTCAAAGAAATCAAAATAGGTGGTAACGCACCCATTATGTCCCAAGCCATGGGTTCGCTTGGTTTTCAGGTCCACTGTTTGGGCACCTTGGGCTTTCCCAAGATACATCCTGTTTTTGAGGACCTGCACCCCAATATTCAAGTTCACAGTTTGGAGAATCCTGGGCAATCAGATGCATTTGAGTTTCACGATGGCAAATTGATATTTTCTGATTGCGGGTCATTTGATGATTATAATTGGGAAAAAGTCAAGGATAGAATGGGTATTGATGACCTTAAGAAAATTTATCTTGACAGTCAGTTGGTTGCCGCAGTGGATTGGGTAAATCTTCCTCATGCCTCTGATATCTGGCTAGGGCTATTGGATGAAATAGTAAAGCCAAACGGATCTGTTGGCAAGAAATTCCTTTTCGATTTGTGTGATCCCTCCAGGAAATCCAATCAGGAGATCAGGGAAGCCCTTCAGATCATTTCCAGGTTTAGTGAATTTGGGGAAGTCACCCTTGGTCTAAATGAAAACGAAACGAATATTGTCTTTGATGCTTTGGAAAATCCGGGTAAAAAAGAAACTTCTACGGAAGAAAAAGCCAAAGCCATATTTGACAACATGACAATCGCCTGTCTGCTGATTCATCCTGTCAACAGGAGTTTTGCAATAACTCAAAAAGGGATGGTTCAAGTTGAAGGTAAATTGGTCGCAGAACCCAAGATCCTCACCGGAGGCGGAGACAATTTCAACGCAGGTTATGCCTTGGGCTGTTTGTTGGAATTGGAAATGGAGGAAAGGCTTTTGCTGGGCATGGGCTGTTCTGGGGCCTATATCCAAAATGGAAAGAGTCCTGATTTAAGCGAATTAAGCCAATATCTGGAATCGTGGATGGAACGCTGATGATGCTGATTGGGCTGATGGTCGCTGATTTTTTTATGGATTTTTGGAACAGTATAACTTGTGTGTTATTTTCGATGGAACGCTGATGACACTGATTGGGCTGATAATCGCAGAAAAAAATCAGTGTTAATCCGTTTGATCTGAGTCATCAGCATTCCATTTTCCAAAGACCACTGTTGACGCAGATAGGGCAGATTGTCGCTGATAAAATCAGTGTAAATCAGCCAGATCAGCGTCATCAGCGTTCCATCAAAAACATCAATCTAAATATAATCCCCTATGCTTAACCTTGGATTTGTAAGTGCCATATTGGCTGAAAATTCTTTTGAAGAAGTCATTGACTTTGCTGCCGCAAATCAATTCGAATGTGTGGAAATCATGTGTTGGCCCAAGGGCAAAGCTGAAAGAAGGTATGCAGGCATCACCCACATTGATGTGGATAACTTGGATGAAGGCAAGATTGCCTATATCCAGGAATATGTCGGAAACAGAGGCATTTATATCTCAGGACTTGGATATTATCCCAATCCTTTGGACGCTGATCAGGAAAAAAGTGACTACTATTTTGCCCATATCAAAAAGGTCATCCAAGCAGCAAGTAAGATGGGCCTTGGAGTTGTCAACACTTTTATTGGAGCGGATCATACCAAAAGTATTTCCGATAATCTGAAAACCTTTGCCAAAAAATGGCCGGCCATCATCAAGTTTGCCGAGGACCATAACATCAAAATAGCCATCGAAAACTGCCCCATGTATTTTACTGCCGATGAATGGCCAAGCGGAAAAAACCTGGCGCATACACCTGCTATTTGGGATGAAATGTTTTCCATTATCCCTTCCGATAATTTTGGATTGAATTACGATCCCTCTCATTTGGTTTGGCAGCAAATGGACGAGATTCAACCTATCTATGATTACAAAGACAAACTTTTCCACATCCATCTCAAAGATGCCAAAGTTTATCGCAATAAACTTAAT
Organism: Aquiflexum balticum DSM 16537; assembly: GCF_900176595.1. GTDB lineage: Bacteria > Bacteroidota > Bacteroidia > Cytophagales > Cyclobacteriaceae > Aquiflexum > Aquiflexum balticum. Next base: position 825,352 of record NZ_LT838813.1, read on the forward strand.
CACGTGGGAACCATGGCACACCCATTGGAATACCATTCTCCAAAATTGCCGGGACTTGGTGATGTGAATTGGAGGGATTTCTTTTCTGCTTTGACTTCGGTAGGCTACAGGGGACCTGTCTGCATTGAAGTAGAAGATAAAGCTTACGAAAAAACTGAAGCCGATAAATTCAAGGCTATTCTGACCAGTAGGAATTATTTGAGACAGTTTTTGGGGTAGGCTTATTGACTCAGGGAAGTGAGTGAAGACACTCACATTGGCGATGGATTGTAAACCAAGGAACGCTCCTAAGAAAGCTACGGTGCCTTTAATCTTTTTAGAAAAAAGCACGTTAAAAATCTTAATTCTAGTTTAACCTAATTTACCTATGAAAAAAGCTTTACTCTACTCTATTTTGCTCCTTTCCGTAATCTCTTGTATAGAACAGGAGGAAGTCATTATTCCCGGAGAACTGGAGGGAAAATGGGAAAAGGAATTTAGTACTGAAGAAGATAGCTGGGAGCATATCTTTGAATTCAAATCAAATGGCACCTACGAAAGTATTTCTATTAGAAATATCCCTACTGAAGAGCTTCAACCAGGAATATTAGATTATTCTAAAGGTAATTATTCCAAAATTGATGGTAAGTTGGTTTTGTCATCCATTAGCCATTTTTACGCAGAAAATTATTTGATTCCGCCAAGTGAAATTGGCCTATTAAAGGAACAGCTTGAGTGGGTTATACCTGACGAAGTAGCGGAATTTTCTCTTGAAGAAGATAACACTATTTTGGTAGTCACCTTTCTGGGGTGTAATGATGTTTTGGATCCAAGAGCAAGAATAGCAAATTGTGCCCCACCTACCCCTATGGCTTATAAAAGAGTTTTAGAGTAGGAAGATTTTAGTGCTTTTCACCAAAGTATGCCAACTTGATTTTCCTGCCCCCAAACCACGCCAAAAAGAAAATAAATAAAATCTCTGCCTCAAGTTGCATAGAGCTTTTGTCATAATTATCTTTTTGAAGCTCCATGAGTTCATAAACATGGGGACCTTTATAACAGTCAGGGATTTTGCTTCGGGAAAAAATCCTAATTTATTTCTTTAAATCATCAATTCATGCCTCCAAATAAATTTTAAACAATTCCATTGATTTTAGCTTATTGATTGGTAATGAGCCAAAAAAATGGGAAATAGAAACCAATCGCCCAATCAATCTACGGTTTTTGACCAAAAAACCTATAGGAAATTTTTTGAGGTTCATTTCAATTCAGTCTATAAAAGAATTTTTTTTCTTTTGAATAATCAGGAAGAGGCGGAGGAACTTACCCAAGATATTTTTATCAGGATTTGGAACCGAAGGGAAGAATTATCCCAAGTTGAAAACTGGAATGCCTATCTACTTAAAGCAGCCACATTTAAAGCGATAGATTATCGCAGAAAAAAGAATGATAACTTTGTTTACAATGATCAGTTGGATTTTGCTGATGAGGACCAAGATGAAATAAATCAGTCAACTGAAGAGGATCGATTGCACTTATTGAAAAAACAGATCGATTCACTACCTGATCGTTGCCAAACGATATTCAAGCTCAATAGATATGAGCAAATGAGCTATGCCGATATCGCTAAAACTTTGGATATCAGTCCAAAAACGGTAGAAAACCAAATCGGTAAAGCCCTCAAAATTCTAAGAAAAAATCTCCTTCCACAACTATTTTTCGGATTGCTGCAAATTTTTCATTAGCAGGATGGGGGTTTTGAATCCACTTCTCGACTTATAGGGAAAGAGGAAACTAATGGAACCTACAGACGAACAATTGGCAAGATGGCTCGAAAGTCCGAGTCAGGATGATATTCAGGAATTGCATGAATGGCTTGACAAAAGTCCTGAGAATCTTCAGAAATGGGAAAGCTACCAAGTGCTTTGGCAAAATTCAGCAAAGTTGTCTTCCAGGATTCCTCTGCCTGACCGGGAAAGGATTTGGTCAGGAATTGAAACAGAAATCGGGGAAAAGAAGACTTTTACTATTCCTGCCTTTTTCAAATATGCTGCAGCAGCGGCCGTCATCCTGACGATTTCTGTATCGGTTTGGCTTTCGATTTCATCCAAGCAGGAACATTACATCGCTGAAAACGGGCCCATGGAGATTTGGCTGTCAGATAGTTCCCGCGTGATGCTGAAAGAGGGTGCTGAACTGACCGTTTCTAAGAACTATTTGGCGGAGGATCGAACTGTCTTTTTGGAAGGCGACGCATTTTTTGAAGTAAAAAGAATTGAGCAAAAACCATTTTTGGTCCAAACCGAATCACATTTTGTCAAAGTATTGGGAACATCCTTTTTGGTCCAATCGCCTCAGCCGCGAGAAGCCACCGTCTCTGTTTTCTCCGGTAAAGTGGAATTTGGCGTCCCTTCAGGTCAAAGCAGTATCCTGACAAAGGACATGTCACTGACCATTTTGGGCGATCAGTTCGTAGAAAAGGAAAAAAGCGCCAATGACCTTGCTTGGTGGACAGGTGAACTGAAGTATGACAACGCACCATTGTCTCAGTTTGTCGCCGACATGGCCTATAATTTTGGCATTGAGGTAAAGGTCTCGGCTACTTCTTTGATGGGCTGCGGACTCACGGCCAAGTTTGAAGGATTGACTCCAGATGAGATGGTGCAGGCTGTAGCCATGACCTTTGGAAGCGAACTGCAGCAATCCTCCAAATCGAGTGTAGTATTGCAAGGTGGAAATTGTGAAATGGGAGGTGAGACATGGTAAGACTACTCCTGTTTTCTATCCTCAGTCTTTTGTCTTTTTGGGCCAAAGCTCAGGACCGGATAAGTTTGAATGGAACCTACTCCTCCGAGCAACTGATCGAAAGTATTGAGCAGCAGACTCCATTTCGGTTTGTCTACCAAAGCCAAATCCTCCCAAAAGGAAAGGTTGTGGACTTAAATTTTGAGCAGGCTAAACTTGAAGAAATCCTTTCTTTTTGGACAGCTGCCTTACAATTGGAATATAAGATTCAGGGGAATCTGATCTTATTGTCGCCTACCGCTTCCTCCAGAAGAATTCTCAGCGGCTATGTGACCAATCAGGGTGATGGAGAAAAGCTTATCGGTGCCAACATTCAAGTCTTGGGGACAGGAATCGGAATTACCACCAATGAATATGGATACTTCGCATTATCCATTCCACAGGGCAACTACAAGGTAAAGATTTCTTATGTGGGTTTTCAGACCCTGACCGAAGAGGTTGCTTTATTCCAAGACATCGCGAAGAATTTCCAGCTCCAAATTGCCAATGTGCTATTGGATGAGGTATCCGTAGTCTCGGTGGAAGACAAGGTGGAGGAAATTCAGATGAGTTCCTTCAAGGTAAATATGGCCTTGGTCCGAAAGCTGCCTGCAATCGGCGGAGAGGTTGACCCGCTTCGGATTCTTCAACTGCTTCCTGGCGTACAGTTTGGTACCGAAGGCACATCGGGATTCAATGTACGAGGCGGTTCTCAAGATCAAAATCTGATCCTGTTGGACGGCGTGCCTATGTACAATGTTTCCCATCTTTTTGGCTTTCTCTCGGTATTCAATGCCGACGCGATCCAAAACATGGATTTGACCAAAGGAGCTTTTCCGGCCCGATATGGAGGAAGGCTTTCCTCCGTCTTGGATATCAGCATGAAAGAAGGCACTAAGGAAAGAATTTCAGGAAATGTCGGACTCAGTACCTTTGCCTCGAAGTTCTTTTTGGAAGGACCTTTGGCGGGGGAGAAAATGACTTTTATGGTTTCGGCACGGAGAAGCTTTTTGGATCCTATTTTGGTTCCTGTTACCAGAAGGCAAAAAATCGAAAATGGTGCCAGTGGAGGCCAAAGCAATTATTCCTTCTACGATATCAATGCCAAGGTCAACTATACCATTTCTGCCAAGGATCGGATCTACATGAGCATTTATCAGGGAAATGACCGCTATAGAGACAATACGCTAAGAATAAGCTCTTTCGGAAACTCCACGGTAGAAAGTGAACAAGATGTCAAACTTGGTTGGGGCAATCAGGTGGCCTCTTTGCGATGGAACCATGTCTTTCAGCCAACCCTGTTTTCAAATGTCAATATTTTTACAAGCAGGTATCAGTTGAATACCGTTTCGGATAACAATGTAGAAATAAGATCAGGTAGCGAAAGGATATTTAGTGAGGACTTTTCGGACCAACAGTCCTCCATCCGGGACTATGGGGGAAAAATTGATTTCAGCTATTTCCCAAATCCAACACACTTTGTGAAATTTGGCGGACTTCTCCTCAGACATCGATTTGTAAATCAATTTCAGTCCAACTTCTCCATCACCCGCAATAACCAACGTGAGGAGGATTCTTCCAGCTTGAGGGAAGAGAATAACGCATGGGAAGGGTTTGTTTTTGTGGAGGACGAGATAACGATCAACCGAAATTTGGGCGTCAATGTCGGTATTCATGCCAGTAATTTTTGGTCGGGTGGGGTAAGTTATCCTTCCATTCAGCCCAGGGCTTCCTTTAGATGGGCAATCAATGAATCAAACGCCATCAAGGGAGGGTACGCAAAAATGACCCAATATCTCCACCTGCTGACCAACAGCGGCATCGGGCTGCCAACCGATCTTTGGCTGGGGTCCAGTCCGGAGATAGGCCCACAAAATGCCAATCAGTGGTCTTTGGGGTATACCAAAACGTTTTCCAGAGGGGTTGATTTTACGGTAGAAGGCTTCCATAAGAAAATGGAAGGTCTCTTGGATTTCAAAGATGGGGTGACATTTTTTCTGAATACGGGAAGTATAAGTGAGAAGGTGACCACCGGAGATGGATTGGCCAAAGGGGTGGAAATGATGCTTCAAAAGCAGGTGGGGAAAACACAGGGTTGGATATCCTATACTTGGTCAAAATCGGACCGGATTTTCCAAGAAATCAATAACGGGGAACCATTTCCATTCATTTTCGACAGAAGACATGATTTTTCCGCCTTGATCAATCAGCAAGTTGGCAAACGATGGAATATCAGTGCCACTTGGATTTACCTGACAGGAAGGGCGGTGACATTACCCGTTTCGACCTTTGTTGAAAATGTAGTGGTCCCAGGCGATAGGATAGGAAATAATGCAGATCTCATTGAGTACAGTGCCCGAAATGCCTACCGCTTCAAGCCCTATCACCGATTGGATGTTTCTGCCAATTACGAAAAAACCACCACATGGGGAGGGCACCGCTTTTCAGTCAGTGTGTATAATCTATATAACCGACAAAACACCTTCTTCCTATCCCAAGATCCTGGATCAGCATCAGATGCATCCATCCAACTCATAGACAATCCCTTGTTTCCACTTATCCCTGGTTTTTCATATGGAATATTCTTCTAAAGGCATCCGAAATTTAGCAGCGCTTGGGTTGCTTTATGCAACCTGTTCCTGCCTATCTGAGTCTCCTTCACCAATTGAAATCATTGATTCCCAAAAGAAATTGGTAGTCAATGGTCATATCAGCCCCGATGTACCATTGTTGATATCCGTGACCAATAACATTCCATTTACCACTACCATGTTAGCCTTGCAGAATATTCCGGATGCCAGAGTAGACCTTTGGGAAGGAGACAGGAAGTTGGAAGAAGGTACGTTCCAGCCTTCAGAAACTTTCACTGTGGGCTTCCCGGATATTGAGAAAAAGTACCCCAATTACTATGCTTTTAGGGCCTTTTATGCATTTGAGTCAGTGCCTGAGGCAGGTAAATCCTATTCGCTTAAAGTCAATGCTCCCGGATACCCTGCTGTGGAAACTACCGATCGGATCCCTGAGAATGCAGCAGAGGTGCCCACATTCCGAATACTATCGATCAACAGGGCCAATGGCCTAATCACTTTAGAAGTGGATTTAGAGCTTTTGGATGAAAAAAATTACTTCCATTTGCTGTTTTTTGTCAGGACAAAGGGATTTGATGACGTTCAACAGGTTAAGGTGGTGTTGGACAACGAAGGATTGCTAAATGTCGATAATAATGGCGTGGCCTTCGAAGGAGGACTAAATTCAGGAATTATGTTTAATCCCAATGTCTTTGGATCAAAAAGCAACAAGCGAATCATTGTATTGGAATATGATGGGATTATCTTCTTACCCGATACTCAATATGAATTAAGTGCAGAAATGCGGACCATCAGCAAAAGCTACTATGATTATTATGTGGCTGCAATCCAGCAAAGATTTTATGGCGACTATCCTTTTGTTACCTCAATTTTGATTCCTAACAATGTGCAAGGAGGCCTGGGTAACTTTTCTGCCTTCACATCCCGAAAATCAGTATGGGTGGATTTGAGATAAATCAAGGTCAATACCTCCACTTATTAGCCAAAGCGACCAAACTCAGCATCACCGGAACTTCTACCAATACACCGACGACAGTCACTAGTGCAGCAGGACTTTCGAGTCCAAATAGTGCAATCGCCACCGCTACCGCCAACTCAAAGAAGTTACTCGCACCAATCATGGCTGCTGGAGCGCAGATAGGGTGTGCCAATTTGAGTTTCCGGCCTCCAAACCAGGCCAAAAAGAAAATAAAATAGGTTTGAATAATTAGGGGAATGGCAATCAAGAGAATAATCAAGGGATTGTTCAGGATATTGGGCCCTTGGAAAGCAAACAACAATACCAAGGTAAGCAATAAGGCAATGATACTGACAGGTTTGAATTTTGGCAGGAATTCGGTCTTGAACCAGGCTTCTCCTTTTTGCCGGATCATGGATTTATTGGTAATAACCCCGGCAACCAAGGGGATGACCACAAATATTACGACAGAAGAAACCAAGGTCTCATAAGGAATGGTCACATCGGTAATCCCCAATAAAAGTCCCACCAAAGGAACAAATGCCACCAGGATGATCAGGTCATTGACGGAAACCTGTACCAAAGTATAGTTCGGATCCCCATCTGTCAGGTAAGACCAAACAAAAACCATGGCTGTACAGGGCGCTACCCCCAAAAGAATTGCCCCGGCGATATATTCACCGGCCATATCCGGATCTATGTATGCAGCGTAAAGTTTATCAAAAAACACCCATGCAAAGAAGGCCATGGTAAATGGCTTGATCATCCAGTTTATAATGACTGTCCAAATTACACCTTTAGGGGCTTTCCCTACATTTTTAACAGAACCAAAATCAATCTGCAGCATCATGGGATAGATCATCAACCAGATCAAAATGGCAATAGGGATATTGACATTATAAATCTCCATACTGGCCAAAAAGGCCATACTATCCCCCGCCAAATGTCCGATCAAAACTCCTCCTGCAATACACAGTCCCACCCATAAAGTCAGGTATCTTTCGAAAAAGGCAATTTTCTTAGGTTCAGGCATTGAATTGAATTTAAAGTGCTTTTAAAATCTTTTGTGTTTGGTTTTTAATTAATGATATAGATTGATATTTGCTGCGCGATATTATTGGATATTGGTTTGGAGGGTTGGGTATAGGTTCATAGTGTTATTTATTGTACCATGTACCAAGTACGAAGTACCAAGACAGCACCATACTTGGTACATAGTACTTTGTACTTGGTACAAAGATTTAGCAACAGCCCGATCCGGGTTCACAACTCTCGGCCGCCTGAAGGGAGGCTAAGGATACTCTGATCTTTGGTTTTTCGCTTACCGGTCCACAGCATGCTGCCGCTTTTTCCTCAGGAGTAGTAGCACGGTCCTTGGCTTTGCAGGTCGTTTGGTCAGCAACCAATTGTACAATAAGGGCATTGCCGGTGTCCTTAATTTGGTGAACAGGTAATACGGCGGTTGGGAAAATGGAATTGCCATATTCAAACTTAATTATTGAATCGGGATAAGTTTGCCTGACTCGGTTGACCACATCGAAGATTTTCATTGCTTTGGAAGTATCCACTGCATGGTCCGGTTCAGGAATTTCATTTTCCCACAGCTGCACATGCACTTCTGACCATTGGTTGCGGATACCACCACAATCCACTGTGTCGAAATTGACATTTTTGATCTCAGTGATATGGTAATCGGTCCTTACATATTGACCGGTCTGATATTCAAAGAAAAGTCCCTTTTCAGGGTTTTCTTGAAGGATTTTGGTGAATTCGGTTGTTTTCATTTTTATTTTTTTTTTGTACCATGTACCAAGTACGAAGTACCAAGAAGGCTCCATACATAGTACATTGTACTTGGTACTTTGTACAATTCTATCCTAGCAGCAGCCAGAAATTTTTGGAAAGCCACTGAATAATTCCTGAAATAGATTTTGAATCTCAGCCCATCGTATAGCATCAATACAATAATTGACAGAGACGCCTTCAATACTGCCTTTGATGATTCCGATTTCTTTGAGTTCGCGTAAGTGCTGGGAGATAGTCGCCTGGGCCAAACCCAGTTCCTGTACCAAGTCCCCATTGATGCAGGAATTTGACTGTATCAGGAATTCCAGAATGGCTACGCGTGCCGGATGGGCAAAAACCTTGGCCACTCTGGCCAGTTCGTTTTGTTTTTCTGTGAAAAGGTCTGTTTTGGTTACACCCATTTTTTTAGACGGTTAGATGCGGGAAGCGAGAGGTTAGATTTTAGAAGCAAGGGTTAAGAAATAAGGTAGAAATAAAGTGGAAATATGATAGAAATATTAGGTTATCATGTTCTATGTCAATTATTCATATTTGATGGAAACCCTATTTCAACTGTATTTTACCAAAGGTTTATTTCAACAGTATTTCGCGTAGCTTATTTCTAAACTTATTTCGCTTATAATTACATCGCAATATTACGATAGATAATTGAATGATCAAAGTTTGGATCAATGATTTTTAGAATGATTTAGAAAATGTCAGTTTAATACAAATCTTACCGGAAAATACATCCATTCAGTGATGTAATTCCCATCGAAGTCCTTGGCAGGAACAAATCCTTCATTATATATTTTTAAAATTCGGTTCACTTCCCCGATCAAAACCGGATGGATAACTTCTGAATTCAAGATAGCATATTCTAATAATTCTCCTGAATCACTAATTTTCATCCCTACCCAAACATTACCCTGAGCGCCAATTCTTCTTGCACCTAGTGGGTAGGTTAAGTTCCTATTTAAAAACTCTTGCCAAATATTTAAACTCTTGAAGCTTGGTTCAAAAATATTCCTATCAACTACCTCTACATTTCCATCTGATTTAAAATATGACCCATTACAATTGGCATAAATGCATACTAAATCCAATATAAGATTTTCTTCGAAAATGATTTTTGTAAAAACCGTATCTGAATTTGAATAGTAAAGTTTTGAATAAAGAGACTGTCCTTTTAAATCAAACTTCTGTTCACTTTTCCACAGCAACAATTCTCTGGCTTCATCATCAAAAGTCGATTTAATAGTTCTTATCAATTGATTGTCCAAAGTGTAAATTTTTTCATTCAACTCCTTTTCAATTGCATAACTTATAACATTGTTATATTTATGTAAACCTCTCCCAACTTCAAGTGGAAAAAAATGTTCGTTTAATGGGATTATGCGTCTTTCCTGAGCACAACAATTTAAATGTACTCCCCAATCAAGTATTGTGATAAGCAGTATAATTTTTATGAAAATTGTCTTCATCAAACTAACATATTAGAATATCTTAAATTTTCAAAACGATTTTTATTCAAAAATTGAAATCGTATTTTGTTGGGTATCTCAAAAATCATTTTGAACAAATCCATATTTTAATTTGAAAACAATGATCGAACTCTGGAAAGAAGGCCGTACGCGATTTACCAATCAATTGTCCAAAATCAAACCCGAAGACCTTACCAAGAAACTGGGAGATTCTCCCAACTCTGCAGGATTCCTGATCCGGCATATTGCTGAAGTAGAGCTGCTTTTTGCTAAAAATGTATTTGGAAACATGGATGTGAAAGTAGATGCCCAAACCTTAAAGGCAGGGAAAGATACTGGGGAATGGACAGATTTAGAATCTTTGAAGGCTTTGGTTCAAGAGGCAGGAATGCAACTGGAAAAGGCCATCAATAGTCAAAAAGATTGGGAAGCTGTAATCGAAACCAAGGAATTTGGGAAAAAGACGAAAGCAGAGGCTTTTGGGAGAATTACTACGCATACCGCTTATCATGCAGGGCAGTTGGCGATTATCTTAAAATATGGATTATAATATCGGATGAAGTTTTGAACTGCATTTGTTTTCAAAATCTATAAAAAATTTTGAAAGTATTTTTTTACATAAATAAATTAGATTGCAACTTTGTTTCATTTTGGTAATCTTTGCGCCTGATTCAAAAGATTGGATATGGATTTAAACCAAAAATCTGTAGCTACGTTTGTGAAATAAAATTTTTCAAACAAGATTCATGATTATTAGTTACTCTTCTTTAAACCTTTACAATTGAAAAGTAATATCTCAAATATTCGAAAAGTAGGTTTTGGCATTTTTATGCTGATCTATTTTTTGTCGCTTTTCAACAATATTCTTTTTGTCCATTCCCATTGGTATGAGGGCAATCTTGTAGCGCTTCATGCCCACCCCTACAGTTTAGACTTTGATATAGAGGGTAATAAAAAGAAGGATTCCCATTCCAAAAAAGAATATGAGCTTTATGATCTGATATACAATGCCCCAATTTTGGGATTGGAATTTTTTGACTTTGAGATTCGTCCTTTTACCAATGAATTAAATACAACTTTTTCAATAGTTTTAACTTCTTACGAAAGCAAAAACAAACCCTTCCATGATGTAAGGGGACCTCCGGTTTTGGTCTGATCTTTTTAAATATTCCAATAATTCTTTACAAGCAGATATCATTGTTCTCCAATCAAAGTCATTTTGAAGGATTTTGGATTTTGTCAATTCCAAATTTTCAAAGTTTCGGAGTAGTATCTCATTGTACAACACCTTTTTACCAAAACCAAAAATGAAAAAATACATATTGATTATATTCATGCATTTTCTTGTAGCGAGCCCACTGATGGCTCAACAAACAGGAATTATTCAAGGGCTTTTGACAAGTGATGAGGGTCCACTTGTCCAGGCTACCGTAATGGTCCAAAACACAGGCTTCGGGGCCATATCTGATTTTGACGGGAAATTCAGCATTGCAAATATCCCTGCCGGGAATTATAAGCTGCAGATCAGGGCAATAGGTTTTGCAACCACCGTTGTGGATGTAACTGTAGAGGGAGGTAAAACCACCGACTTTGCAAAAGAAATAAACCAGGACAGAATTGGTCTGAATGAAGTGGTGGTAAGCAGCAGCCGATACGAACTCAATAGGGAAGACGCACCCAGTGTAGTCTCCGTCATTGGTTCCAAAATCCTCAACGCAACACAGTCTGTAACCATGGTAGAGGGCTTGAGTTACCAACCCGGTATCAGGGTAGAGTCTAACTGTCAGAACTGTGGATTTACCCAATTAAGAATGAATGGACTGGAAGGCCCATATTCTCAGATTCTGGTTAACAGTAGACCCATCTTCAGCACTTTGACCGGAGTATATGGTCTTGAAATGATCCCTGCCAATATGATTGAACGTGTGGAGGTTGTAAGAAGTGGAGGTTCTGCCCTATTTGGTTCAAATGCCATAGCCGGAACTGTCAATATCATCACCAAAGAACCCGTGGAAAACTCGTGGCAAATTGGGTCTAATTTTGGTTTGTTAAGAGGGGATATTCCCGATAATACCCTTAATTTCAATGGATCTGTCGTCAGTGAAGATCTCAACAGCGGTGTTACTTTTTACGGTATGAAAAGAGACAGGGGCGGATTTGATGCCGATGGTGACGGATTTACCGAAATTGTTCAGTTAAATAATCTCACTTTTGGTGCAAAGGCATTTTACAAGCCTACAGAGCTCAGTAAGCTGACTTTGGATGTGAATGCTATAGATGAATTCAGGAGGGGTGGAGATCAATTGGAACTACCTCCCCATTTTACAGATATCGCAGAGCAATTGGATCACAACATTATAAACGTGGGTCTGACATATGATCAGTTCAGTAAGGACCGGAGATCGAAGGTGTCCACCTATGGCAGTTTGCTTTCAGGGACAAGAAGGAGTTTTTATGGCGGACTTGGAGGCGAGCGAACATTGGAAGATAGTATTGCAGCAGCCAGTGCCTATGGATTGACCAATGACTTTGCGGGAGTTTTAGGAACCCAGTTTACCCATAACTTTACAGGAAGGAATGTTTTTGTAGGTGGAATTGAATACCAGGGAAATTCTGTAAAGGATGAAATTGCAGGTTATGAAAAATTAATTGATCAAAAAGTCAATTCAGTAGGTTTTTATGGTCAATTTGAATGGAAAGCAGCGGATAAATTGACGCTCTTTATGGGAACAAGATATGATGTTGTCAATGTGGACGGGGTATATGAGATCGGTAATATTAACCGGTCAGTAGATTTCAACAATGGGGTATTGAGTCCAAGATTTACCGTTTTATACGAATTGATGCCGGGAGCACAATTGAGGGGAGGCTATGCAAGAGGGTTCAGGGCACCTCAGGCATTCGATGAAGACCTACATATTTCTTCCGTAGGGGGTGAGCAAAGGTTTGTCATTTTGGCCAATGACCTGGAAATGGAAACTTCTGACGCCTTTACAGCCTCCTTGAATTTTGGCAAAAATACCGGTTTAGTCCAAAGTAACTTTTTGATAGAGGGCTTTTATACAAAACTGAACAATCAATTTCAAAGAGTGAATCTGGGAGAGCAGGCCAATGGTTCATTCTTGGAAGAAACCAGAAACGGTAGCGGTGCGACTGTTTCCGGTGTGAACTTTGAATATTCCATATCCCCTTCCCGATATTTCTCTTTCCAAATGGGAGGTACCCTTCAAAGGGCACTGTATGACGAAGACGAGGTTTTATTTGAGCCGGAAGAAGGTACCACAGAATTTCCCGAAATAACAGTTTCTGAATTTATAAGAACACCAAATACCTATGGATTCCTTGCAGCCAATTGGACACCAAACAAGAAATTTACCTTGGATCTGACCGGAATCTACACCGGTTCTATGGTAGCTCCTTTGGTGGTCAATGATGAGGCATTTATTGAGCTGATCGATACGCAATCCTTCTTCGACGTCAATTTAAGAATGGCTTACAGGTGGCAATTGAAAAATAAATTCAGTCTGGAGCTGAGCGGAGGAGTACAGAATATGTTTGACAGTTTCCAGAGTGATTTCAGTACCGGTCCGACAAGGGATTCAGATTTTGTATTTGGCCCAATGAGACCAAGAACCTTTTTCATTGGAGTAAAAATCGGTAACTTCCTCTAATGAAATCAGTTCCTGTCATATTGATGTTGATTTTCCTGAGCAGGTATTCTCCTGCTCAGGAAAAATCTACGGATTTTTGGCTGGATTTCGAGCAGTTGGAAGATTCTTTGCGGGTCAATCCAAAACCTGTTTTTTTGTATTTCCATACAGATTGGTGTACCTATTGCCGGAAAATGGAGGCTGAGGTTTTCTCCAAACCCTTTATAGTCGCTGAGCTATCTGAAAACTATTATGCAGTCAAATTCGATGCAGAAAATCCGGAGGATGTGATTTTTGATGGAATGGTATTTTCCAACCGACAATTGAAAAAATCGAGAACTCCGCTCCATGACTTGGCCATTTTGTTCAATGGTCAAAATAATCCTTTTGCACCGCCCCTTATGCTGCTGATGGATGAAAATTTTTTGGTGAAAAAGCGGGTCAATTCCTACCTGGATTCCAAATCCTTGCACGCTTTTCTTGAATCTGATTTATAGTTTTTTCTTTGCAAAAAAGCGTCAAGAACTTTCGGATTGGTGAAATTCAACAAAGTTTTTGAACATAATTCCATTTTATCAAGAACTAATCTAAATAAAATTGTTTCTCTATAAAATCAACTGCAAATTGCAAGTGCAAATCTTATGTTTTGACCTTTAAAATGAATTGTATGATTTCTGCCATTGAAATGCATTCAGATCAATCTTATATTATCCATTCGATAATTGATTCCCCTTTACAGGTTAATTTTTTAGAGATTGGGGTATTGGTGGGGAAACGGATCAAGCTGCTTCATCAAGCTCCTTTTTCTGGTTCAATGGCATTTGAAGTAGGGGAAAATCTGGTCTTTATGCGTAAAAGTGAAGCGAACCTCATTCAAGTAATTCCTGAAGGTGAAAATCAAGATAATAAGGAATCAGTCCTAAAAACAATTTAGTGTAATCATCCACTGCAATCTTTAAAATCCAATGGCCACGCAGTCCACAGTACAGCCCAAAGAAAAAACCATCGCCATCATCGGTAATCCCAATGTTGGTAAGTCCAGTATTTTCAACCAATTGACAGGCCTCAACCAAAAGATAGGTAATTACCCCGGTGTCACTGTAGACAAGACTTTAGGGTTTTTACATAACTCAGGAAAAGAATTTCAGTTGATTGATCTCCCGGGAACCTATAGTATTTTTCCGAAATCTGAAGATGAACTGATCGCTTTAAGGGTACTCACAGGAATGGAGGAGGAAAAACCGGATGCAGTAATGGTGATTCTCGATTCCTGCAATCTGGAAAGAAGCTTGCTTTTGGCCACGCAGGTTTTAGATCTTGGATTGCCTTTGGCCTTTGTCCTCAATATGAAGGACTTGGCTGAGATAAATGGAATAAAGATTAAAACCCACAAACTCTATGAGGCACTGGGAGTCCCTTTGGTCATGACGGATGCCCGAAAGTCAGTGGGCATGGAGGCAATCCGGTCTTTGATTTTTGAGGAAAAATTCGGGCAAGGCCAGCGATTTCTTGAAATATCAGAAATAGCCAATCAGGAATTACTGGAAAAAGTAAGAGATAAGTTTGGACTCCAAAACTTATATCAGGCATTCCAATACCTGATTTTTGCTGATTCCAATAAGTTACTTTCTTTAAAAGATAAGGAGTGGATTAGAGAGGTTTGTGGGCAATTTCACTTTGACAGACAAGCCGCACAAATTGAAGAAAGTAATAGAAGATATGCCAAAATCAAAGAAATCTTAAAAGACACCATTTCTTCTTCTACAGCAAAAACCAGCAAATTCACCAAAAATCTTGATAGGTTTTTGTTGCACCCCATATTGGGGTATCTGGTGTTTATCGGAATCATGCTTTTGATTTTTCAGGCAATTTTTGCCTGGGCAGGAGTGCCAATGGACTGGATTGACCTAGGCTTTGCCGAACTTTCTTCATGGATTTCTTCCTACTTACCTGCAGGAGTTTTAACCGACTTTCTTGCCGAAGGATTGATTCCTGGAATTGGTGGGATTGTCATATTTATTCCTCAAATAGCCCTTTTATTTGGCTTTTTGGCTTTTTTGGAGGACACAGGTTACTTATCCAGAGTAGTCTTCCTGATGGACCGTATCATGAGACCCTTTGGTTTGCATGGCAAAAGTGTAGTGCCTTTGATTTCGGGGTTGGCCTGTGCCATACCTGCTGTCATGGCCACAAGGACCATCAGCAATACCAAAGAAAAATTGATTACCATCTTGGTCACCCCTTGGATGAGTTGTTCAGCCAGATTGCCTGTTTACATTATTATTATTGGATTGGTGATACCGGCAGAAACTTATTTCGGCTTCAATATGCAGGCATTGGCACTTTTGGGTATGTATCTACTGGGAACAGTCGCAACCCTTATCGGAGCATTTTTGCTCAACCTGGTATTTGAACAAAAAGAGAGGAGCTTTCTCCTGACCGAATTACCCATTTATCGTTTTCCAAGGTGGAAAGCGGTCCTGTTGACCATGTACAGCAAATCCAAGGTTTTTGTGTTTGAGGCAGGAAAGGTGATTTTGTCCATTTCGATTATCTTATGGGTCTTGGCAAGCTATGGACCACCTGCTACCATGAATACATTGGAAGAGGAAAAAATTGCCTTATTGGAGGCGGCAAACTCAGAAGTGGATGCCACTGAAATTGAAGAACTTTATGCTTCCAAAAAGCTCGAAGCCTCGTTTATAGGAATTTTGGGCAAAGCCATAGAACCTGCCATCAAACCCTTGGGCTACGATTGGAAAATTGGAATTGCACTGATCACTTCCTTTGCAGCTAGGGAAGTATTTGTGGCCACAATTGCTACCATTTACAGTATTGGAGGTGATGTGGACAATGAACTGACCATCCGTGAAAAACTCGCACAGGAGACCCGACCGGACACTGGTGAAAAAGTATTCAATTTGGCAACAGGCATTTCCCTGATGGTTTTTTATGCCTTTGCCATGCAGTGCATGAGTACCTTGGCTGTAGTCAAGCGGGAAACCAAAACCTGGAAATGGCCCATCCTTCAGACAGTTGTCATGACAGCAGTAGCTTATATGGCTGCATTGATCACTTATCAAATCCTAGTATAATATGTGGCAGGAAATCATTGTCTTCAGTTTGTTTTTTCTGGTTCTTGGAATGGGGACTTACAGGATGTTTTTTAAGAAAAAACCAAAAAGCAGTAATGGCTGTGGTTGTGAAGGTTGTGGTTAAGCTTAAAAATCCTTTGGTAAGTTAAGTTGGGAAACAATTTGATATTAAAATGGTCAAAACAGAAAATTTCCAAAGGGTTGAAGTAAAAGATTTGTACTTCGGTACATCAAACTTGCAAAAACTGAGAAAACAAGAGTTTCAAGAATCGAACAAATTGCAGCACTAGCTTCAAAGGGGGAGAAATTAAAAGGGAGTTGACAAATAGAAATGAATCTAAAAAAACACCTACAATCCTTACATAAATTTTCGGATGAAGAGCTGAATATGGCGCTTGGTTTTTTCTATCAGGAAAGATTCAAAAAAGGAGACTTCTACCTCAGAGAAGGTCAATTTTCCAATAAAATCTCTTTCATAGAATCCGGCTTGTTTAGACTATACTACCAGGTGGAGGGGGAAGAAAAGATCATGCTGTTCTTCTCAGAAAACCAATTCATCTCTGATTATTTTGGCTACCTCACACAAAGCCCTTCTATACGTCCTATCCAAGCTTTGGAAGATTCATTGGTTTACAGCATAGAAAGAGACAAACTCAATCAGCTTTTTGAATGCTCAAAAGCTTGGGAACACGTGGGCAGGAAATTAGCAGAATCCGCTTATGTGACCTCAGTGCTTAGGGCAAACAGGCTATTGCATGATGATTTTGATACGCGATTGAATACCTTCATTAATGAAAGCCCTACGTTATTACAGCGTGTCCCACAGTATATGATTGCCTCTTACCTTAATATGACACCCGAAACATTAAGTAGGGTAAAAAGAAGATTGATGAAAAATAAAGAGATAAAAGATACCATCCATAAAAGTATCTGATTACTGTTTTTTTGAAGTTTCGCGTTATTGATTTGAATCAATGACTGCATAGTCTGTTGTCGCGAATTTTGTAATCAATTCAAAAGTAAGAAACAAAATTCACAGCTATGGACAAGATTATGGCTTTACTATTTTTACCATTAAGTATGATTTCCGATGCACCAAAAAACAGGCTCTCTGCCAAAATTGAACGATTGACCATTGAATACAATGGCAAAAATGTGAGGGCAAAAAAGCTAACCGTCAGTTCAGAAATTCCAATGAAAATTGATCGCGCTTGGAACAATATTAAAAGCCCTGCCCTCTTACAATTCCTGGCTAAAGGAATGATTTGGTTTAAACCAATCGGAAATGGTTTTCCCCATAAATGGGAAGTAGAACAGACTTATGGAACAAAAATGCTGGTGTTTGGTTTCATACCCTTTGGTGGAATACATTATTTGTATATTGAGAAAATCGATGACCAAAACCATACCCTTGCAACCAAAGAATGGAATAGAGGCACCAAAGTTTGGAATCATCATGTGGTAATGAGAGACCTTGGCGAAGGGAAAATTTATTATGAAGACGCAATTACTATTTATGCTGGTCTGATGACCGATTTTATCACAGCATTTGCCAAAATGTTTTACAAACACAGACAAAAAAGATGGCAATTAGTTGCAAATGAAAATCTTAACTTTGGGGAATAGTGCCCTTACAAGCAAAGAATCATGTGTTTTGTTGTCAGGAAAAACAGGAACCTAAAGCCCCCTTTTTTGGTAAATTAGGCTAGAGAATCTTATCCATTCCCTTATAAAAAAAATCTAAAAATGATTTAGGAATAGATTTTTTTTCCTCAAATTTCAAGATCAATAAACTCAAAAATTTACAACATGAAAAAATCAGTTTTCTTATTATTTGGATTAATGCTTTGGGCTTCTACCTCCACTTTTGCTCATAATCCGGATTACTTTATTGGTACCTGGGATGTACTTATTTCAGATACCCCACAGGGAAATGTAAATGTGACACTGATTCTTGAACGTGTTGAAGGAAAATTAACCGGTAAATTCACCCAAGGAGATTCCGAACAAGGAACTAACATTACCAATATCAGCGAACAGGAAAACGGGATAATCCTATACTTCTTTGCAGAAGGATATGACCTTTATTTGAGTCTAAATGCTGCGGAAGAGGATAAGATTTCAGGATTTCTGGTAGATCAATTTCCAGTAAAAGGTGAAAGGGTGAAAAAATAAGTCAATGTCCCAAAAAAAACTCAAAGTCAGATGCTGGATTGAACTGGATGATAGCAGGTTTTTTGGGCCTGGAAGGGCCGAACTGTTGGAGCTGATAGTGCTCCACGGTTCGGTTTCAAAGGCTTCCAAAGCCATGGGCATGTCTTACAAGAAAGCTTGGGACATGGTCAATGACCTTAACAACAGAGGCCCGCAACCCTTTGTCATCTTACAGAAAGGAGGACAAAAAGGAGGTTCCGCCGTTCTCACTGAATTTGGAAAGAAATTTTTATTGCGGTACAAAGACCTGGATGCTAGAATGAAGGCATTGGCGAAAGAGGGTGAAGACATCATGGAAAACCTGTGATAGATCACAAAAATTAAGAGGATTTATTTTTTTCAAAAGCGATATGTATATTTGGAAATATCGGTTACTATAACTTAGGTTAAAAAGAGCTATGAAATCCGGCATATCAATTTTGTTTTTTCTTATATTCCTCAACTCCTGTGGAGAAAAGACCAATGCCCAATCTGAGGAAATTCTTTCCATTAAATTTTCCGGGGAATTTCCAATCCCTTTCGATTTGAGCTTGGAAGAATTGAAGGCAATGCCTCAAATTGAGGTCTCAGGAAAGGAAAAGGATGAAGAAATCCACCATTTTCAGGGGGTTCTTTTGATTGACTTGCTCAAGAAAACGGGGTTGGAACTAGGGACAGGGCTAAAAGGAAAAAACCAGGCCCAATACCTCTTGGTTGAAGCGGCAGATGGTTATAAAGTCGTTTTTTCACTTCCGGAAATTGACCCTGAATTTTCAGGCAAGCACATATTGGTTGCACATTCCAGAGATGGAATTCCATTGGAGGAAGGAGTTGGCCCCTTCCGTTTTGTGGTACCTGAAGAAAAGCTTCACGCCAGATGGGTCAGAGATGTTATTGCAGTAAAATTGATAAAAATAGATTAGGACCTGAAGGCTTTTAAAATCCGATTTGTTCCACCAGACAATCATTTATGACAAGATCAATCCTTTCAATTCCTTTTATTTTAGTGTTCTTTGCAAACCAAGTATTTTCACAAAAACAACAAAAGGTATTGGTAGCGGCAGCATCTGATTTGAGATATGCAATGGACTCCATTATTCAGGTTTATCCAGATGCCCAGGAAATTGAAGTCATCTATGGTTCTTCGGGAAAATTCTACGAACAGATTTCAAACGGAGCACCCTTTGATCTCTATTTTTCCGCAGACCTGGTCTATCCTAAAAAGCTTCAGGAAAACGGAAAAACAGCCTCCGAAATCTTTCCTTATGGTATCGGAAGATTGGTGCTTTGGAGTAAAAAAGACTTTGGAGAAAAGCTGTCCATGGAAATTCTAAAAGAAACACAAATCCGGAAAGTTGCCATTGCCAACCCCCGACATGCCCCATATGGCCAGAGAGCCGAAGAGGCTTTGAAACATTTCAACCTATTTGAACAAGTTAAACCCAACTTGGTATTTGGCGAAAATATAGCCCAAACTGCACAGTTTGTCGGTAGCGGTGCCGCAGATATAGGTATCATTGCCCTATCATTAGCACTTTCACCCAATATGAAAAAGATGAATCCCGATTACTATCTTATTCCGGAATCCAGCCACCAACCACTAATGCAGGGAGCTGTTTTAATTAAACATTCAGAATTGAAACCTGGGGCAGTGAAATTCCTTGATTTTGCCAAAGGGGAACAAGTCCAAATGATTTTGGTACATTTTGGTTTTACCAAACCTTGATCGCATATGATGGATTATGGACCATTTATTTTATCCTTAAAACTGGCCTTGGTGACTACTATAATTCTTTTTTTGATAGGAATTCCTATAGCCTATTGGTTGGCTTTCAATCCAAAGAAATATAAAATATTTTTGGAAGCATTAGTGGCATTGCCTCTTGTACTTCCGCCTACAGTATTGGGATTTTATCTCTTATTGGCTTTAAGTCCTGAAAATGGTTTCGGTTCTTGGCTTGAAAAATACTTTGACCTGAGGTTGGTTTTCACTTTTGAAGGATTAGTAGTGGCATCGGTATTTTACAGTTTGCCCTTCATGATTCAACCTTTACAATCAGGATTCCGATCGGTTCCATTTTCATTGGTTGAAGCTGCTTATTCCTTAGGAAAAAGCAGGTGGATTACTTTACGGAAAGTCATTTTGCCCAATATGTCCGCAGCTATTCTTTCAGCATGTATCCTGACTTTTGCCCATACCATTGGAGAATTCGGAGTCGTACTGATGGTTGGAGGTAACATCCCCGGAATCACACAAGTCGTGTCCATCAGTATCTATGATGAAGTGGAGGCCATGAATTACAGCCTGGCCAATCACTATTCCCTTATCCTTTTGGTATTCTCATTTTTGATTCTGTCGTTTGTTTACTTTTTCAATTACCAACAACGCAAAAACATCAAACTCCTATGATCGAACTGGACCTTCATAAAAAATTATTCGGAGCTGATGGATTAATACAATTGCAGGTCAAATTTACCGTTCAAACCAATGAATTAGTGACTTTGTATGGCCCATCCGGCGCAGGGAAAACGAGCATTATCCGGATGATTGCTGGTTTGATGAAACCTGATAATGGAAGCATTTTAGTGGATGGAGTCAGCTGGTTTGACAGTCAGCAAAAGATGCATCTCCGGACTCAAGAGCGTCCCATAGGCCTGGTTTTTCAGGAATATTCCCTTTTTCCCAATATGACGGTTTACGAAAACCTTAAGTTTGCCTTACCCAAAGGAAATCCGGAGGACATGATTGAAGAATTGTTGGAAACCATAGGTCTTAAAAATCTTAGGGATACCAAACCCAATTTACTTTCGGGAGGACAAAAGCAAAGAGTTGCTCTGGCTAGGGCAATGGTTCGAAAACCTGCTATACTTTTATTGGACGAACCGCTCTCTGCCTTGGATACCGCTATGAGAAATAAATTACAGGATGATATTCTTGCTTTTCATAAGCGTTTTGGACTGACGACCATTTTAGTATCCCATGACTACCATGAGGTCAAGAAAATGTCCGACAGGGTGCTTGTAATTGAAAATGGCAAGATTGTAAATGAAGGAAAGGTTGAGGAGGTTTTTTAAGCTTTTACTTTAGACATCAGGAAAAACATCTCTGCGGCAATCTGACGGCATCTTTCGTCATAGGCCTTTTGTTCCTGAGGAGTTCCGTCAAATTCCTTTGGATCATCATATTTGATAGGGCACCTAAGAGAGGCACCAGGAATAAACGGACAATTTTTATCTGCTTCCGAACAGGTCATGATGGCTACAAAATTTTCCTGTGGATTATATCCCTCATCATATACTTTTGAGAAACACGCCATCTTTGGTCCATTGTCAGAGAACCTCACCTGATAATGAGGATTGTCCCCTCCGGGATTTTCAACTGAAAATCCTGCCCGCTCCATGGCAGCAACTGCCCTAGGGTTGAAAGCTGTGGTTTCCGTACCACCCGAAAAAGTAAAGATATTGTCCGAAACGCCATAATATTCTGCAGCAGTTGCCGCCCATAATTGACTCATATGACTTCGTCTACTGTTATGTGTACAGATAAATACCAGATTTGCAGCTTCACCTGATTTTTTTTTGGTCTCA
The DNA here is from genome assembly GCF_900176595.1 of Aquiflexum balticum DSM 16537. Taxonomy (GTDB): domain Bacteria; phylum Bacteroidota; class Bacteroidia; order Cytophagales; family Cyclobacteriaceae; genus Aquiflexum; species Aquiflexum balticum. The sequence goes on from NZ_LT838813.1 coordinate 847,456, forward strand.
ATATGAAGGGCCAGTTTTTGAAGTTCTCTTTTTCGGTCCGCAGGAATTTTATCCATTTCTGATTGAATACCTTCGATATATTGGTTGAGTTGGGGATACATGGCTGAGATTTTGAGGTTGGTGGATATGGCAGGGATATTATTTTTGGGGACCGAATTTACATTTGTTTCGGCACTTTTTCCCGGAGAACAGCCCCAAATTAAATTAAGACAAGAGAGAGATTTGATTTTTTCCTAATAGAGCACAAATTTTTTGACTAGCCCCATATATTCATCGCAATATTACGAGATAATAAATTTCTTTAAGTATAGAGCAATGTTAATATTTGGTTAACTTTATACAATTGCGCCTTTTTGTATTAAGTCCAAAACATAGCCCTTTTGACCAATGAAATCTAATTTCAAAATTCCATTTTATCTTTCATTTGCTTTATCATTTACTTTACTACTCCTTTTCAACTCCTGCAATATTCCTCAAAATGAAACGAATGATTGGCTGGTGGACGGCCAATCCCGGAAGGCAGAAGTAAAAATTATTAATGACAAAGAAATCCAGATCAGCAACGGATTGGTCCAAAGAACTTTCTATTTAGGCCCCAACGCAGTTTGCTTTGACTTTACCAATTTGATGACCGACACCCAATTGCTTCGGACAGTTATGCCTGAAGCGAAAGTAACCTTGGATGGAAAAACCTACAGGGTCGGAGGGCTACATGGCCAAAAAGAAAGAGCATATTTCAAAAAAGACTGGTTGAAAGACTTAGAAGCCTCTAATGAGGATTTCCAATATGAATCAATGGTCGTCACTGAAATTACCCCGCATTTCCCAACGAAAACAAACTTTTGGACAAGTCATCAAAAAGATGCTACAGGAAAAAAAGTAACCTTTCAGTATTCACATCCTGCTTTTCAAGGCCTTTTGTTGAAAATCCATTATGAGATTTACGATGACTTACCGCTGATTGCCAAGTACCTGACGATGGAAAATTTTTCCAGCAGACCTATTGAAATCAATCAGGTAGTCAATGAGGTATTGGGATTGGTGGAGGAGGAATCTGCAGTCGTCGGCAGTACTGAAAAAATGAAAAAACAACATCAGCTGTATATTGAAAACAATTTTGCTTTCAACAATGCCATGCATGCTGAACTCAGCAGTCAGGCCACACATTGGAAACCCGACCCTGATTATACTTCACAGGTAAATTACAACCTGCTTACTCCCAGTATTATGGAAGTTTATGCTGAAGAAGGTATTGGAATAACATTGCACCCAAAAGAAAATTTCAAATCCATCAGAACCTATGAATTGGTTTTGGACAGTTATGACCGGGAAAGAAATGGATTGGCTAGAAGGAAGATGTACCGTGCCATTGCCCCTTGGGTTTTGCAGAATCCTATCTTCATGCATTTGGTAAGCAAAAATGATGAGGAAGTCAGAACCGCTATCGACCAATGTGTGGATACGGGCTATGAAGCTCTAATTCTGAGTTTTGGCAGCCATATCAATATGGAAGACAATTCTGATGCAAACATCCAAAGGTGGAAGGAATTGGCGGATTATGCCCATGAAAGAGGTATAAAAATCGGAGGGTATTCCTTGTTCAGTTCCAGAACCATCAGTCCCGAACACGATGTTATCAGCAGGATTACCGGAAAACCCGGTGGGGCATTTTTTGGAAATGCACCTTGCTTAGCAAGTCAGTGGGGTTTGGATTACCTGGACAAGCTCAAATATTTCTTTGAGAAAACAGGCTTTGACATTTTTGAAAATGATGGTCCCTATCCGGGAGATGTCTGCGCTTCCAATGTTCATCCTGGACATGAAGGGCTTCATGATTCCCAATGGGTACAGTTTCAGCTCCAAAAAGATCTGTATCAGTGGATGAATGCCCGTGGGATTTATATCAATGCCCCTGATTGGTATTTTTTGGATGGCACCCATAAAATAGCCTTAGGCTACAGAGAGGTCAATTTTTCCCTGCCAAGAGCCCAGCAAAAAATCCTCAACAGACAAAACATCCATGACGGCACTTGGGAAAAAACACCTTCTATGGGCTGGGGATTTGTTCCACTGACGGTCTATCAGGGGGGAGGAAAAGAGGCGGTATTGGAGCCCTTAAACGAACATTTGGACGATTATAGGCAATTGATGATGCAATATTATGGGGCTGGAGTGCAGGCCTGCTATCGGGGTCCAAGATTATACGACACCGAAGAAACAAAAGCAATGGTCATCGAAGTGATCGATTGGTACAAAAATTACCGGGAAATCTTGAATGCGGACATCATTCGATTAAGAAGGGCAGATGGAAGGGATTGGGATGGATGGATGCACGTGGACCCCAAAGGGAAAGAAAAAGCCTTGGTCATGCTTTTCAATCCAACAAACGAGAATATGGAAAAAGAACTTGAAATACCGCTTTATTATACAGGACTTCAAGACAAAGTCAATGTCAGTATTGAGGGAAATGAATCAAAAAAATATCCCATAAAGCAAAATCAAAACCTTTCCATCAAAATTAATATTCCTGCTGATGGCTTCACCTGGTTGATTCTAGAATAATTTTCAAATTTAATCATTTAAAGCACCCAAATATTCTTCTGCTTTAAGTGACCTTACTCACAGCTTGATTTTTTTGAAAATCCGAGATTTGCCTTCGGGACAAAGAATTATTCAGAAATGATACGGCTGACAAAAGAATATACCAAGTTGATATGGTTACTTCCAATTGGAATTGTTCTGCTCTTGTTTGGATATAACAATATTGAAAAAGTACCACATACAGAAGATATTCCAAAAGAACAACTCTTGGACTTTTTGATGGATGGAAATGAAAGATTCGCCGAAGATCATCCCATTCACCCGGACCAAACATTGGAAAGGCTCAGAGAATTAAACAAAGGCCAGCATCCAGTAGCGGCGATAGTCAGTTGTTCGGATTCCAGGGTTCCGCCCGAGTTGATTTTTGACCAAGGACTTGGAGACCTGTTTGTAATCAGAAATGCAGGCAATATAGTTGGAGATCATGAAATAGGAAGTTTGGAATACGCTATCGAGTATTTGGAAGTTCCATTGATAATAATTTTAGGCCATACCAATTGCGGGGCAATCGGCGCATTTGTGGACCATGACCATGACCATTCTCATATCTATTCTGATTATGTCCAGAAAATAATTGATTTTATAGATGCAGAAGAAGAGGAAAAATCCTTACCCAGGGATATCCCAAATTTCTTTGAAAAAGCGGTTGAAGCGAATGTCCTTCACGGAATCCATGCCCTCAAAAATTCCCTCCCTCATGTAGATTCTTTAGTTGCCGAGAAAAAATTAAAAATTGTAGGCGCTATCTATGACATGGAAACCGGAAAAGTAAGGGTATTGAAAGAAGATTGAAACTTTACCCATTTATTTTGAGGCATGTGGACAAATGCCGGAGAAGTCTTGTTTATATCGAACTAAATGGTAAAATTTAGTAATACGATTTACACAACGGATTTTTATGTTTACAGCTGATGAATTAACTGACATTAAAACCAGAAAAGAACTGGTTGCTTTAGCAAAAGCAAAAAAAATCAAACTCAAAAAAGGATTGGCCAGGGCAGCCTATGAAGAGGAGTTAAAACTTCTCCAAACAGAACTGGCATTGCTACAACAACACATTGAAAAAAAACAATTGAGGGTGGCAGTGATTTTTGAAGGAAGGGATGCTGCCGGCAAAGGGGGTTCTATCAAGCGCTTTGTTGAACACCTCAATCCTCACACCTCTGGGGTTGTCGCCTTGACCAAGCCCACAGACATTGAGCGGGGTCAATGGTATTTTCAACGCTATATTGAGGTGCTTCCAAACAGGGGCGAAATCAAGTTTTTTGACCGTAGTTGGTACAATAGAGCGGTGGTTGAACCTGTCATGGGATTTTGTACTCCGGAACAATACAAGACCTTTATGGCTCAGGTCCCCAATTTTGAACATATGCTCCATGAGGACGGCATCAAAGTGATCAAGTTTTGGTTTGACATATCCAAAGATGAACAGCAAAAGCGATTTGACGGCAGGTTATCCAATCCACTCAAGGAATGGAAATTCAGTCCTGTAGACAAAAAAGGACAGGAACTGTGGGATGAAAACACCAAATACAAAGAACGGATGTTTACCAGAACCCACACAGCATATTGCCCTTGGATCATTGTCGATACGGTTGAGAAAGAAACAGCAAGGTTGGAAAGCCTTCGGTATGTTCTCTCCCAGTTTGATTACAAAGGAAAGGGATCTACCAAAGCCAACTTGCTGACCGACCCGAATGTACTCTTTCCCTACTTCCGTAAACCAAAACATTTTGACCTTTGAACCTATGGAACTGACTAAAGAAGATTTGGAGATATTGAACTCGAAAATCGGGATCAAACACCTGCTGGAAAATAAGAAAATTGACCTGGAAAAAGCGCTTTACCGGGCCAGGTATGAATTGAAACTAAGGGAAATACAGGTAGAATTGGTGAAAATGCAACTTTGGTTGATCGCGAATAACAAAAAATTGGTGGTGCTATTTCATGGTGGAGACTCTTCCGAGAAAAGTGGAATCATCCGTAAAATCCTTTCACATAACAATCCAAGACATTACAGGGTCGAAGTCAATCTCCCCCACCGAAGTGAGGGAGTATCCGGTGAATGGTATTTCAAAAAATTCGTGGAAAAACTCCCTCAGCCCGGAGAAATGGTGCTTTGGGACAGAAGCTGGTACAACAGGGCAACCATTGAACCCGTGCATGGATTGTGCAGTCAGCAAGAGTATGAGCTTTTTATGGGGCAGGTCAATGAGTTTGAAAAAATGTTGGTGGAATCAGGCGTGCATTTGATCAAATTCTATTTTTCAATCAGCAAAAAAGAACAGGCCAAAAGAATTAAAAACATCAAATTAAGTCCATTGACCAAATGGAAAATGACACCTTTTGATGAACAGTCCCAGGAACTTTGGGGTGAATACAAATCCTACAAAGAAAAAATGTTTGCCAATACAAGTACGGATTATGCCCCTTGGGTCGAGATTACCGAAGACAAGAGAGAAGAGGAAATGATTCAGGCAGCTAATCATATTTTGAAGGCTTTTCCTTATGAATGATTATTCCGCTTTACCCTCAACCATACAAACAACCCCAGAGATAGCAATACGCCCAAAATTGCAAATAAAAACTTCAATTTTACCAAGGTTTCAAAAAGTGACATATCCCCTGCATAACCTTGTTTGATCCAAATGGTCAACCTGATATTTTCAGAAATATCAAAGAGCCATGCAAACAGCTGCATAAATGCCATTCCGAGGAGAAGAGAACTTAGAACCCCATATTTTGAAGTGTTATTTGAATTGACGGCTTTTTCCTGCAACCTTCTCCTCACCAAAAGACAACCCATCAAAATCGCAGGAAATAAAGTCGACATAAAGAAGTAATCCAATCTGAGTTGGTTCAACACAAACTCTTTGCTTTCCGGTGATGACCAATCTAAAATCAATTTGTCAAGGTTCTCCTTTGAACCCGGCAACTCGAATTTCATTACGTCGAATTTGAGCTGACTGGATTTCTCAAATTGGTATTGATGATACCGCATGACACCAAAAGCTGACAAAGCGAGGAAAAGAAAGACAATAAATGTGCTTTTCATGTAAATACTAATACAATTTATTTTTTTCAGAACGGCAGCCATTCAAGGATAGCAAAATCCAAAGAAGGACTATATCAAAATCAGCCATCTCAATTTGACCCGTTTTTCCCTATATTTTGTCCCTAAAGGGACAATTAAAACACTAGCCAACTTAAAGATCGCAATCAACCAGCCATAAATTTCTCTGCAATCTTCAAGGACCTGAACCTGAATCGCTTTTTGATTCTATGTGAAGCGGTACGTTTCAAAATGTTTTTCAGGGTCGCAATGACTTCGAGTGTATGCTCCCCCTTATTGATCATGACACATTCCGCGTTGGCGGACTGTCCCGCATCGGTAATTTCGGATCGGGTTGCCATGCCCGATTTGTTGAGACTTTCCAAAACCTGTGTTGCCCATACCACGGGCACATGGGCAGCTTCACAAATCCATAAGATTTCCTCCTGTATTTCACCGGTCCTTTCAAATCCTATCTCCACTGCCAAATCTCCTCTTGCGATCATTACCCCAAATCCACGGTGTTTCATCCCTTCCAATAATAAGGAAGGCAAATTTTCTACCGCTTCATGGGTTTCAATCTTTATGATCAATGATGGGTTCTTAACTCCTAACTCTTTTATTGTCTCCCTCAAAATGCTGATGTCTTCTACTGTTTTGACAAAAGAATATCCTAAAAGGTCCGCATGTTTACAGATAAAGGGCAAACATGATCTGTCAAATGCCGTCATGGAGGGAATTTTCAATATGGTATCCGGGAAGTTGATGCCCTTTTCATTTTTTATCAATCCCTTTTTCGAAGAAACCCTGTTGATACGTACGCCAACTTTATTTTTTTTGACTTTTTCTACAATACCTCCGAATTTTCCGTCATCAATAAAAACCCTATCCCCTTTTTGGAGCATGGATATAATCCCGGGTTCATTTGGGCTGATAACTACTTCCTCTGCATCAAACCCTTTAGCATCATCAGCCAGCCAAATCATGGTCCCGTCTTTGACTTTAATTTCACCCTCTTCTTTACCTTTGCCGAGAAGTTTGGTTCTGATTTTTGGGCCGGCGAGATCCATATAAACCTTACAGTCCAGACCTGTTTGTTTACTGGCTTTTTTGATCTTATGGATCATTTTGGACCAGGTAGCTTCATCATCATGGGCACAATTGATTCTTGCTACGTTCATTCCACTCAACAAAAGAGACTTGACCAGTGCATAATTATCCGCAAATCCTGAATCGAAGGTGACCATCAGCGAAGGGATGTCTTCCAAAAGCTGTTTCCCAAAAAGCTGCTGACTTTTGTCCTTGATTCTTTTTTTACTAAAAGAATAAGTGCACATATCCAATTCCTCTTCGGTATAACTTTTGCCCAATCTTTCCAAAATTGCCTGAACCTGTCGGTGCATATGGCTTTCAGAACTTGCCAAAGAAGATAAACCATGCACATGCAGGTCATCTTGAAGACTACGGAGGTCTTCCTTTCGCAAGGTCAGGTATTCTATCAGGTTTTTTCCGGATTCAAATTGTTCCGAATGGAGACCTCTCAGCATATTCAGCCTCAGTCCCACTTCGGTGGCCATTTTGGTTTCAAGAATTAAAAGTTCCTCTTTAATACTATCAATCGAAGATTTGTTCGCCATAAAACACCCACTTTCTTAAGTCCTAATTAGGCCTTAATTTACACAATTGTATCTGAGTAAATATTACCGAATCGGTCAATTACCTCAATTTTTATTTTTGCCTCCGGATCAATGGGTTGAAAGAAAAACATATGGCCATTTTTTTGTGGAGTGATCCAGGGTTGTTTTTTGGGTTTATTTGGTGCATAGATTTCCATGGCCATTGGGTCAGTTGCAATTTCCCTTATAGGTTCCCCTGCCTTAATCCCGTTTTCATACCAAAACACTTTCCATTCGGGATCCCAATTCCAGATATTGATACAATAGGAATTCGGAAATTCGGGATGTGCTCCCTTTGGGTAGGCCCTAAACTGAAAATCCAGGTCTTTACCAATACTTTTATATTTCCAGGAAATAGCCCCGCCATCTGACTGATATATGCCATATCCTTTAGGCGTGCCATCATAGCAGATATCCCCTGACCACCAGGCACCGCTGATTGCACCGGTATTGTGCTCAAATATATTTTCAATTACCCTGTTTTCATTCCAATGCACATGACCGGAGATCAGATGGACTTTATATCCTTCAAGGATTTGATTTAAAGCATCACGGTTGACCATTGACTCTTTGTTGATATCTCTCCCAGGATTGTATTCCACCACATGGGAAAAAGTGGGGATATGAAGGAATATTACCAAAGGTTGTACTTTTGGGATATTCGCCAAATCTTCTTTCAACCAAGAAAGCTGAACCTCATCCAAATAGCCATAATATTGTCTGTTGCCTAAGAAAAACACATCAGATAAAACAATATAATGGGTTTCTCCCCTATTAAAGGAATAATAAGGAGGACCAAACTGATCAATATAGGGTCTTTGACTGACCTCATTAGATCTTGCTGACAAGTCAATATCATGATTACCCAAAACCTGAAAAAACGGAATCCCCGTGGACTTGATCCCTTCATTGTATCTTTCGAAAAGATCGAAGTTATCGAAAACCAGGTCACCACAACCAATCCCGAATATATTGGAATCTTCCAGGTCCATATTCCTACGCTTAAGGTCCCCACAGGATTCCGAAACAAACATATCTGCTTCCTCATCTGTCTGAACTTGAGGATCAGCAATAACTAGAAAGTGATGGTTTTTATCTGAGTTTTTGGCAGGTTGAAGGTCAAAAAGCAATTGATTGGTCTTTTGGACAAAATCAAGTTTTCTGAAAAAATTCACAGAGCCGTTTTCTAACAGGTCAAACTGATATCCTGAAGGATAAGAAATGAAAACAAAGGGTCTATTGGTCAAAAATTCAAATTTACCTTTATTGTCAGTCCGGTACACATATTTCCCATCAGAAATACTCACCCCCGGAATTCCCTTTCCAGCAGATTTAACCTGACCTTTTACTTCTACAAAATTAGGATTGCCATTTTTTGATAACCTTGCAAAAGAGGTTAGAGGATAGATACCGACTCCGGTAAGTATCAGGGAAGAAGTCTTAATAAAATCCCGTCTTGAAAATTCTGACATTGCTGATGCTGCTTGAGCTAAAGATAGTTGGTGGCTATCGCAAAACCATAAAAAAAAGCCCCCAATTTCTTGAGGGCTTTTTTTATAAACAAACTCGTTGTTAATTAATTAGAATGTGAATCTTAGACCCCACTGTAATCTCCAAACATCAGAAGTAAAAGCAGTTGGGTTGAATGACCTAGAAAGTAATTCTCCGCCTTGAACAGCCATTCTGTAGGTAGGCACTCCATTAGCATCAGCACCTCTAGCTACAAGTGGTCTGTTGTTAAACATTTGCTGGCCAACTCCCCAATCACTGTTCAACAAGTTACCAACATTAAGGATATCAACTCTGAACTCAAGACTCTGTCCTTTTGTCGTGGTTCTTAAAGTTTGAGAAGCACTGAAATCTGCTCTATAAACCATAGGTAATACCACGCCACCTCTTTCAGCTACTTTGCCTCTGTTGGCACTAAGATATTCATCCTGTCGGATGTATGCTTCCCAAGCAGCAGCTTGATCGACAGCGGTAAACGTTACGCCTCCTGAAGTAAACTCCTGGAAGTTCATTTCATTTGTATTTGCATGGATATAGATCAAATCATTTGAAAATCCACCATCTCCATTATAATCTCCATTATATACATAACTGGCGTTTCCAATAGTACGACCACTCCAGAAAATAGAGAAAGAAGTAGTTCCGAATTCAAAGATATCCTTTGTGTAACTTACAGATGCAAAAAGATTATGACCCATAAATCCGTTTGAAAAACCTAAAGTTGGATTATTTGGATCTCCTGAATGTTGGTTGTTATTCCATGAACCAAATGCAATGGATCCCGGATCAATTGTATTCCTTGCTTCACCATAACTATAAGCTGCTTTGGCAAAGAACCCATTCTTAAATGGCTTTTCTAGGGAGAATGACCCTACCCATGAATTTCCGATAGCTTGATTGGATAAAGTTACCGCATTATCAATGTTGCCATTTATTCTATTACCAGCTGTCCATCTTGGTCTTGGATCAGGTCCTGAATAAGCTGTATTTGGAGCGGAAAGATTAGCGTTATAATAAGCAATTCCATTGACATCTTTATTGTAAATAAATTCAGCCGTTGCAATGATTCCTAATGGAAGTTGCTGGTCAATTGCAATGTTTGATCTCCAAATTTGAGGAAATTTAAAGTCAGGTTCAGTTAAAGCCAATTCATATCGATCAGCTGGATCTCCTGTAACATTGGTTGGTTTGTAATGATCTGGATCCGGATTAAATGGTCTTTCTGTAGTTCGATCTATTCTTTCAAAACCTGTAAGTATACCATTATTACCTATTTGATTGGAAATCCAAACAAATATAGGTCTACCGGTAAATATTCCTGACCCACCTCTTAACTGAGTAGTTTTTGCTCCTTGGCTTAGGTCATAATTGAAACCAACTCTTGGAGACCACAAAATATTGGCTCCTGGCAATTCATCTGTTCTAAACCTTCTGGTATTGCCTGCAGGATCTACGAAATTAAGTCCTTCCACCTCTTGGTTTCTGAAACCTGTGTTGGCAAAAAATGGAACGTCAATTCTCAGACCAACTGTCACATTGAAATCTTTGTTGACCTGGATTTCGTCTTGTCCATATATACCTGCATAGGTAACTTTAGTGGGCTGTATAGGCTTGCTCTGTCCCGGGATATTTGACCATCTTACCTGAAATCTCTCAACAGAGACTCCTGATGTAGTACCGTCTAGGTAAGCATTGGCATCAGCATAGAAATCATCTAATGAATTATAAACATAAGCTGATTGGGAACCTGGGAAGAACACATTTTCATAAGAATATCTTTCTAAGTTAACACCTGCGGTAATTGTATGTTTTCCTTTGAAAATCTGAAGATTGTTCTGTAATTGGAAAGTACTGTACCTCAATTCGTTACTAGGTGTAAATGGCTCAAATCCAAATGAGGTGTAAGTTGCACCATCTTGTCTAATATCTACCAATGGGAAGAATTGTCCTCTTGTATCCCTGCTTTCATCCTGATAAGTATAACCAACAATCAAATTATTAGTCATATTCGAACTGATTCTGGTATTCAATTCACCAATGATAGATCTGATGTTTTCAAGAATGGCATAGTTGGTATTTTGGAAGTTCAACGCATTCAAGTTTGACCTTCTTGAACCGAATCCAAGGGAAGATGAATTTGAAGCTAGAACATCTGTTCTGGAATCCAGATGATTGTACCTGACACTCAACTTATTCTTATCATTGATGTTGTAATCAAATTTGACCAAGAACTTAGTTGCATCAGTACTGTGGTCATAGCCTTGATATGGACCGGTTTCATAACCGAAGTTATTTCTAAGAAAACTACTTAACTGGTTCAAATCAGATGCCAAGACCCTCGTAACATTACCTCCTACAGCTTCTCCTCCATTATTGGCTCTGAAAGTTGTTCCTGGTTCAGTTGTTTTCTCGTCTTCAAAATTGGCGAAAAAGAACAATTTGTCTTTGATAATTGGTCCACCTACTCTAAAACCTATTTGTCTGTACTTGAATTCTCCCGGATCAAAAGTGTTTTCACCTGCTCTAGTGCCTACGTTGTCACTTCCTCTCCAGAAATAATATGCAGAGCCTTTGAAATCATTTGTTCCGCTTCTTGTTACAGCATTGATACCTGCTCCAGTAAAGTTGGCTTGCTTTACATCATAAGGAGCAACATTTACAGTAACCTGGTCTATGGCATCCAAGGAAATCGGAGTAACACCTGTTCTTGCACCTGGCTGGTCACCTAATCCAAAAGAGTTGTTGAAATAAGAACCGTCAACTGTAATATTGTTTAACCTTGAATCCTGACCTGCAAATGAATTGCCACTTGCTTGGGGAGTCAATCTGGTAAAGTCATTTATTGACCTTGATACTGTTGGTAGCCTATTGATAGTTTCGTTGCTGATTGCTGTTGCAGCACCAGTTCTTTCTGAACTGAAAACAGCACTTCTTTCGGCAGTTACCAGGATTTCTGACAATTCCTCGCCGTCTTCTCTCATGGTAACATTAACGTTGGCCGTAACACCTAAGCTAAGGTTTATTCCCTCAACTGATTGAGATTCATAGCCAATAAATGAAACTGTTACTTTGTAAGGACCACCTACCCGCATACCTGGGATAGTGAATCTACCATCAATATTGGTTACTGCACCATACCTTGTTCCTGAAGGAGTGTGTGTAGCCACTACATTCGCCCCGGGAAGCGTTTCCCCGTTGCTGTCAATTACCCTACCAGACATACTGGAAGTCGTTACCCCTTGCGAATAAGCCGTACCTGTGACAAACACAAGCATCATTATTGCAAAAAGACTCTTTAGTAATGATTGCCTCATAATTTTTGTTTTAGTTTGAATATTGAAATTAACTTTAAGAAATTCATTTTGTTTGGTGGTACAAATGTAGCCGAGTAATACAAGTTTTTTTTTTAGTAATTGTTAAGTTTTAACATTTATTCACAAGTTTACTTAACAATTCCTTAACATTGAAATAAGAAGGAAATTTTATTTTTACCCTGTTTTTTGCATTTCAACCGTTATAGATGTATTTTATTTGCCAGTTTTATAAAATTAAGTTTTCCCTAATCCAGATATGTTAAGAAATCTTTAAATAAATGTTAAGAGCCTTTTTGGGCAAAAAACCATCAATTAGTATTTAAACTATTTATATTTAAAAACAAAAAGGTGTCATTTAATGAAAAAGAAAAATATACTTTGGCTTTATTTATTTTTGCTGGTCAGCATGTTGGATATTTTTTTTACTGCCAATGGAAAATCTGAATTAAGAATTTATAGCAAACCACTTATCCTCATCACTTTATGGATCTATTTTTATTTTAACAGTATCGAAATAAAGGGATCGCTTTTGAGAAAAAGTATCAGTGCTGCCCTGATTTTCTCATGGATGGGAGACATACTCTTAATCTTCCCCAATTTATTCCTTTACGGACTTGGCGCCTTTCTGATGGCCCACATCTGTTATATTATCGGATTCAAAATCAGCCAAACCAACCCATTTGCGGTCGGACAGGTGAATTTTATCCGATTGTTTTTTGTAAACCTTCCCATTTATATCCTTGCAGCATTTGTTTATTTTCTGATCAATCCGGGATTGGGAACCATGAAAGTACCTGTGGTGATTTACCTTATTGTGATTGTGATGATGGCAACAACGGCAAGGGAAAGATATCAAAAAACAATACCGGCCAGTTTTTGGCAGGTATTTTTAGGAGCGATGTTATTTATGGTTTCTGATGGCATCTTGGCCATCAATATGTTTTTCAAACCCTTTCCCGAATCTGGAGTCCTGGTTATGGGAACATATGTTGTTGCCCAATTATTGATTGTTATGGGAATTGTGGCGCATTTTAGGAAAACCAACTGAGTTCCCGTTTTCCCGTTGTCCGAAGGTTGTACCTTCGGACCCCTGAGTCCGGAGCTTTTAGCTCCAAAAAATATGAGCCAGAGGCTCAGAACTCAATGATCCGAAGCCACAGGCTTCGGATAACGGAATTACCTCACTATGAATTAAGCCTTTTTCTAAACCCTTCCACATCTTTGTACTTTGTTCTTAGTACTTTGTACCCATTTTCTCCCTCATCCTTCTACCATACTCATAATATCCCTATAGCTGATCCCCATATGACTGTTGTCATAGACTGCTTTCCCATTTTTGATCAGGATGACCTGTGGAGATTGATGGTAGACTCCGAATTCCTGGGCAATTTTGTTGGAAATATCACGATAGCTGATCAGATCCAAAAAGTAAGGTGAAACCTTTTCAAAATCCGCCTCCTTCCAATTCCGGTTCAGCCTATCAAACGCCATACTGCTGATAGAACACCTACTTGAATGTTTGAAAATCAGCACAGGCTTATCTTGGCTTTCCTTTTTCAATGCTTCCAGTTGACTGACATTTTCTATTCTTTCCCAATTCATATTCTTAATATTTCTTAATCCTGATCAGTCAATCAATAATTTTGGAGCTAAAATAGTTCCTTTCACATGATTGTAATTTGTCTTTCAGTGGCCATATGGAATCTCGCATTTGTTACAATCATTCTAGTGTGTATCGTTTGTGACATGCTCGATTTGCTGTAATATTGCTCTTTGGAATATCTCGTTCCTTTAAAGAAGGTATACTTCTTGCAGTTGGGCTTAAGCTTGAGGTTTATTTGCCCTCAATGGCAAATGACATTACACAACCAATAATTTATGAAATTCCAAAGCATCAAACTTCTATTCATATTCACTATTCTACTTCATACATCCTGTAAAAGTATCAAACCGGACAGGCCGCCAGCTGCAACGATGTTAGAGTTGCCCAGTTCCCGCTCTACTGTCAACATTCCAATTGTCATTCCTCTCAGTTATCTGGAGGATAATTTGAACAAGGACTGGAGCAGCAAATTGTTTGCAGACAAAGGGTTGCCTCTTGGAGGTGGTTTATCTGCTGATTTGGATGTGACCAGAACCGGAAAGATTTCTTTGAGAGGATCGGAAAACAATACCATCAATGTCAAGGTACCCATGAATATCATCGGTGACCTGAAAATAGAGAAAAAGGTTTTTGGGCAAAACCTCTCTACCAATTTTCCATTTAACGAAAACCTAAGCCCAGAAATCAGCTTTATCCCTGTGATTGGTCAAAACTGGGACTTGAATATCCAGAACCTTCAGATCAACAGTTGGGGAAGGTCCATGAAATACAACCTGTTGGGCTTCGAAATTGACCTGGATCCCTTGGTCAGAAACCAGTTACAAAAAGTATTGGACAACCAGCTTAAGGCCGCAAACCTGAGCCAACTTGACTTTAAGCACATGGCACAAGAGACTTGGGATGCTTTTTCTGATCCTTACACCGTGGAACAGAATGGAATTACGGCGCATTTTTATTCCGTACCTGACAAGATTATGGTCAAAGAAGAGATCACCCCTGACCAAGAACTTATCCTGTATTTGGGTTTGGAAGGTGAAATGTTTTCCAAGCTCGGATCAAAGCCTAACATCGTAAAAAAAGACCTCCCGAATATCAGTGTCAATGAGAGCAAAGAAAACCAGATTGACCTGGTGCTACCTTTGACTATTTCTTACAATGATCTGGATGAATACCTCAATACAACTTTTTCAGGTCAGCAAATCCGCACAAACAATACCACACTTATTTTTCCTTCCAATCTGAAAACCCAAAAATACGGTGACAAAACCCTCTTGAGTATGGATTTCAAAGCTGTAAGGGACGGGAAGAAAGATGTGGAAGGTAAAATGTATTTTGCCGGGAAACCTGTATTTGACAAAAACTCAGAATCCCTGATTTTTGAAGAACCGCAGTTTGATGTGAAAACAGGAGACTTTTTTTCCGATCTGGGCATTAGATTCAGAAAGGGCAAAATCCAAAGACAGATCAAGAAAATAGCGGTATTACCAATTGGTGAACTGCTGAACAATGCCCAAAATGAAATGGCAGAGCATGGATATTTTGAAACTGATTTTGCAAATTTTAAGGTGTTGAACCCCAGTTTGGATGTGGAAGGAATATACAGCACGGCTGAGGACATCAGGGTGTTTATCAGAAGTCAGGGAAAAATGGATGTGCAATTGAAGGATTTGAAGTAGGCTAAAATGGGTAGGAAGACCGATGACCGATGACCGATGTAACCGGAATTGAAGTGCTTAGCCTTATTCCCTATTGTTTTGAATGGTATTGGCAACATTGCATTCAGTTTATGTATATAGATTCGATACCATAATTCCAACAATAATATATGGTCAAAAGATTAATGGATTGATCTTGTCTTTGTAACTTGGAATTGAAATTGAAAGGATATGGAAAAAAAGGAAAAGCCGGTTTTTGAAAAGAGGATTTTTTGGGATGTGGATTTTGAGAAACTTGACTATGATGCAAAAGCCAATTTCGTGATAGAGCGGGTATTTGAACGGGGCGATGTGCAGGATATCCGGAATTGCAGAAGGTATTATGGAGATGAGAAAATTTCGAAAGCACTGCTTAATGCTAAATTTTTACCCGAAATGACCATGTATTTAGCCGCGGCAGTAATTGATAAACCCATCACAGAATTCAGATGTTACAAATTGAGACAGTCGAACCCGGAACTTTTTCCATATTGAAAATGCTAATGAAAATCCCGGAATTAAAGGATTTTCATTTAGTCGGAGGAACAGCCTTGTCATTGAAATATGGACATCGAATTTCAGTGGATTTGGATTTATTCAATTGTCAATCATTTGAAAATTCACTCATTGAAGACTGTCTGATAGATTTTTTTGGTCAAGAGTTTAAAGTAAGAAACAGTAACCCGAAAATCGGAATATTTTCATTTATTGAGGAGGTAAAAATAGACCTCATCAAACACCCATTCCCAATGATTAAGCCTATTCAGGAGATCGAAGGAATCAGATTCTTTTCCACAGAAGACATTATAGCCATGAAAGTGCAGGCCATCTTGGGCAGAGGCAAAAAAAAAGATTTTTGGGATATTTCTGAATTGTTGCAACACTATTCAGTCGCTGATTTTATACAGTTTCACAAAGAGAAATATCAAAGACAAAATTTACTGATTTCTGTCCCACAGGCATTGATTTATTTCGGCGATGCAGAAGAAAGCGAGGATCCTGTCTCTCTCAAAGGGCAAACATGGAAAAAGGTCAAGAAATCCATTGAAAAAAAAGTAAGGGATTTTTTAATTTAAAAATTCATGAAACTCCAAAACCAAACATTAATCATTACCGGTGCCACAAGTGGTATGGGTAAAGCCATAGCCATTGAATTGGCTAATGAAGGTGCCAATCTCATTCTGAGCGGAAGAGATCAGAAAAGAGGAAATGCATTAATGGCTGAATTGCTGGATAAGGGGCAGGTTTCAAAATTTTTGCCAGGAGATGTAGGCGATATTGAATACAACAAGCAATTGGTAGATCTCGCCCTAGCCACTTTTGGAGGCTTAGACGGTGTAGTTACCAATGCCGGGATGTTGGGTCTTGCACCTGTCACCTCATTGGATCCTTATATTTGGGACAGGACTTTCCGCACCAATGTGGATGCTGTATTCTTTTTACTTAAATATGCCCTTCCTGAAATGTTGAAAAGACCTTCTGCTTCAGTTGTGGGGAATGCTTCAATAGCAGCTTTCAAATCCTTTCCAAACCATCCTGCTTATTGTGCCTCCAAAGCCGCTTTAGTTGCCCTGGCCAAACAAGTGGCTGTGGATTATGGCCCAAAAGTACGCATCAATGCTATTTGTCCGGGACCGGTGGATACGCCTTTCATTCATGATTCAGCGATCGCTTTTCCGGATCCCGTCAAAGCGGTTGAAAATGCCGGAAAAGCTACTTTGCTCAAAAGACTTGGTGAGCCTGAGGATATTGCCAAATTGGTTTTGTTTCTGGTGTCAGATGATGCTTCCTGGATTACAGGAAGTGCCTTTACCATTGATGGCGGTATTTTAGCTGGAGGATAAGCAATAAGGACTTATCATATCCTCCTTATACTATTCATCAAATCTTCTTTAAACATCCTGCTGATCGGAATCACTTTTCTGTTGATTTCCAAATGAGAATCAGCCACTGCATCCAGTTTTTTGATATTTACCACAAAAGAACGATGCACCCTCAAGAAGTCTTTACTGACCATTTTTTCACAAAAAGTATTTAAAGGACTGACTATGGTGAAATTTTGATCTAAGGTGATGATGTTACAATAGTTTCTTTCAGCTTCTATATAAAGTATCTCATCGAGCATGACCTTGATCAGCTTATTTTGGCTTCGGATAAAAATCCTGTCTTCCAAAGTTTCTACCATTGCATCCCCACTTTTCTTTTCTATATTTTCCTCTGTTATTTTTTCAACCACAAGAGCAATAGTCCTTTCCAGATTTAGTTTATTGAATGGTTTGGAAATAAAAGCATAGGGATGGGTTTCTTTGGCTTTTTGGAATGAGGCCTCATCAACATTTGCAGTAAGGTAGATAATTGGAATATCAAAAATTTTTTGAATCGATTTGGCTGTATCAATTCCGTCAATTTTTCCTTTCAGGTTGATATCCATCAGGATGATATCCGGATGGTTTTCTTTGGCGTGGTTGATGGCATCCTCTCCTCTTGACTCGATGCCTGTCACTTCATAACCTAATTTGGTTAGCTGCAAAGAAATATTTGCCGCGATGATCATATCATCTTCCACTATCAATATTCTTATGCTATCACTCATGCTGCTTTTCCTATTTGAAATTCAAAAAAAACTTCTGTTCCTTTAGTTGTAATCAAAGTCATATTTCCGTCTAATTGTTTGGTCAATAAATCCACAAGTTGCGATCCAAATCCAGTTCCTTTTATTCCTTTATCCTTATCAAAACCCACCCCGTTATCGCATACTTTCAAAAGCAAATGAGAATCGGTTTCTGAAAAGGTTATTGTAATTTTCCCTTGACTATTGTGAGGAAAGGCGTATTTCAGTGAATTGGTTATCAATTCATTGACGATCAAACCTATCGGTATTGCCCTGTCCACATCAAGTTCCAAGGAATCCATAGCACAGTCAAATGTAACCCTTTCTGTTGCATCAAATGAATCAATGACATATTTTGCCAGATTTCGAAAGTACTGCTTCATTTCAATAGCCGTCATATTTTCCCCCTGATACAGGTTTTGGTGGATCATTCCCATACTCTGTACCCTGTTTTGGCTTTCAATCATGATATTTTGAAGCTCTTGGTTGTTGATTTGTGCTGTTTGAAGAGAAAGGAGGCTCGAAATGGTCTCCAGATTATTTTTTACCCTATGGTGGATTTCCTTTAATAAAAACTCTTTTTCCTTATTCTGTTTTTCCAAAAGCAAACTATACTTCTTTCTTCTGATAAATACCCTATAAAGGAAAAACAGGAAAAAAATCATCAGACCAGTCAAAATAAGGGTAAAAACCTGTATCGTTGCCTGCTGTTTTAATTTTTCCATTTGCAAAGAAATGGTATTCTCTTTTTGGTTTACTTCCATTTCAGTCTGCAGTTGGGCGATTCTTTGGTCGGCCTCTGAATTGAAAACCTGTTGGGTTAGTTCATGAAATTTTTTATGGGCTTCCAAGGATTTATTGATATTGTTAGTTCCTTCATAAGCCTTACTCAATTCCTGATAAATCCTACCCAAATAGTATATATCTCCAAAATCATCAGTTGCAGTCCGAATACTTCTTTCTAAATATAATTTGGCGGATTCGAAATCTTTTTGTTCATTTTTCATCTTTCCAAGACAAAGCAGGGACCGCACCACCATAAAATCATTTTCCAACAATTCCGCATATTTAAGGGCTTCCTTGCCTGACTCTTCGGCATTTTCAAAATCACCAATTTGATTATACAATGCTGAAAGAGCTATATAGGTGTCGCTAAGATTATTATAGAAACCATATTTTTCTCCTATAATGGCTGATCTTTGAAAGTATAGCAATGCTTCTTCATATCTTTTGAGCTCAACCAGATTATTTCCCAAAACATGCAAAGTAAAATCAAAATCAAGGTCAAGCAATCCCCTTTGCTCAAACAGCGCTAGAGACTTCAAGCCATATTCAACTCCTTTATCAAATCTGCCCTGTTTCCAAAACAGGTTACTCATATCAGAATAGGCCATAGCCATGGCTTTTTTATCTTTATATTTTTCCCCCAACTGTAATGTTTGCGTTGCATATTCAAAGGCTTTGCTCAAATCCCCTCTTCGCTCATAAACATATCCTAGATTGGTCAATAGCAACCATGATTCCTTTTCGGGCATTTTTTCCTGAGCACTTAGGAGTACGAGTTCTGCGTAATCAAGATCTTCCAACCTCAATAAGATAGCACCTTGGGAAACCTGCATTCTTCCCTCCCAAATATTATTCTCTGCCTCTCGGACTTCTTCCAAACCCCTATTGATGATTTCCAGTGATTTATGAAGGTTTCTGGTATGGTAATAATAACCCAGGTCATTGATGATCATAAAACGCAAACTGTCCTGATAAATATGTTCTAAGGAACTTTCTAAATTATCTAAGTAATCTGCTTCGAAATCATCTGTATCCACAAAAATCCTTAAATAATTAAATTTTCCATTAGAGTCGAATATTTGGGCATTAAGATTAGAATGAATTAAAAATAAAAAAAACAGTAAAAACCTCTTCATGCCATAAATATAGAATAAAAAGCCTTTGAAAATCAATTTTTTGCATCTTAAAAATATCGGCCGGGAAAAAAAACCTGCCATTGGGACAATTTTGGGGTATGCTCGTCCTAAACCATTCGAAAAAAAATCAGAAAGATTTGAAATTGCAGTGTAATTCTTAAACAAGTCTCAGCAAAGGATATGATATAAACATCTTTAGCATCATATACCAAATACATAAAGAAATCAGTAATTGAAAACAGTGAATAACCCTTTTTGAATACTAAGCTAGTTGAAGAAATCGGGCGGCGGCATTTAGGGTAAACTTTTTGCCAATGCCCGTTTTTTTTATGATTTCAATGTTAACGATCCATACAGAGGGGATCTTTGGGATGTGCTGAGTATAATGTTGATCGGGATAGCACTCTTTAAGTGGGGATTGCTTTCGGGGGAAAAGCCCTCCTCTGTTTATTGGTTAATGGTAGGTATAGGATATCCAATTGGGATAGGAATCAACTACCATGAGGTGCAGCTGATTTTGGAGGCGAAATTTTCCACCCTTTCGTTCAGTGAAGCCAGTGTAACCTACTATTGGGGGAGGTTTTTTGTGGCGATAGGACACATAGGTTTAATCATGCTGTTTTGCAAATCCCCATTCTTCGGATGGTTGAAAACCTCTCTTGCCGCAGTGGGCAAAATGGCCCTGACCAATTACTTGATGCACTCGGTGATCTGCATGTTTATATTTACCGGAGTTGGTTTTGGGCTATTTGGGCAATTGGAACGGTTCCAACTTTTGTATATGGTTTTTGCCATTTGGGTTGTTCAGTTGATCCTTAGCCCTATATGGTTGAAATATTTTCAATTCGGTCCCATGGAGTGGGTTTGGAGAAGTCTGAGCCACCTGCAAAAACCAAGTTTTAGGAAGAACTAAAAACAATTTAAGTTACTCATTTTAAAGTATTTATAATTTTTTTTGATCCAATAAAATTCATTTGGGTAAATAAATCCATATGCTGGGACATATTTTGTCATGCTTCGTCCCTGTTGCTTTTTTAATACTGAACCAAAGTGGTAAATCCTATTCAAATTCTTACCAAAACAAAAACCAAGAAAAATGAACAAGAAAAACTATTTCCACATAGCAACAGCATTTATCGCTCTTTCACTATTCAGTGTGGCCTGCAGCTCCCCCGCTCCTGAAGAAGCAGCAGTTCCAGAAGCGATGCAGGAACCCATAGCTGCAACACCGGATATGGCTGCCATAAAAGCTGAAATCCAAGCCTTAGAAATTGCCTGGGCTGCAGCAGATAATGCCGGAGATGTTGCTGCATTGCTTGCCTTTTATACTGACGACGCCGTGAGCATGGGTGGAGATTCTCCAATGGCTGTAGGTAAAGCTGCCATTCAAAAGGAGATTGAAGCAAGTATGGCTTCCAGACCTGCAGGAACTACGGTCAAATACGAAGTTTTAGATGTTTTTGGTAACGAAAACACCGTTACTGAAGTGGGTAAAACCACTAGAATGGACGCATCCGGAAAAGTCATTTCTTCCGGTAAGTACATGGCTGTCTGGGAAAAACGGGATGGCAAATATCTCTGTGTAGCAGATATCAGCAATAACGACTCAAAGGAAAATTAATCTCTTTAAGTGAATTCAGCCATATAGAAAATACGGGGGATTTTTGAAAAGTCTCCCCGGTTTTCAATTCATTTTGAGAAGGCAAACTCAAAGTTAAAAACCATTCGATTATTCATTTTACATTTTATTTTACCTACACGATGAAGACTTTAACTGGAGTAGTGCTTTTATTTTCATTTGTTTCTCAGGGATTTACACAAGGGATTATTCAGGGTAAGGTTCATGATGCTCAAGCAAAAGAGATGTCCTTTGCCAACGTCTTACTTTGGAACAAACCTGATTCCTCGATGGTCAAAGGGGTAGTTTCAGATGAATCCGGAAACTATATTTTCACAGAAATACCCAAAGGGGAATACTATGTGGAAGTACATATCCTGGGATATGCCAAAACCCATTCACCGGTGTTCAGTTTTTTGGGAACAGAAAAGAATAATCTGGCAACAATCATTTTGGTTCAGGAAGACCAAAACCTGGAGGAAGTGACAGTAGTTGCTACCCGGCCATTTTTTGAGCTGGAACAGGGAAAAATGGTAGTCAACGTGGCCAACAGCATTTCCGCGGCAGGATTATCGGTCATCGATGTACTGGATAGATCCCCCGGTGTAATGGTAAACAGGCAGAGCAATTCCTTATCGGTTTTAGGAAAAAACGGTGTGGTTATTTTAATGAACGGCCACAGGTTCCGAATGCCCATGGAAGCTGCCTATCAGATGCTGGCAGGTCTCAATTCCAGTGATGTCGAAAAGATCGAAATCATTACTGTCCCCCCTGCCAACTATGATGCTGACGGTGATGCGGGATTCATCAATATCGTGATGAAAAAAGACAATGACATGATAGGTACTAATGGTATCCTGACCATAGGCCAAGGCTATGGATCGGGCTATAATGGCAACATGAGCTTCAGCCTCAACCATCAGGGGCCCAAATTCAGTTGGTTTGGGATTTTGTCTGCGACTTATGTCGATCAGGTGCAGGAATGGGAAGCCTTTAGAGGTAACAACAACGGATTTGAAGACATAAGTATCGAAACAACCACCGATCGATTTGCCACAAGAAAAGCCATCAATTATCAGGCTGGATTTGATTACAAATTAACAACCAATACCATCCTCAGTGGTTTGGTCAGTGGTTATAATAACCGGTGGGATATGACTGCACCCAATGTTACCAAATCCAATTATTCCATCTCCCCTGATACCCTCTTTCGAATGACAACAGTGGAGATTAATAAATGGAGCCATATTATGGGCAATATCAATCTTCAGCATACCTTCCAAAACGGACAGGTAATCAGCACAAATGTAGATTACCTGACTTATAAAAATTCAAATCCTTCCTGGTACACCATTATGAATTATGATGAATCCGATGATCTGATCGGTTCACAGGAATTCAGAGTAAGTAAAGATACCCCCATTGATCTTTGGGTGACAGACCTCAACCATTCCATGAAAATGGGGAAATCAGTATCCGTTGAATCTGGTCTCCGGGCTACTTTTTCAAAATTCACCAATACAGTGGTCTTCGAGGAAAAATTGGGATCAGATTGGCTGATTGATCCAAAATTCACCAATGACGGCCTTCTCAATGAAGATATATTGGCTGCTTTTTCCACCGCAAAAATTGATTTTGACGAAAAGACTACCTTAAATGCAGGAGTCAGGTACGAGAACACCAAAACCAACCTGACGACCGTTTCTGGAGAGAAAATCGTTGACAGGCATTATGGGGATTTCTTCCCTACGGCATTTTTATCCAGAAAAATCAATGCCGACAACTTGGTACAGGTGTCCTATGGGCGCAGAATTACCCGCCCAACTTTCAATCAAATGGCACCCTTTGTGTTTTTTTCTGACCCATTTTCATTTTTTGCCGGAAATGAAAACATTCTGCCTACTTACACTAACACCTTCAAAACAGATTATTCCTATAAGAGTATGCTATTTTTTGTACAGTACAGCCGGGACAAAAATGTAATCGCATCTTTCCAACCTACCCTCGATGAAGAAAGCAATACTGTATTCTTAAGAACGGAAAATCTTGACCAAAGACAGACTGTTGCCATGATGGTTGCTTTTCCTTTAAAAATAACTTCCTGGTGGGAAACCCAAAACAATTTCACGGCCAATTATCAAAGAGTCAATTCAGAGTTGAATGGAGAGATTTATGAAGTTGACCAGAAAGGTATTCAGGTGGTGCTGACCAATACTTTCACCCTTCCCAAAAAATACACCATTGAGTTGATGGGCAATTATAATTCGCCCACTATCAATGGCTATTTCAATTGGCTTTCAAGAGGCTTTGTCAATCTCGGAATCCAAAAAGACTTTGAAAAATCAGGCGTTTTGAGGATTTCCTGCAATGATATCTTTGAAACCAGCCAATTGAGATGGCGGTCATTTGAAGGGGCTGATTTGGAATTTTCAGGCAGGTTGAAATTTGAAAAAAGAGTGTTTATGGCCACCTACACTTATAAGTTTGGAAACAACAAAATCCAAGGAACCAGGAAAAGAAAAGTAGGATCCCAAGAGGAACAGAGAAGGGTTACCAATTAAGTAAATTAAAGTTTTCATTGCGGGAAAATGAATCAGTGTCTTGGGACAATTTTGGGGTAGGTTCGTCCCAATAGCCACTGTAATGAGATAAAAAAAAATGACATTGTTTCATAATTTTCAATCAATCTAAAGCAAGTTAAAACAACCTTAACCAAAATAACCATGAAAAAAAGAATGAATTATTTTATTATTATGTCATTGGGAATTGTTCTTAATGGGACTGTACTATCAAACTCTTTCGCCCAAACTGAGCCACTGGGTCCATTGATGTCAGTGACCGAATTTACCATCAAGCCGGGACATGAAATGCAATTTAGGGAAGGTATCAAAGCTTGGAAAGCCTGTTACCTTGAAAACAACGGTGATTGGACTTGGAGGATGTGGCGAAGACAACAGGGAGAAGGAAGTGTCTTTGTGCTTGCTTCAGATATGGCAAACTGGGCTGAAATGGACAAAACCGATGAGTCTGGAAAAAAATGCCAAGACCTTGCCACTTCCCTGATCAATCCGCATGTCGAGAAAGCGACCTCCCATGTGACCCGATTTCAACTAGGTATAAGCAAAGGAAATCCACTTACAGAAGAAATAATAAGGGTTACTTTCTACGACTTGGACCCTATTAATGGCCATAGGATGATGGAAGTAGTCAAAGAAGTGGTAGAAATCCGTAAAAACGCCAATATGTCAAATCTTGGCTATTGGTATCAATGGCTAACTGGAGACCCCGAAAGCCCCAGTTTTCACCTTGTAATGCCATACAAAGATTATGCAGCAATGGATATCATTCAGGAAGGAGTTTGGCAAACGGTTGAAAAAAATGCAGGCAAGGCCAAGAGAGATGAACTGCAGACAGCATTCCGATCTTCCATCCAAAACACCTGGAACTATATCTACACCTTGGATAAGGACATAAGCAATCCTACCAAGTAAAATAAAGGGGGCAATCCATTTTAATAAAGCAGTATAGCCAACGCGGGCAATTGAGAATTAGTTGATAAAAAAGGGTAGAGGCATCGGGAGAAATCCTTTTTGCCAATACCTTTTTTTGTTGGGAAAATAAATCATGGCCTTGGGACAGAAAAGGTGTGGTTTCGTCCTTGATGATTTCGCATTGGGTAAAATAAAAATTAGCTTCAATGTATAACCCATAGATTTTTGGATTGGCAAAGGATAAGTCATCTCTGTTGGGATTTTGAAAAGAAATGTTAAAAGTGGGGTAGCCTAAAACCACCTAGATTAGGATTAAAATTATTGAGACATGGAAAATCAAAACAATCATCCGACACCGGAAACCATCATGAAGATTGGATCTGGTTTTTGGGCTTCAAAAATATTACTGACAGCAGTTCACTTTGAAGTCTTCACAAAACTGGCCAAAAATAAATCCATGACTGCTCAGGATCTGAAAAGTGAATTAGGACTTCAGTGCACTGATAGACACTTTTTTGACTTTTTGGATACATTAGCCGGATTTGGTTTTTTAAACAGGGAGGGATTACTGGAAAAAGCCCAATATGTTAATGGTACAGAGGCGAATGTGTTTTTAGACAAAAATAAACCTTCATATATGGGGGGAATTCTCGAAATGATGAACAATAGATTGTTTGGATTTTGGGATAATCTTGAGGAAGGATTATTGACAGGGCTACCTCAAAATGAAGCCAAAAAGGGAGAGAATATATTTGAAGCAATTTATCGAGACCCTGATAAATTGAAAATTTTTGTACACGGAATGACAGGGGTGCAAATGGGTGGATTTATAGGATTTGCTGAAAAGTTTGATTTTTCAAATTACAAAACCCTGACGGACGCAGGAGGTTCTGCCGGAATGCTTTCCATAATGGTAGCAAAACACCAGCCGCATATAAGTTGTGTCACATTTGATTTACCTCCTGTGGAGGCGATTGCAAAAGAGACCATTCAAAAGTTTGGATTGAGTGATCGGGTGAAAACAGCGAGTGGAGATTTTTTCGCCAACCCTTTGCCTCCTGCTGACATTGTTGTCATGGGGAATATCCTACATGATTGGGACGAGGAGGCCAAATTATCTCTGATGAAAAAAGCCTACGATGCGCTTCCTGCCGGCGGTGCATTTGTGGTCATTGAAAACATTATCGATGATGATAGAAAAGAAAATGTTTTTGGGATGATGATGAGCTTGAATATGCTGATCGAAACGGGAACAGGCTTCGATTATACATTCTCGGACTTTAACAAATGGGCGAAAATAGTGGGATTCAAATCGACCAATATACTTCCATTAGCAGGGCCTACCAGTGCAGCTATCGCTTATAAATAAATATTCAAAAAGAAACGGGATAGCCGAAAACCGTCTAGAGTAGGCCAAATTTTAAACTAAAAAATAATGGAAACTTATATCTTTTGTCACAAAGTAGGGGATATCGACACTTGGCTGAAAGGTCATGCAGACAGGGTAAGATTATTCGCTCCAGCATCCAATGGATTCAGAACCTTTCAAGATACTGATGACCCAAATTCCATTGTAATTGTCATCGATACCGATGACATCGAAAAATTAGGAGCAATTATCAACGATCCAAAAAATAAACATATTAAAGATCTTCATACAGTACTGGAACCTATTACCATGTCAGTGGAAGTGAAATTATAGATAAAGGAATTAAATAGGATTCCAGAGTGGTCAACTATAATCGACAACTGGACCATTCTGAAGTTCTTACTTCAAATTGCTAAAAATGTAAACATGAAATCAGAAAAACCAGAGTACTTCTCCCTTAGACCCGAAGTAGAAAAAGCCTACGGCTATTCCCATGCCGTTAGGATTGGCAACAGTATCAAAGTTTCCGGCGCTGTCAGCATGGATGATGAAGGCGGGCCAACTGCGGTGGGCGATTTTCTCCAGCAGATGAAGAACTGCTATTCGGATCTGGAAAAGGTATTGGCACACTATGGCTGCACCTTTGACGATGTGGTGGTGGAAAATGTATTTACCACGGATATGCCAGCATTTTTAGAACATGCCGAATACCGCAATTCCATCTATACTCAGCATTTTCCTACAGGAACCTGGTTGGAAGTCAAAGGCTTGGCTTTGCCTGAATTCTTGATTGAAATCGAATTGGAAGTGCACAAAGCATAAGATCCAACTTTCCAAAAGTTCCAAACTTTGGGAATGTTAACAATCAAATTAACAATTAAAACCAGAAAGAATCCTATGAAAACACATGAAGATGATTTAAAAAATGCCACCCAAAACAGGGCTGTCATAGATGGGCTTTACAAAGCTTTTGCTAAAGGTGAGATTCCAGCAGTACTGGGTGCTATGGATCCAAACATAGTCTGGAATGAAGCCGAAGGCAATGCCTATGCAGATGGTAATCCCTACATAGGGCCTGAAGCTGTCTTGAATGGTGTTTTTGGCCGGATAATGCAGGAACATGAATATTTTAATTTGGTAGATATCGAGCTGCACGAGATGTTCAACGATAAAGTGTTGGCCACTTTGCGCTATGATGCCAAATCCAAGAACGGAAAAAGTTATAATGCCCAAGTAGCCCATTTCTGGACATTGAAAGACGGGAAAGTAGCTGCTTTTCAGCAGTATGTGGATACCAAAAAATTAAATGATGCTTTGAATTAGTGAAACCTAAATGTAAGGCATCATAAAAAACTCTAATGATATGAGGAAAATTGTTGTTGTTAGCCTTTTGGCTGTTGCAGCTATAGTTATGGCATCCGGCCTGTTGCCTGATAAACCTGCTGTTGATTTTTTGAAATCTCTGACTCAGTCTCAAAAGGACAAAACGCAGATGCCCTTCAATGACGATTCTAGAATGCGCTGGCATTATATACCTAGTTCAATGTTTCCTAGAGCAGGAATTCAGCTGAACGAACTTGATCCCAATCAGAAGTCCAAATTGGAGGAACTCCTCAAGGCTTTTCTCTCAGAAACGGGATATAATAAAACGATGAAAATCATCGATTTGGAAAATATCCTTTTGGAAATCAGTGGCGATTCCATCATGAGAAATCCTGAAAATTATTCGGTAGCATTTTATGGAAATCCTGAAAAAGACAGCTTATGGGCTTTCTCTTTCGAAGGCCATCATGTTTCCCTGAATTTTACAATCCAAAACGAAAAAGTTGAAATTGCTCCCCGATTTTTAGGAGCGAATCCAGCAAGAATTCCTTCCGGACCCAGAGAAGGTGAGCGCACGCTTCAAAAGGAAGAAGACCTGGGTTTTGAATTGATAAACTCATTATCAGAAGAACAAAGGAAAATAGCAATATTTCAGCAGGAACCATTTTTTGATATTGTTACAGGGAAATCGCCAGAAGTCGAACCTTTAAGCCCCGTAGGAATTGTGTATGGTCAGCTAAGCAGGAATCAGCAACTTATTTTTTTAAAACTTCTTGATGAATATCTATCCACCATGCCGGCCGAGCAGGCCGAAAAGAGAATGAATAGCATTAAAGATGAAGAAATTAATGAGGTAAGATTTGGATGGGCCGGAGCAACTGTCCTAGGTGAAGGTCACTATTACCGGATTCAAGGGAAATCGTTTTTGATTGAGTTTGATAATGTCCAGGATAAAGCCAATCACATTCATACTGTATGGAGAGATTTTGACGGAGATTTCGGTAGGGATCTAATTAAAGAGCATTATAAGAATTCGGATCATCATAAACATGATAAATAAAAATGCCTAAAAATGGATTGAAGTCATAAACTGCGGTATATGTCTCATTCACAAAACCAGTATCTGACAAAAGCGAAATTATAACCTTAGAAAAAACCCCATAAACCACATTTTAAAAACCATGGCAAAAAACATCACCCTTGTTCCCGATACACCAAAATCCTGGCTGATTCTATTGGCTTGGGCTTTCCTTATCCTCTTCGCAGGAAAGTTTGTCATCAATGATGCCCTTCCCTATTTCGGGTTTGATGAGGAGGTTTATGGCAGGTTTTGGATCATGAAATGGCCACTGATCGGTCATATTTCAGGGGGCCTGATTGCTTTGACTCTTGGTCCTTTTCAGTTTTGGACTGCTTTTAGGAACAAGTATATCAAAGTCCACCGGGTGATGGGCTTGACTTACCTGACTGCCATCTTTATTGGGACTATCAGTTCGGTTAACATGGCACTAACAACCGGGATAGCTGTACATTGGACCTGGGCGCTCTCATTAATTGTGTTGGCTTTGGCTTGGATATCCACCACAGGCATGGCATTCCGATTTATACTGCTGCGGCGGATTCAAATGCACAAGGAATGGATGGTCAGAAGCTATGTAGTCACTTTTGCTTTTGTATTATTCCGCTGGCTGAACAGCACCCCTGTTTTTGTGGAAATGGGAAACTTTATCGAAAGAGGTCCGACCATGATCTGGGTTTCCTGGGTCATTCCGCTTTTTGTTACTGAGCTGATTCTTCAGTGGAATAAGAAATAAATAAGAACATCATATAGGTTTTAATCCAATGCTTAGAGTTTGATTTCCAATTGATAAAAAATTTAACCACAATTTAACTCAAATAAAAATATGAAAGTTACAGCATTTGCAGCCAACGGGCCGCATGAAAAATTAAAGCCCTTTTCTTACGAAATGGGAGACTTAGGTTCTGAACAAGTTGACATCCGGGTAATCAACTGCGGCATCTGCCATTCAGATCTCAGCATGATGAACAACGATTGGGGAATGACTGCCTACCCCATTGTGCCTGGCCATGAGATCATAGGTGAAGTAGTCGCAGCAGGCAATGCCGTCAAGAATGTAAAAGTAGGGGACAAGGTCGGTTTGGGTTGGTTTTCGGGATCCTGCATGTCCTGTCATGAGTGTATGGATGGCGCACATCATCTCTGCCCCTCTGCCGAATTTACCATTGGTGGCAGACATGGTGGATTCGCAGACTATGTTCGCAGTCATTGGTCCTGGGCAATACCGCTACCTGAAGGTATCGATATGGACAAGGCCGGACCATTGCTATGTGGCGGAATCACCGTATTCAATCCCATCATTCTGGCCGGAGTCAAAGCAACTGACAAAGTTGGCGTCATTGGCATCGGAGGTCTCGGTCATATGGCACTCAAATTCCTGAACAAATGGGGTTGTGAAGTCATAGCTTTTAGCTCCAACCCTGACAAAAAGAAGTCCATTTTGGAAATGGGAGCGACAAGGGTTGTGGATTCTACCAACCCTGAGGAACTGGCTAACATCGCCGGAAGTCTGAATTTCATTCTGAATACAACCAATGTCACCTTAGATTGGAATTCCTATCTGACAGTTTTGGCTCCTAAAGGAAAATTTCACAATGTAGGAGCGGTTTTAGAACCTTTGGCCATCCCCGCCTTTACGCTTATTACTGGAGAAAAGTCTGTCGCAGGAAGTCCTTTAGGAAGTCCGGCCCTGACACGAACCATGTTGGAATTCTGCGTAAGACATGACATTTACCCAATTACAGAAGAATTCCCTATGGCCCAAGTCAATGAAGCCTTAGAGCATTTGGAATCAGGAAAAGCCCGTTTCAGAATCGTCTTGAAAAACTAGAAGTTGAGAAAATCCTATGATTGACACCATTTTAATTGAAAGGGGTAGGCCGAAAACCGATTTAGAGTAGGCAACAAATCATATAAGATGAAAAATTTAGCAATCCTTACTATCCTTGTGGCATTTGCTCTAAATGCCTGTACCCAAGATTCTTTTACTGAAAAGACCTTCCATGACTTTATAGCGAAAAATGAAGATCAGATGTTTTTATCAGACAATACCGATAAAAACTTCGTGTTTATAGCTGGTAGTGGGTGGAAATTAGGCATTACAGATTTTATTGAGCAAAGCTCAAATATGACAATTAAAAATGAGTTTTCAGATCTAACCGTAAATCAATCAGGTGGTACGGCAATCGTTTCGGGGATTATCGACCAAAAGATTGCTCAAAAAGAGAATCCTTCGGATGTTTTTGAATACAAAGGGGTATTTACGGCCGTTTATGCATCCCAAAATAATAAGTGGGTATTAATGTCCTGGCAACATTCTGATTATAGGCCGGAAGGTTCTTTTACCGAAAAGACTTTCCATGAACTTATGGCTAAGACTGAAGATCGGATGTTTACATTAGAAAATACCGATGAAAACTTTGTGTTTATTACAGGTAATGGCCAGAAAATGGGTCGTACAGAGTTAAAGGAATTAACTTCAACGATGGCCGTTATTAATGAGTTTTCAGATGTAACCGTAAATCAATCAGGTGCTACTGTAATAGTTTCGGGTCTGATCGACCAAAAAATAAGTCAAAAAGAAAACCCTGCAGGTGCTTGGAATTACAAAGGAGTATTTACGGCCGTTTATGCAGCCCAAAACAATAATTGGGTACTCATGTCCTGGCAGCATTCCGATTATAAGCCGAATGACTGATCGATCAAAATAGTCAATCTTTATTTATGGAAATCAAGGATAAATTGACTTCATAGGATAGGTGGACTAAAAAGTATGAAAATAAAGTAGGGATGTGTGTTTTTTTGCATAAATAAAATTTAAAATAACATCAGCTAAAAAAAGCAAAATTTAAGTATTTTATTCTACAATAAGATATTAATCAATAATATTATTTTGTTTTTGTGAATTAATATCTATATTTCTTCTTATTAATTTCTTGCAAAAACTCGCCATGTCAAACCACTAACCAATTGCACCATGTTAAAGAAAATCATTTTCGGAATTCTTCTTCTATTGATTGTAGTCATTGGAGGAATGTTTGTTTATGTCCAATTGAATTGGAATAAAACCTATGATATCCCATACCCAAATCTTCAGGTCAGTACTGACTCTACTGTGATCGAAAGGGGAAAATACCTGGTTCACGGACCTGCCCATTGTTCCAACTGCCATGTTTCCAGCGTTGCGGAAATGATAGCGGCAGATGCCGGGGAAAATATCCCGTTAAAAGGTGGGACATCATTCCCTTTGGGACCGATGGGCACCATTTATCCGAGAAATTTAACGCCCGACCCAACCACGGGTATAGGAAGATATTCTGATGGAGAACTCTTTAGAATGATGCGCCATGCGGTCAAACCTGATGGTACGGCCACTTTATCCGTGCTGATGCCTTTTTGGGATATGGCAGATGAAGACCTGATTGCAGTGGTATCCTATTTGAGAACCTTGGACCCTGTAAAAAATGAGGTACCGGATAACGATTGGTCTTTTATGGGTAAAGCAGTTCGGATAATCGCTTCCTCTTTTCAGCCGATTGAAAAACCCTCACCGCCTTCTTTTGCCCCCCCAATGGCAGCTACCATTGAGCGGGGTGAATACCTCTCCAGGTATGTGGCCAACTGCGTAGGATGTCATACCAACAGAGATCCCATGACTTTTGAAGCCACAGGACCAGAATATGCCGGAGGTATGGAATTCGAACCTTGGCCGGAATTTGCTTTGGCCGTCGGGGGAGATCCTGAAGTTTGGACGCGGACACCCAATATCACCCCACATCCCAACAGTGCCTTATCCAAATTCAAAACTGTGGAAGAATGGAAAGCCAGGTTCCGGCAGGGCAGAATCATCAATATCTCTCAAATGCACTGGGGACCTTTTTCAAGGATGACCGATGAAGATTTGGAAGCGCTCTACCTCTACCTTTCAAGCTTAGAACCACAGGATTATGATCCGGGTGAGTTGATGTTTAAAAAATAAGGTCATTATTGATTTTATTAATAAGCTGTGGCAAGCCTCCTGGCAAATTATAACAACTCGAAAAATTCGAAAATGGACATATATTACCTTGAAAGAAGACTTATAAACTATTTATATCTAACACTATGAAAAGAAGAACGTTTATCAAAAATTCATCTTTGACAGCTTTGAGTATTAGCGCATTTGGATCCATCCAATGGAATGGCAAAAGCTTTGTTGGGGACACTCCAACAACCACTGACATTCTTGGACCCTTTTATAGGCCGGGCGCACCAATGAGAAGTGATATTATTCCACCTGATTCGAAAGGAATTCCGATGAACCTCACCGGAACAATTTTCAAAGAAGACGGAAAAACTCCATTGAACAATGTACTCGTTGAAATATGGCAATGTGATGAGAATGAACATTATGACAATACTTCTGATGGTTATTTATTCAGGGGAGCAGTAAAGTCTGACGAGAACGGAAAGTATGCCTTCAAAACTATTGTTCCAGTTCCATACAAAGCTGATCCGAATAATGAAGCATCTTGGCGACCTGCCCATATACATATGCGGGTATCCGTTGCCGAACAACAAGACTTAATTACGCAGATTTATTTTAAAGGCGACAAATACAATGATACTGACAGATCGGCATCCTCTCCACAGGCTGTGAATAGAATCTTGGAGATTGTAAAAAATGCATCAGGGGAACATTCAGTAACATTTGATGTTGTATTGAGCAAAGAATTTCCGCTTGACGAGGAAGTCTACAAAAAAATCACCGGTCTATACATGATGGGCAGTGGAAATACCATTGAGTTCATAAAGAATGACGACTTATTGTTCATGAAAAGGAACGGTCAATTGATCTCAAGTTTAAGGTACTTAGGCAACAATACATTTGAAGCTGGGATTGGATTTCCAAAAGTAACTTTCGAATTGTTAGCAAAAGGTGATACTAAAGTGGCTATTACAACCCAGAACGAAACTTACACTGGGGAGAAATACTTAAAATATAATGATTGATAATCTTGGGTATAGTAATTTGAAACAAAGTTGAAAGCGGCCAGCCCACAAAAATGTATATAGTGCATAAGGGTTTCAGAGGCTTTCGAGCCTTATCACCCGTATCAATTTTGGGTAGTAACTTGATTGGTTTGAAGCCCTCATACCCTTAGGACACTATACAATCATCGCTCTTTTCAACCAAGAATTGGTGTCTTTGAGCTAAGATGAAATTATCCCAAAACATTTCAAAGTTTTATTATTAGATGATTCTACTATTCAAATCTGTTTTATTTTATTCGGGATACTCTAATTTTTTCAATTGATATATGACTAAAACCCTCATTCCCAACCAAAGAATTTCCTCTATCGATCTTGTCAAAGGCTTGGCGATGCTCATCATGGCATTGGACCATGTGCGGGATTTTGTGCATACCCCGGCTTTTTTGTTTAATCCGGCAGATCCCACTCAGACGACTTTGGCGATCTTCTTTACCCGATGGGTCACCCACTTCTGTGCCCCGGCTTTTAGTTTTCTGGCAGGACTTTCAGCCTATATGGTGGGGAAGAGAAAACCAAAAAACGAATTATCGGCATTTCTCCTCAAAAGGGGACTTTGGCTGGTTTTTATTGATTTGACTATAGTAGCATTCGGTTGGTTTTTTGACTTTCAGTTTGGGACAATCAATTTGAATGTCATTGCATCTTTAGGCATCAGTATGATTGCTTTGGCAGGATTGGTACATCTCCCCAGTAAACTTTTATTGATTTTCAGCCTTGTGCTGATCTTTGGACATAATCTTCTTGACGGGATCCGTTTTGATGAATCCATCCTCTGGGCAATCATTCATTACCAAAACATTTTCTTTCTCTCGGATGACCTCATGTTATTGGTGGCCTATCCGATCATTCCATGGATAGCAGTGATGTCATTGGGTTATTATATGGGTGGCTTTTATGAAAGGTCTGTTGATCACTCAAAAAGAAAATTGACATTCAACTTGATCGGGGCTTTGGCAATCGTCCTGTTTGTTGGAATGCGGTGGACGAATATATATGGTGACCTAAATCCGTTTGAACATTTTGGAACCTTTTCAAAAAGTATCGTTTCGTTTTTGAACCCAACAAAATACCCGCCTTCTCTTCTGTACTTATTGATGACTTTGGGTGGAACATTTTTGCTCTTGGCCAATTCTGAGAAATGGAAAGGGAAGCTGGTGGATTTTATTTGTACTTTCGGTAGGGTTCCGTTTTTTTTCTATATCATCCACATTTATCTCATTCATCTAATCGCCATTGGTTTGGCTGCCTTAACCGGTTTTGTTTGGGAAAAAAATATGGTATTAGCAGCTTGGAGTATTATCGAAAACCCACTTCCTGGCTATGGGTTTCCACTTTGGGCAGTCTACGTAGTTTGGATTTCAGTGATCTTGGTATTGTATCCGCTCTGTAAAAAGTTTGACCATTTTAAGCAAAGCAATAGAGACAAATGGTGGTTGAGTTATTTCTAAAAAAGGAAAATTGTTAATTTTCTAAATTAAAAAATATGAATGGAAAGTATAGATTGTCTTGAAGTTCCTTTTGGGACTCGATATGGGTAGAACAAATTTCTATAGATTAAGGTGCCGTGCCTTTAGATACGGAATATATGTTATACCTGCCTACCGGACAGGCAGGCCCAAAGGCAAAACTATTCTACATTAAACCATATAATCTACCTACATTTTGTCCCTAAAGGGACTGGTTTAAAGTTGATTTTGGAAAGTGAAAATAACATCTTTCCAATGAAAAAGTTGACTCACCCTGAAATTGAAATTTGCAAGTTCAATTGCATTTAGAACTTCATAAAAAAATTTAAAACATGAAATCACTAATACTTTCAATCTCCTTATGGCTGTTTATCAGTCCTGCTTTTGCCCAAGGGGCCTTTTCCTCTGACCAAATCAAAGTCAACGAAAAAAGGATCGAGAAACGGATTTTTGAATTAGCAGAATTCGGAATTAATGAAAAAGGCGAACCTTATCGCGTAGCCTACAGCATGGGAGACTTGGAGGGTAGGGCCTATTTCATGGACTTGATGCGAAAGGCAGGCCTTGAGGTACATATTGATTATGCCGGCAATATCATTGGCAGAAGAGCAGGAAAAGACCCTTCCAAAAAGCCCATTGCCTTTGGTTCCCATATCGACATGGTACCCAATGGAGGCAATTATGACGGAACACTTGGTTCTTTCACTGCGCTGGAAATCATAGAAGTGCTCAATGAAAATAAAATCATTACTGATCATCCTCTGGAAGTGATTATTTTTCAAAACGAAGAAGGTGGATTGGTTGGGAGTCGGGCACTTACCGGAAACCTTAAAAAAGAAGCCTTGTCACAAAAGAGCGCAAGTGGTTTGACCCTTGAGGAAGGAATCCGGGCCATAGGAGGCGATCCGGAGAAGTTGGATGAAGTGGTTCGAAAAAAAGGGGACTTGGCGGCATTCCTTGAAATTCATATTGAGCAGAGCAAAGTGTTGGAAAGCCGTGGGATAGATGTGGCTATTGTCGAAGGTATTGTGGGGATAGATAATTGGGACGTTACTGTCATTGGCATGTCGAACCATGCGGGAAGTACGCCTATGAATGATCGACAGGATGCCTTGATAGCTGCTTCCAAATTGGTTTTGACAGTCAACGAGGTGGTCAACAGCTACGCAGGGGCACAAGTTGGAAATGTAGGTAAAATTTTTGTTCCATCGGGAGCACCCAATATCATTCCGGGAAGGGTAGAAATGAGTCTTGAGTTACGGGACCTTTCCAAAGAAAAGATCAGGAATATGTTTTTGGATATAGAAAAACGTGCAGAACAGATTGCTGCAGAAACCAATACAGAAATTTTATTTGAGAACCTTAATTTGGCCTCCACACCAACAATGGCCAGCAAGGAAATCCAGGACAAAATGATTCAAGCTGCTGAATCCTTGGGGATATCCTATATCAATATGCAGAGTGGTGCCGGTCATGACGTGCAGGAAATGGGTAAATTAGGACCCATCGGTCTTGTTTTTATTCCGAGCAAGGATGGCATCAGCCATAATCCCAAAGAATATTCCTCCCCATCAGAAATGGCCAACGGAGCAAATGTGATGCTCCGTACGGTTCTTTTACTTGATAAGGGCTTATCTGAAAAAATTATTGAAATTCATTGAATCTTTGATCTCAGCATGATAGCAACTAATATTAAATATTCATAAATTTCAATTACCCATTTTCAATTTAAAATAACAATATGGAAATTGTCGATTACCTCCTCAGCATTGACCTCAACTATATAGTCATCGGTCTCATGGTCATTTTTTTCAGCTTGGAACAGCTACTGAATACCCAATTTTCCTTTAAAAAAAGGGGCTTGCACATGTGGCATGCTTTCTTATTTCAAGTAGTGTTCTTTATTGCAAACATCTTTTGGGCCACATTTTTTGTCTTTTCTATCGAATGGCTCAATCAGCATGAAATAGGATTGTTTTATCTCATCCAACTTCCACTTTGGGTCAAATTGATTTTGGGAGTAGCAATCATTGACTTGGTTACGTATTGGTTTCACCGGATTTCCCACCTAGTGCCTGTGATTTGGCGTTTTCACAGGGTTCACCACAGCGATACAACCATGGATTCTTCCACCTATTTTCGTGCACATCCCATTGAGGTATTGTTATGGTTTGGAAGTGCCTCAATCCTTTCAGCCGGTATTTTCGGTCTTGATCTTATAGCGGTAGGTATATACTTTCTGGTAGCTACTTTGTTTCAGATTCTCGAACATTCCAACCTTAGGTTTCCGGCTTGGCTGGATAAAACCATTGGTTTGGTTTTCACCACGCCCAATTTTCACAAGATTCACCACGATCAGGATCAGCATTATACCGACTCCAACTTTGCGGACATCTTCATTCTTTGGGACAGAATTTTTGGTACCTTCAAATACAAACCTATAGAACAGGTCAAGTTTGGTTTGGAAGAATTTGATGAAGACAAAAAGCAGACTTTTTGGTATTTGTTTAGAAGTCCATTTATCCATATTGAGCGGATTGAAAAAGATGGATCCACGAAAAATTGAAACCTTTCATTCAGGTTGCGGCTAATATGTATAAGTGATCCTGATTTTCAAAAAGATTATCTTCCTTATATATAGGTTATGCATTTAATTGGATTCCAAAAATGGATAAATCCAAATACTTCATATATTCATTGCATCAAATTCTTCCCATGAAAAAACCCATTATAATCGCCCTTTATAGGATACTATTTTTACCAATCGTTTTTTTTACCTGCTCCATTTCATATGCCCAAACTTACGGCAAAAACGGAATGGTGGTCTCGGATAATATCCTGGCTTCAGAGGTCGGGATTGATATTTTGAAAAAAGGGGGAAACGCCATTGATGCAAGTATTGCGACAGCTTTTGCTTTAGCGGTAACCCATCCAGAGGCAGGCAATATCGGAGGGGGAGGATTTATTGTTTTGATGAAATCGGATGGAGAAGTCACCACTTTTGATTTTAGGGAGAAAGCTCCCTTAAAGGCGACTTCTGACCTGTTTCAGGATGCCGATGGCAATCTGATCGAAGGATCAAATCATGAAACCATCAAAGCGGTAGGAGTTCCTGGAACCGTTGCCGGTTTGTATCTGGCACATCAAAAGTACGGGAGTTTACCTTGGGCTGAATTGGTTCAGCCTGCGGTTGACTTGGCAGAAAAAGGATTTCCCATGACTTGGGGCTTGTATCAGGTGGCCATGAGAATGTCCGAATTGGATGATTCATATGACATCATGAAAAACTACTTTCGAAATGAAAATGGAGAGATCATCCAACCCGGCGAAATATGGACTCAAGCTGCCTTGGCCAATACACTTTCCTTGATCCGTGATCATGGGCATGATGGATTCTACAAAGGTCCTGTAGCTGAAGAAATAGCATCCTATATGAAAGAAAAGGGCGGGATAATTACAAAGGAAGACTTGGCAAAATATGAGGCCATTGAACGAAAACCCCTAAAAGGAACCTACAATGAATTTGAAATCTACTCCATGCCTCCCCCAAGTTCAGGCGGAGTGGCTTTGATAGAGATGATGAACCTGATGGAACTGGCAGATCTGGAAAAAATTGAATTCAATTCCACCGCTTACGTACACTTGGTCGCTGAGGCGATGAAAAGGGCATTTGCCGACCGGGCGGAGCATTTGGGCGATCCTGATTTCAATCCCGATTTACCTGTGGACAGGCTGACTTCCAAGGCATTTGCCAAGATGCGGTTTGAGAATATTGACATGTCCAAAGCGTCTCTGAGTGATTCATCCAGATATGGACAATTGTACGATGGGAGCAGTACTACCCATTTTTCTGTAGTGGACAAAGACGGCAATGCAGTTTCCCTGACTTATACCCTTGAGCATTCTTATGGCGTAAAAATGGGTTCCTCCAAACTCGGTTTTATTTTCAACAATGAAATGGGGGACTTTAACCCAGTTGCAGGAGTGACCAACAGCCGTGGGCAAATCGGTTCAAGTCCCAATCTCATCGCTCCTGAAAAAAGGATGCTTTCCAGCATGACGCCAACCATCGTGGCCAAAGACGGCAAACCCTATCTTATCATTGGAAGTCCGGGCGGAAGGACGATTATCAATACGGTTTTTCAAACTGTACTGAATGTATTGGAATATGACATGCGGATCGACAAGGCCATCGAAGCCATGAAAATACATCATCAATGGTTTCCTGATGAAATCCGATACGAAAGACACCTCCTTTCCCCAGATACACGTGATGCTCTCGAATTGATGGGACATAAGCTACGGGCTGTTAATAATTTGGGGGTTTTAATGGGAATCACTTACGACTCAAGACTCAAAGTTTACATAGGTGCTGCCGATTCATCAAGTGAAGATGGTGCAGCAGTTGGCTATTGAGACATCATTTGGGCAAGTCACCTTCCCATTTGTGAAGCTTTTTTGCATTATTTTAACCGTTTATAGATAATTTTCATTTAAAATTAGTTTTGAATTACTATATTGAAATAGTATTATCTATTGCAAAACAAATTAATATCTATGAGAAAATTTTACAGATTCAGCACAACTCTCCTTCTCCTTCTGGTAACAGTAGGCTGGAGTTGGGCACAGTACACCGTCACGGGTACTGTGACAGATGAGCGGACGGGAGAACCCCTTATTGGGGCTACGGTTCTTGTCAGGAATACCACAAGAGGTGCGGTTGCAGACCTTGATGGTAGATTTTCAATCGCCATTGAAGGCAATCAACAGGCCGTCTTGGTAATTTCTTCCTTGGGGTACATCAGTAAAAACGTGGATGTCTCCCCAAGTACAACTTCCATTGCAGTTTCTCTAGCTCAGGATGCGACGAACTTGGAAGAAGTCATCATCACGGGTCTTGCCTCCAATATTAAGAGGAGTAACCTGGCAAATGCGGTTTCATCGGTTTCAGCTCAGGAACTGGTAGGAACCACAAATATCCAAACAACGGATGGTGCCTTATATGGAAAGATTGCAGGAGCCAATATCAGGATGAATTCCGGTGCGCCCGGAGGTGGTGTTTCCATTCAGCTTAGAGGTATTTCGACCTTGACAGGAGCATCTCAACCCTTAATTATTGTGGACGGAGTTTATATCAACAACTCTTTCCAAAGAACCGGTAGGGCTACGGTGTCGGGTGCAGGCGGATCCAATCAGGATGATGGAGCCAACCGTTTGGCAGATTTGAACCCGAATGATATAGAATCCATTGAGGTTTTGAAGGGGCCATCAGCCGCTGCAATTTATGGAACTCGGGCCAATGCAGGTGTAATCATTATTACAACAAAAAGAGGCGCTTCCGGTAAAACAACTGTTTCCTTATCGCAGGATATAGGTTTTGCACAGCCGTTGAGATTATTAGGAACTGATAATTGGAGTGAGGAAAAGATCAACTTCTTCTTCGCTGAAGCCAGGAGACCACTCGAATTAGAGAGATTCAGAGCAGCCCAGTCATCCAATACTTTTATTGATTATGAAGATTATTTCTATAATAATCGTGCTATATTATCCAATACCAGATTGACAGTAAGCGGGGGTAATGATAAAACAAGATTCTTTGTCAGTGGAAACCTTGCAGATGAAGACGGTACGGTGAGGAATACAGGATTTCAAAGGACCTCCATAAGAGCAAATATTGATCATAAAATAACCGAATCAATCCGTTTAGGAGTATCTTCCAATTACATCAGAACTGATACTGACAGAGGCTTTACAGGTAACCAGAATAATTCAGGTGCCAGTATCGGTTACAATATTGCCTATGTTCCGAATTATTATGATTTACGAAGAAATTCGGACGGAACATATCCCATCAACCCCTATTTCTCGGAAAATCCTGTTGCAGTCACTGATCTGGGAACCAACAATTCATTAGTGAACAGATTTATTCAAGCCTTCACATTGGACGCTGATTTGTTTAAATCCGCAAACAGTTTTTTAAAGTTACAACTTGGCGGAGGTCTCGATTTCTTGCAAAATACAACTTTGGTGCATCTTCCGGAATCACTGCAGTTCCAAAGAGGTTCTGCAAATCCAGGTGATGTCCTTTGGGGTAAACAGGAAAGTTTCAACACAAATTTACAGGCTGCATTGGTATACAACTGGAATTTGGGAAGAGTCAATATGAATTCTCAGGCAGGACTTGTAAGACTCGATTTCAGAAACAACGACCTGTTTAACAGGGGCCGTGGTCTAGCACCAGGTCAAATCAACCTACAGCAAGCAACTGTTCAGGAAATCAACCAGCAGTTCTTCTCTGAAGTACAGGAGGCAGGTGTATTTTTGCAACAGGAAGCTAACTTTGAGGATAAAATCATTGGTACCGTTGGTATCAGATGGGATAAATCCACTTTAAATGGGGATCCGAATAAATTCTTTGCATTCCCAAGAGCCTCAGTGGCATTCAACTTGGCGAATTTTGATTTCTGGGGATCCAAATCTACTTTCTCTGCCTTGAAGCCTAGGATTGCTTATGGTGAGACGGCTGGTCCTGTACCCTTCGGCGCAACATTCACTCCACTAAACGGAACCAATATTGGAGGTCTTTTAGGGTCGACAGTTTCCACTCAAAT
Organism: Aquiflexum balticum DSM 16537; assembly: GCF_900176595.1. Taxonomy (GTDB): domain Bacteria; phylum Bacteroidota; class Bacteroidia; order Cytophagales; family Cyclobacteriaceae; genus Aquiflexum; species Aquiflexum balticum. The sequence continues at coordinate 889,428 of NZ_LT838813.1, forward strand.
AGGAAACACAACGATTCTACCTGAAACTGCCAGTGAATTGGAGTTTGGGATTGATGCAGGTTTCTTAAACAACAGAATTGGGCTTGAAGCTACCTATTATATCAAGAATTCACAGAACAACATTCAAAACCTGACACTAGCTCCCTCTACAGGGGTAAATTCTACACCAAGTAATGAAGCGGAACTTGAAAATAAAGGTATTGAACTGGCTATTTTTGGTGCAGTAATAGACAAATCCAACTTCCGCTGGAATACGAGACTGATGTATTGGCACAACAGATTGAACATGAAACGATTGGGAATCCCAACCTACATTCAAGGTGGTTTTGGAGCAGGATTGGGTACTTTCCTTTATGCCGAAGGATTTTCTCCAACGACGATTGTCGGAACTCCTGCCGTACCTACAAATACTGGTGGATTTACTTTTTGGGGAGATGCCCAACCAAAGTTCAATATGTCCTGGGTGAATAATTTCACTTTTGCTAAAAACTTTGAATTTTCCTTCCTGATGGAATATAGAAAAGGAGGAGATAATATCAACCTTTCTACATTCTTAACTGATTCCGGAGGTACAACAAAGGGATGGTTTGATGATGACGATGGAGACGGTATTCCAAATGGAAGACAAAGACCACCGGCACCACATAATAATGCAGGTAGGTGGGTACAGGATGCGACTTTCCTGAAGATAAGGGAAATAGGTTTGTATTACACTGTACCTAAAGCAACATTAAATCAAACTTTTGGAAATAGTGTGGAAAATGTAAGGTTAGGCGCTTCAGTTAACAACGCTTTCTTATTTACCGATTATCAGGGATATGATCCTGAGACTTCTACGTTTGGTGCTCAAGCGGTAGCTAACAATGTGGATATCACTCCATATCCTACGCCAAGAAGGGTATTCTTCCATATCACTATTGACTTCTAATCACCAAAGCTGAAAATCATGAAAAAATTAAATAAATATTTAGGAATTGCGGTAATGGCAGCGATCAGTATGTTTGCCTGTAATCCGCTTCAGTTGGATGAAATAGAGGACCCTAACAATCCTTCCGTGGGAAGTGTCAGCAATAATGCTACAAGGGAACAAATCCAATTCTTATTGACAGGCCTTGAATCCAGACATAGGGGTTATGTTACCAACATTTCCCAAGCTTGGAATACCTTTGGTAGGGAAATATGGTATCTAAATGGATCGGATCCACGTTTTCAAACTGATTGGTTGGGTCAAAATGGCAGAACTCCTGACAATGCTTATTTCGGGTTTGGTACTACCGGAGGAGGCTCTTGGGCATCCCCATATCAGGCAATAAAGCAGGCAGATGTATTAATCCAAGCTTCATTGGGGGCAGGTACATTGTCAGACGCTGACAGAAAAGCTGTGGCAGGTTTTGCTAAGACCATAAAAGGATATCAATTTATGATACCCGCCAATTGGGTATATCAAAACGGAATCAGGATAGATGTCGCCGATCCATTAAATCCGGGAGATTTTGTCACCTATGAACAAGCCCTTGATTTTATTAAGACCGTTTTGGATGATGGTGATCAAGACCTCAGTGCAGCTGGAGGAGGAAACTTCCCTTTCAAATTGACCCGAGGATTTGATGGATTTAATACAAATGCTGCTCTTAAACAAGTAAATAGAGCCATAGCTGCACGATTGAATGCCTACAGAAAAGACTGGCAGGGAGTACTTACTGCTCTGGATGCTTCCTTCATGAATTTAAGTGGTAATTTAAATGCAGGACCTGCCCATCCTTATGGCGCTGCACCTGATGTTTTCAACCCGATCTTTTATGTAAGGAATGCTGTGGTGACTACCATGATTGTGGTCCATCCAAGTATGCTGGAGGATGCAACCCCTAATGATTTAAGAGTTGCTAACAAACTCTTTGAAAGAACAGCTCCGCCTATAACCGTTTCCACGGATGCAGGTACCTTGGTAGGTACACACCAGGATAACAGATGGGCAACAAATACACAATCCATCCCATTCATCAGAAATGAAGAATTGATATTGCTCAAAGCTGAAGCTCATGCCAACTTGGATCAAACTTCAGACGCAGTTGATGCCATAAATATCATTAGGAATGCTGCTGGAATCGGAGCTTATAGCGGTGCCACAACAAAGGATGCACTGATCAATGAAATCCTTTATCAGAGAAGGTATTCTCTTTGGGCCGAACCTTGGGGTCATCGTTGGATAGATGCAAGGAGATATGGCAAATTGAATGAAATCCCTACATCTTTTGATGGAGGAACCATTTTCACCCAGTTTCCTCATCCACAGTCTGAGTTGAACTGGGATTCATATATCGGAAATTGATTTCAGAATTTGGAATAAGAAGACTATTTAAAAAGTCTCTTTAAGAATTAGAAGGCTACCTGATTTATCGGGTAGCCTTTTTCTTTTCAAAGCGATTTACAAGTTTCAGATAAGGCTTCTCTGCAAAGCTTCATTTACTTCCTAATGCCGATTGAAGATAATCTTTTTACCAAAATGACTGCTGTTCTCAACCTAAATCCACTGTACTTCAGTAGCCCTCGGATAAACTCGGAGAATTCATTATCTGTAGGGCGTTTTTGCGCTAATCTTTGAGGTTTTTTTTTGACCTCGAAGATTTTGCCTGCCAATTTGGGTAAATAGCTCTAAAGTAAATATACCTCATACTATCAAGACCTTCGAGGTTTGGAAAAAAACCTCAAAGGTCTGGTTTTTTGATAAAAGGTTCCTGAGACCATAAATTTTCTTGTACCTTTTTATTGAAATAAAACTAATCTGTTATGCGAAAAGCCATATACCTTCTCTTTACAACACTTCTTCTAATTTCATTTACAGGATACTCATCTTGGGCTCAATCCAATCAAAAGGATATAGCTGCTCATATAGCTAGAGGTCTCCAAGTAAGAAGCATAGGTCCTGCCGTAATGGGTGGAAGAATTGCAGATATTGCCATAAACCCTATCCATGGTAGTACTTGGTATGTGGCGGTGGGCAGCGGAGGTTTGTGGAAAACCACCAACAGTGGTACTACCTGGACACCGGTTTTTGATGCGCAGGCATCTTATTCTATTGGTACAGTGGCTTTGGATCCCCGCAATCCCGAGGTGGTCTGGGTAGGTACGGGCGAAAATGTAAGTGGCCGGCATGTTGGTTGGGGAGATGGGGTTTACAAAAGCATGGATGGTGGTGCCACATGGCAACAAATGGGACTGAAAAATTCAGAGCATATCGGTAGAATTTTAATCGACCCCAGAAACTCCGAGGTGGTCTATGTGGCAGCCGAAGGCCCATTGTGGTCATCAGGAGGAGAACGGGGATTGTATAAAACCAAAGATGGAGGTAAAACCTGGCAGTTAGCACTCGAAATAGATGCAGATACGGGTGTCACGGATGCGGAATTTGACCCTTCAAACCCTGATGTGATCTATGCCGCAGCCTACCAAAGAAGAAGAAAAACCTGGGCCTTACTTGGTGGAGGTCCGAAGTCCGGGATATATAAATCCATGGATGGGGGCGAAAGCTGGAGAAGGATAAATGTGGGATTGCCTCAAGGCGATATGGGAAAAATAGGTTTGGCAGTAACTCCCGCCGATCCTCAAATCGTATATGCGACCATAGAAGCGGACAATGCCAATAAAGGATTCTACCGATCCACCGATAAAGGGGAGAGCTGGGAAAAGCGCAACAGCTATATTTCAGGGGGAACCGGGCCTCACTATTACCAGGAAATAGAAGCTTCACCGACTAATCCTGATCTGGTTTACCAGATGGATGTTTTTATAAATGTAACACGTGATGGTGGAAAGACTTTCGATTATAGCGAAACCGGAAGGACGAAACACAGCGATAACCACGCCTTGTGGATTAATCCTGCCAATGGACAGCATTTGATCGTGGGAACAGACGGAGGTTTGTATGAGTCTTTTGATGAAGGAGCTACTTGGCGTCATTTCCCGAACCTGCCGGTCTCACAATTCTATAAGGTAGGACTAGATAATGCTGAGCCTTTTTATAATGTGGTAGTGGGAGCGCAAGACCTTGGAACTTTGTTAGGTCCCTCCCGAACGACCAATGTAGAGGGTGTGCGCAATCAGGATTGGTATGTCCCTTTGGGGGCCGATGGCTACGATGTCGCTTTCGATCCCAAAGATCCCAACATCGTGTATATGGAAATTCAACAGGGCGAATTACACCGTCACAATAGAACCACCCGCGAAATATTGAATATTCAGCCACAACCTGAACCTAATTATCCTCCCGAAAGATGGAACTGGGATAGCCCAATTCAGGTAAGCCCCCATGATCACAAAACACTCTATTTTGGATCACAAAGGGTTTGGAAAAGTACCGATCGCGGCAATTCATGGAAGGCGATCAGCGCTGACCTGACCACCAACCTCGGCAGGTATGAACTGGAAATGATGGGCCGTGTACCAAGTATTGACGCATTATACGACAACGGTGCTATGTCGAAATTTGCCACCTTGACCACACTTTCAGAATCAACGCTACAAGCAGGACTTCTGTATACCGGCTCGGATGATGGCCTGATCCATGTGACCGAAGATGATGGGCAAAACTGGAGGAAAGGTGGAAGCCTGCCCAAGGTTCCTGCACTGACATTCATCAACAATATCGAAGCCTCTTCCCATGATGTCAATACCGTATTTGCCGCAGCCGATGCGCACCAATTGGGAGATTATTCTTCTTACGTTTTCATCAGTACAGACAAAGGAAAAACCTGGCGTTCCATTGCTGGAGATTTGCCTGTCAATACGCTTGTTTGGGTGATCAAACAGGACCACATAGATGAAAATTTGCTTTTCATCGGAACGGAGTACGGGATTTATTTTTCGGTGAATAAGGGCGTCAATTGGACCAAGCTAAATGCAGGAGTTCCAACAATTCCTTTCCGGGATCTTGCGCTACATGCCAGAGACAATGATTTGGTAGGGGCAAGTTTTGGGCGCGGGATTTATATATTGGATGATTACTCTCCTTTAAGGGAGATCAACAAATTGGCCAATGCCAATTCAAATGTGGTCTTGCCGGTGAGAGATGCTTGGTGGTATGTCCCTAACGAACCCATGCAGGCCAAAGGGATGCCTTCTCAGGGATCTACCAGTTTTGTAAGCGATAACCCACCTTTCGGAGCAGTATTTACATATTTCATAAATAACCTTCCCAAAACAGAAAAAGCAGTGCGGAAAGAATCGGAGAAGAAGCTTAATGATCAAAAGGCCAGCATTCCATTTCCCGGTTGGGATCAACTGAGGGGGGAGTCTATCGAAGAGGAACCAAGTGTCATGCTTTTGGTAAGGGATAAAAACGGGGAGGCCATACGTTGGATAGAAGGAGTAGCGAAAACAGGCTTGCATCGTGCAAGTTGGGATTTGAGACTGCCTCCACCCGACCCTATCGAACTCACCGTTCCCGCCTTCCAACCACCTTGGGTAAGCGATCCTCAAGGACCTTTGGTAGCACCCGGAAAATACAGTGTGGAGCTTTATGTTATAAAAAATGGAAAACTGGAGCTTCATGGAGACGCACAGGAGTTCATGGTGAAACCTGTTCATCAGAAAAGTGATGATTATGAGGCGATGGCGGCATTTAAAAAACAAACCAGTGATCTTTCCCGAAGAACCTCAAGTGCTGCCAGCCAATTGGGTGAGGCCGGTGAAAAGCTTCGCTATATAAAGGCCGCCTTGACCAAAACACCAAATGCATCTCCTGATTTATTTGCGCAATTGACTGCGCTCAATGCCTCTTTATTTAACCTGAGAACTGTACTATTGGGAGACGCGGTGCTTCAAAGAAAGGATGAATCCACTTCCCCTTCAATCATGAGTAGGGTAGGAGTTGTGATTTATGGCCATTGGAATACCACTGAGCCGCCAACAGCTACGCACAAACGAAATATTGAAATCGCACAGGCTGAGTTTGATCAATATTTGAAAGATGCTTCAGCCTTTTATAATGAATTGGCGGACTTTGAGTTGAAGTTGGAAAGAGCAGGAGCACCTTATACACCAAATAGAAAAATGGATTAAAGGACAAGGCCAAAATATTGACCTTAGCTAAAAAAAACAGGGACAAGCGCCAGGCTATCTGTCCCTGTTTTTTATTTCCCACCAATTTTTGGTTGGGCTAAGGCCGGGTATAACTTTCTCGCCCATTATAGGGGTAACCAACTCGATGTTATTTTCTGCTGCCATATCAGCTACCATTTTGATAGATTCATCCCAAGGGTGCATTGCCAAATCAAAAACGCCCCAATGTATGGGAAATAGGAGCTGTGTATTGATATCCAGACATAACTGAACTGCCTGATCCGGGAAGAGGTGGGTCAAAGGCCATCCTTTGTTCCAGCCATCGATTTCCACAAAAGCCAGGTCGAAGGGACCATATTTTTCTCCTATGTCTTTCAGATGCGCACCGTATCCTGTATCACCACTTACAAACAGATTTTTCTCATCCCCTTTAATTACAAAAGAGGCCCAAAGGGTTTTATTTCTATCATTATAACTTCTGCTGGTGTAGTGTATTCCTGGAAGAGCCGTTATTTGCAAAGAACCCAAAGTCTTGGTATCATGCCAACCCAACTCACTGATGTTGTTTTTCTGAACACCCCATCCTTCCAATCTTGCACCTACACCAAGAGGCACGAGAAATTCTGTGTTTCTTGTTGCGAGAAATCTCATGGTAGCTGCCTCCAAATGATCATAATGATCGTGGGTGATGACCACCAAATCAATCTCAGGCAGTTCTTCTCTTTTGATGGGCGACACATCAAACCTTCTCAAAATAAAGGGAAGGGGCCCTCCATTCTCAAAAACCGGATCGAATAAGATCCGCTTCCCGTCAAGCTCCAAAATAAAGGTAGAATGACCAAACCACCATGCAGCAAAATCCGAAGGGGTTTCTGAAAAATCACTTTTGGTAATCATCTGTTTGGGCAGAGGAAAACCCGGTGCATTTGGAGAAGTTTTAAAAAACCTGGCTGGACCTGCATCTCCGCCTGTGGTTTGTTCCGGATAATAGGGCAATTCCTCCGGACTTATGAACTGATCGGTAGCTGCATCATAATATGTCAACCCTGAAAATCTTGCTTTACGTTCTTCCAAGGAATCCAAACTGCCCATCTGCCTGCTTACATAATATACCAGGCTCCCTGTTACTATCAGAAGTATGGCCAAGGTCCACAGTACTATTTTCAATAATTTCTTCATTCCTATAAATGGTTAATGACTTTTGGGTAATTCAGTTTTGGAAAAAGGGTATTTGGAGCAGTATCCTTCAAATTTACTTTTAGATTTTTAAAGATACTGACCTTAATATTTACTCGGTTCTTCACGCCTGCTTGCGGTTGGTATGCAGTTTCTAGTTAGAGGAAAAATAAAAAATATGCTTACACGCATCTTTGCCAGTAACCCATTATTCTATTAATTACCGGACGGAAGACCGAAGTCGGAAGACCGATGTACCGGACATTTCAGTCTTTCTCTGTGTAAGGAAATGGAAATTTGTCAGTCATATTTTTTGCAATGTTCCGGTTATTGGCATACTTGACCAAATTGTCCAAGTCTTCAATTGCCCAAGGTCTAAGAATTATTTTCATTTACTCAATAATGTTTAGCATCATGACAAGGCTTGCAGATAGATACAAGCCACTCTACAGATTTTCAATATCGGGGGCCAAGTGGCGAAATTCATCAGGTACCAACGGATTGTCCAATACAAAAATACGCCTGCTTTTCAGGTTAAGTTGCTGAGTAATTTTGCCGTAATGCGCATTAAAAATGGCATCCAGTTTACCTGTAGAAATAATGCTTTGCAGACCCTCCTCTATCCTTTCGGCCAATTTTGGGAGGTCTGGATTAATATAAAATACAAGCGGAAAAGGATAGAAAAGCAATATATTTTGATCCATGATGAGGCCGTTGCGCTTGGATGCCCGGTTTTCATAGACTCCCAAAACCTCATTTGCCCCGAAAGTGCTGTAATCAAAGTGTTTGTTTTGAAGCCGATCAAAAATATCATCGAAGTTGCCTTTTTCAACCACATTAAAGACGTTGTGTCTGAAAACAGTTGCGTCACTCCAAGTCTCGGGAATGCCATGGGCAAGCTTTTGCAGCTCCTCTGACCGACTGATCCCGGCAAATAAACCAGCATCCTCTGCCCTTATAATCAGAAGCCGATATCCCAGCAGATTTTTTGTCAGTGGTTGAGGGATTACAATCATTTGGCCTTCCTTAAATTTTTGATTCCCGGCGACGGTCACAAACAGGTCATGGCCTTTCTCGGCAAATACAAGTGATTCTTGATTACCGGGATAATCTTCCAGGGTCTCCTCAATCTCACATTCCCCGCATGCTGCCTCAGTGGCTTCCAGAACGGCTTGTAATACCTGACGCTCATAAACCTGCCGGGCCTCAGACCTGTTTCCATTCCAAAATCTAACTGTTGTGGTTTTTTGTAGGTCTTGATCCATGGTTATTAGTAAATGGTTATCCGCATTTTTGCCAGTAACCCAATATTCGATAACAAACAGGTCGGAAGTCCGATGTCCGATGTACCGGACATTTCAGTTTCCTACCCAGAATTATATTGAATTATCATTTACTGGCATCATTACGTTCATACAAGGTTTAGTACTTATGTTTCCCTACAGTCCAGTTATCCTGTTTTAAATGTTTATCGCCTGACTCTATTGCCTCCTTTTCAAGTTCTGTACCCATAGAATCATTCCATCGATTTAAAAACCCAAAAAGAGCGATCACTCCAAGAATCTCTACAATCTCACCTTCATCCCAATACAATCTGAGTTTTTCGGCAACAGCATCATCCACTGCATTTGGAATCACTGAACTGGCAAATGCGAATTCGAGTGCAGCCCGTTCTTGTTCTGAAAACGCAGGATGTGTCCTGAATTCCCAAATATTTTTCAGCTTTTCTTCATCTGCGCCATATCGCTCAGCCGCCCTGATAGTATGTGCCTGACAATATCTGCATCCTGCCACATTACTGCTGATGTATCCAATAAGTCTTTTAAGTGAACTTGTAACCCTGCCCTTATTGTCCATTACTGCTTTGTTGAGTGCAATGAAAGCGTAGGCAATGGAAGGTCTGTGATACATCGTTTTAACACTGTTGGGGCAAAAGCCCAATGTTTCATTAAAAAACTGTATCAAATCCTGGAAGGCTTTATCTTCTTTTTCTGCTGAGGGGAGTACTAAAGGTCTTTTCATATTTTATGCGGCGTTTCCTTTTATGGGAATGATTTCATTAAGTTCTTTTTCCTTTACAATTTTTTCTTCTTCGAGATCATAATCATCTTGTAATCCTAACCAAAACTTTGCGCTGGTTCCGAAAAATTTGGCAAATCGTAATGCCATTTCAGCGGTGATTCTTCTGTTGCCCTTAATAATCTCTGAAATGCGGGCTTGTGGAATAAATGTTTCCTTCGCTAAACGGTATGCAGAAATCTCCATAGGTTTCAAGAATTCCTCAATTAAAATTTCACCTGGGTGTATATTTTCCAACTTTTCCATATTGTTTTGATTAATGGTAATCAACTATTTTAACATCATATGCATCATTATTTTTCCATTAAAAGATGATTCTCCATTGATTTAGTTGTTCTAATTCTCGTCCTTCTCATTGTCAAACAGTTCGTGCAACTTTTGTTGTAAAAGTTTCTTGTCGGGAAGTTGAGTTTTATATTTCTCTCAACAGTGTTGAGAGTTTTGGAAAGTCCTTGTAAGTCTCATAAAACTGCTTCATTCTCCATATATTCTTATCGGAGAAACCTTTAATTTCAGGTTCGTTGGTCTGCAAGTATTTGGCTAACTCTGACACAACAGAGTCGCCCCATTCTGATTTTTCAATTTTCTTGCTGATATATTCTCCAATATTCCAATAGAGGTTTATCAATTCAGCGTTTACGGCTCTTATTGCGTTTGTCCGAGATTGCTTTATGAGTTGAATTATGTCAGTAAAACGTTTATCCATTGTTCGTTCCTATATGCTACAAATTTATGATTATAAGTCATTTATTGTTTGATGCGCCTGGATTTATACTTTTGGTGCCAACGATTGTGCAAATATGGTTTTAAATCCCCAATGAGTCCCACAGCAACATGAGCAGTAATTCCGATCAATATCCATGAATAAGTTAATAGAAACATAGGAAGTAATACCGCCAATATCACAACAGCTTTTGTTTTACCAGTCCGTCTAGCGATATTGTAAATATGTATCAGGGAGTTTAGCAATAGGCTCAAACAAGGGTAGGAACATTGATTAACCTAAAACTTCCACCGCCATTTTCCTTGACCATAAACGCCATTCCTATCAAGTTATAACCCTGTTTCCGATGAATATAAAATCATGGATTTATGTCGTGTTTTTTTTGGTTTCTTTTGCCTGTGGCAATAAAAAAGAGGCTTCCCGTGGTGAATGGACGGTTTATCGTGGCGGAAAAGATGCCGCCCAATTCTCTGAATTGGATCAGATCAATGTGAAGAATATTCATTTGCTTGAGCCGGCCTGGATTTTTAATACCGGGGATGGCGGAGAGAAAACCACCATCGAATGCAATCCCATCATCATCGGCAAGACGATGTATATCACCTCTCCTGCTCTCGCCTTAATCGCTTTGGATGCTGCGACAGGGAAGGAACTTTGGAGATTTGATCCTTTTGCCGGTGAAACAGCGGTGGGCGTCAACCGAGGGGTAACCTACTTCAAAGACGGGGAGAAAGAAACCCTCTTTTTACCGGCCGGGAGCTATTTGTACGCGGTAAATGCCAAAACCGGAAAATTGCACGCTGATTTCGGAAATCAGGGCAAAATTGACTTACGGGAAAACATGGGAACGGATCCGGAAAGCCTTTCTATAGGATTGTCCACGCCGGGAATCATTTACCAAGACCTGATAATAGTAGGTTCTACCACCGGAGAGGGCTATACCGCTGCACCGGGACATGTTCGGGCCTTCAACGCCAAGACCGGTGAATTTGTCTGGATTTTTCATACAATCCCTCAAGAAAATCAATTTGGTCACGACACTTGGAATTGGATAGCAGGAGAAAATTACGGCGGGGCAAACAACTGGGGAGGAATGAGTCTGGATGAAAAAAAGGGTTGGGTGTTTGTTTCCACAGGTTCGGCTATATATGATTTCTATGGTGCCAACCGGCTTGGGGAAAATCTCTATGCCAATTCCATCATTGCACTGAATGCGGCCTCAGGGGAGAAAATCTGGCACTATCAGACAGTTCACCACGATTTATGGGATGTTGACCTTCCCTGTGCCCCGACCTTGATTTCCATCCCCTGGGAAGGAGGTTGGAAAGAGGCCCTGGCGCAGCCCACCAAAATGGGAGAACTGATCATCTTGGACAGAAATACCGGGGAGACACTTCTTTCCGCCGAAGAATCTCCGGTTCCCGGATCCAATGTTCCGGGAGAATTAGCCCATCCCACGCAAAAACTGAATCAGGGAATCCCTTTGGTCACTAGGGGATTGGACCCTGAAAAATTGACTGACATTTCCCCGGAATCCAATGAATTTGCACGAAAGGAACTGGCCAAGTATCGGATTGAAGGAATTTACACGCCGCCGAGTATGGAAGGAACCATCGCTTTCCCGGGACCTAGAGGGGGTGCGCTTTGGGGGGGTGCATCCTACGATTCCAAAAACAATATGATATATCTCAACCTCAACGAGATCCCCATGATCCTGCAATTGGCCAAAGTGGATTCAGAGGGAAGCTCACCAAAAGAAGCTTTAAGCGGCTATGGATTGTATATGACCAATTGCTCTAATTGTCATGGCACAGAAAGGCAAGGCATGATGGGTTCCTTCCCTGCATTGACAGGGATTGAAAACAGGCTGGACAAATCCCAAATCATTCAAATTCTGAGTAAAGGAAAAGGAGTTATGCCGGCTTTTCCTCAGTTCACAGAGGCAGAACTCGAGAAATTGGCCGCCTATCTACTGGAAGGAAAAACTGAGGAACTATCCCCTGACAGCCCAAAGTTCGGATTGGATAAATACGTACTTCAAGGATTCCGGATTTTTAATGACCAGGATGGGTTTCCTGCCAGCAAAGCCCCTTGGGGCACTTTGACAGCCGTAGATCTTGCCACCTTTTCGGTGAAATGGAAAGTCCCGTTGGGTTATTATCCCGCATTGCGCGAAAAAGGAATATCAGAAGATACCGGTACGATGACCTATGGTGGATGTGTAGCAACAGCAGGTGGATTGGTATTCGTAGGAGCTACAGCAGATGAGCTTTTCCGTGCTTTTGATGCCGACAGCGGAAAAGAACTTTGGTCTTACAAGCTCCCGGCCGGAGGATATGCTGTCCCCTCCGTGTATGAAGTGGATGGAAAACAGTATGTGGTCATCGCAGCCGGTGGTGGTAACCGAATGGGAACGCCTTCGGGAGATGCGTTTATTGCTTTTTCTTTGCCTGATGGGAAAGAATGATAAGTAAATGAATGCATCAATCAGGACTTACCGATAGCTATCGCCATTTAGGGCATTTCTCTAGGCAGCTAAATTTTATGCTTTTGGCTTTCTTTTTTTACTAGGCTAGTTTCCCAGCGAACAGGTCTTGATTTCTTTAGATACCCTATAATTATTTTTTCATTCCTTGGCTTCAATTTTTATTGTCCAAGAAATTGTTTTTAATTTTTCTTGAATCATTTTTAAAGTTTCCAAAACGGCTTCTTCTTTTGGTAATTCTCCATACACCAAGTTTTTAAAGTCACCGCTATAAATTGTTTTCAACTCACTCCATACATTTTCCAAGTCTTTGAAAACGAGTGCTTCATTAGGATGATGAATCAACCATTTATTGTTGTTTTTAAAACTTTTAACATCATCATTTGCTACTTTCAAAAGCATTTCATCAAAAGCTATTGAATGAAAGAATGCTAAAATTACATCTTGCTTAAGTAACTTATGCAAATCGTAAGTGTGTCTTATCTTTTTCTTTAAATCATCTATCGGATTTTCACCATAAGAAAAACGAACCAAGCTCATTATTTTTTCGCAAATGGTTCTAATGGGTCCTAATGCCAATAAGTCAAAAGGAAGTAACCCGTTTTCTTTGGCAATATCAGACTGACTATTATCCAACATCATTTGACCAACAAATGAAACGATACTTTTGGTGGTGTATGGTTCGTAATATCCCAGCCAAGTTGATTCCAAAATTATGAGATCTCTTACTTGTCCGTAATCGCCTTTAAATTCTTTTTTGTAGGAGTGTGCCGTTTTCCGGTTCATGCCCATTTTATGAGTAATACCTTCAATATGTACTTCGGGCAATACGGTTTCTACAACCGTGCTTATTGCTTTTAATTTAGATTTTAACTTGCTGTCTGTTTCTCCTTCATGTCTAAATACTATCAAATCAATGTCTTCGGAAAAGCGTTCTATCATATTGTAACACTTAGATAGTGCTGTTCCGCCCTTAAACACTGTGTCTTTGCCCACGCCAGATGGGTGATTGAAAATCGTAAACAAAGCATAGGTAACCCAATAGTCTTTTTCTACAAACTCGGGTGGGATATTCATTTGCTGTGCCGTAATCCTTACCGCATCTCCAAACAGTTGTGTATTTTGATGCAGTTTCATTCTATATTCCAGTTTTGAATGGTAGGCAACTCTGTTTCTTTTAAACTCAACTTCACTTTTGTAAGTGGGTTCAGACTTTGTTTTAGCTTTTTGGTATTTGCCTGTATGTTTAGATTTTCCAACATTGCACCTACTAATGCCCTTACCCGTGTGGGATAGAGCAAAGCATACTTCACCAAATCTGAAATCTGCTTTTCGTTCAGTTTGCTGATTTTACTGCTCAATATTTTTACAGCCTGACTCACCGGGCAATCGGGTATTCGCTTAATATCCTTAATGGCATCTAAAAATCCCAATAGTTCATAATTGGCTTCGGTTACTTCAGCATAACTCTTCACAGCATCTGCCTTTAATGCTCCTCTGTTAATAGAAATTCGTTTGCTGCGACTGGCTATTTTAATTCGAAAAGCCATTTGGGTAGTTAATCCCATTTGGTTGTATAGCGAATAACCTGTTTCGTAAGCGATACGTTTGCCGTTTTCAAATAAATAAGGCCGAAGTTGTTCGCTGTAATCGGGTTTTAGTTCTCCAAAAACGGTTTGCTCGGGTTTGTAAAAAACGCCTTTCGATATTTTTCTGATTATGCCTTTGGCTTGTAAACGTTCCAGAGCTTTGGCAGCAGTTTGATACTCCTCTTTGGCAATGCGTAAATCGGCATATCCAAAGGTTTTTCCTTCAGGTATCATATTTATTCTGGTTCGTATTTGCGATGACACGTTCATACTGCAAAGATAAATATATTTTCATAATGTCAAGTTTTCTGATCATAAAACTTGACATTTGATTTTGCCTGAACAACTCGGAAAATTCAATTAAAAATCTATATTTTTTCCTTTCAGATCCGTAGACCTTGCTACCTTTTCGGTGAAATGGAAAGTCCCGCTGGGCTACTATCCCGCACTGCGCGAAAAAGGAATATCAGAAGACACCGGCACGAATCCTTGCTTTCCTTTTCCCTCAAAACCTGCCTGTCAAACAGGTGGATGCTGCAAGTTCCAGTCTGTTGCTTTTTCATAGGCATGACCAATCCGGCACAACATTGCTTCTTCCAAAAAACCGCCGGAAAGCTGCATCGTGTAGGGAAGCCCCTTATCGGAGAATCCACAGGGAACGACCAATGCCGGGGTTCCCGCATAGTTATGAGGAAACGTAAAGAAAACAGGATGCTTCGTAGCGGAAGCCTCGAGGATTTCGGACAACACTTCATTCCAATGGGTAAGGGATTTGTACTGTAATCCTTCAGGAATAGCAAAGGGGCTGCCTGCGGCAGGGGAAAGCATGGCATCAACTTCGGAAAGCATGGCCCGAAAGGCTGTGCTGAAGGATTCCCGGATTTGCCGGATATCAGCAATCTCGGATGGATTCACCTGATTACCAATTTCTAGAAACTCCCGAAAATATGCTCCATATTCCTCTGACCTTGAAGGGAAATTTGCCTGATGGGCTTTGGCTGCCTCTGCTGCGCAAAGTAGGTTCCAGGTCTTTATAACTTCCGTAAGGTCCGGAACCTTTACCTCCACAATTTCAGCTCCCAGGCCCTCCAATACTTCTATGGCGCTCTCAATTGCACTGGCTAATCCCGGGTCCACACCATTCAGCGCATATTCGCGGTCAAATCCTATCCGAAGACCTGTGACACCTTTGTCAATATCTTTAAGCATATCCGGGACCGGTTCGCTTAGGGAGGTAGGATCGTTGGGATCCTCACCGGCAATCGCCTCAAGCATGATGGCAGCATCTGTGACACACCTGGTCATAGGTCCTACATGGTCAAGTGATTCTGCAAGAGGAAGCACGCCATGCCGACTGACTCGGCCATAGGAGGGTTTGAGGCCCACGATACCGTTTGCCATTGATGGAAAACGTATGGATCCTCCGGTGTCAGTGCCCAGTGATCCGAAACATAGTCCGGCAGCAGTGGCCACACCCGACCCACTGGACGATCCACCCGCCCACAAATCTTTCCCCCAGGGGTTATTCGGTATCTTGAAATCAGGGTGATATCCAACCATGCGCCTTCTGTAAGATTTAGTTTTCCCAGCAATACGGCGCCAGCAGCTTCCAGTTTGCTCACCACAGTAGCGTCAAAGTCGGGCACGAAGTCGCTTAATACCTTCAGCCCGCCTGTGGTAGCTACTCCTTTGGTGTAGCAAAGGTCTTTCACTGCAATTGGAACCCCATGCAAGAATCCGCGGTATTTTCCTGCTTCAAGTTCTTTGTCCAATTCCCTTGCCCTTTCCAAAGCTGTATTTTTCATTACAGTGAGAAAGCTGTGCAGGCTGGTATCTACCGTTTCAATCCGGTCGAGCATGAGTTGGGTAAGGGAAAAGGATGAAATCTCCTTTGATTTGATCATTTTAGAGATTTCAACAATCGTTTTGTAGTGTAAGGGTGATTCACCTTGTATGCCTATCCCTGATTGCTTATTATTGCATCCGATGGGAATAAATATGGCCAGGCTTCCTAAACCCATTTGACCAATAAATTTGCGTCTTGAAGTGGTTAGCATGATATCCTATTTATGCGTTGGAATTTTCAGTTTGGGTATAATCAGTTGCTGTGGATGAATTCCCAAATTTTTATTATAAATCAATAGTACACGAGCAATTAATTATCCAATTCATTACCCTCTGAATGAATTAAATTAGAAATGTATTTATCTCGTCATACACTTCTTCGGGCAATTGTTCAGGCAACCAATGTCCACAGAGTAAGCTAGGAAGCATACTACCTAGCAAAAGTCCTCCCGACTTAAGAAGGAATTCTCTTCTTTCGTTTTCAATATTCATGTTGTCAAACGTTAATAAATTTTTAAGTACAAATTACTTATATAAAAGTCGCTTACTTATCCCCATGGAGAATTCTTGTCAGTAATGTGTCAGCCTTTTGTTTGAGAACTACTTTGTCCTACCCTATGGCTGACAAGGTTTGTGCATATGGCGTATATATCAACAATATCAAGCTAATTATCTACACATCCAACATGTTCTGCGGGCTTTTCATTTGCTCACATGGATGTTCCGTCATCTTTCTGATATAGGAATTGAATTGTCTGTGGATTCGCAAACAAGGGCGTTGATGGCGGGGTTTGTGAAAAATGGTCTGTGGAGACACAGACCTTGACGAAAGAGACTGACCTTAGCAAAAAAGAAAAACAGGGAACAGTCCGTGAAGACACCGATCATTGCAGAAAGAAAATGGGAGAAGATGGATATAAACCTATAGTTTTAGTGAATACAAAAGCGTTGATGGGAAAATATTGATTTCCGTCAAAGACAACCGTCCCGGCATCCCCGATGCCATCAAAGAAAAAATCTTTCCGCCCTTTTCACTACGAAGTCCACTGCGCAGGGGACGGGACTGGGATTGAGTTTGTGCTATGATATTGTAAAAGTACATTCGGAGGAAATAAAGGTGCCAATCCCTCCTTATCGGCCGGCAGGTCCGCCTTCCGAACAGGCAGGCCTTCCTGCGGAAGAGGTAAATCATGAAGGCTCTGGAACAGAGTTGCTTATTGAACTGCCAATTGCCTAAATCCTTCTTTCCAGACGAAAATATGAACTCACTCATGAAGTCAAAAACAATGGTCTTGTTTTTCAAATTTCTACTATTTATCTTTTGGTTCTGATTGTTTTAATTACATCACCATAACCTCTGGATCTTCATGAGAAAAGTCTTTTTAGGATTGGCCTTATTCGCCCTCACCTTTTATTGCCATGCCCAGTCAAATGAAATAGAAGAATTAAGAAAACAAATTCAGGAACATACCGAACAGGATACGGCCAGGGTAAATCTCCTGATTAAAATCTCTTTCAGTACACCAACCATTCCAATCGAGGAAATAGAAAAAAATGCGGCCGAGGCGCTTTCACTTTCCCGCAAATTAAACTATGCCGAAGGAGAGGGATTTGCTCTGGCATTGCAATCAAGGTTAAACTTGATTAACAGGAACATGGAAACCTCCTTTGCCCAACTGAATCAGGCTGATTCCATTGCCAAAAAAACCAAAAATTTATTATTGCAATACAGAGTTAACTTTTACTTTATTTCCTACTATAATAGGATCAATGATTATAGGCAAGGACTTTCTTATGCCCTCCAAGCAGAAAAAGCCGCCCTGCAATTGGGTAATTTAGAATTGATAGAGACATCACAGCGTCAAATTGCCAATAGCTACACTATTTTGGGAGATTATGCGCAGGCTTTGGATTATAGCATGAAATCAGTTAAAAATGCAGAAAAACTGAATAGTCAGACACGCTTGTATAATGCCTGGAACGCCTTGGCACAAACATATACCCTGATAGGCGATTATGAAAAGTCAAATGAATATCTGCAAAAGCTGACCGATCTTCACAAACAGCTTGATTTTGGAAATGAAGAGTTAAAGGATCTTTATAACGGACTGGGTGAAAATTACCGACTGAATAAAAAATATCCTGAGGCGATAGAGCAATATAACCTAGGCTTAAATATCTCAACTACCTCAATAGACAGTTCTTTAATCCTAAGTAATCTGGCTGATGTTTATGTAAGGATGGATAATTTGCCTTTGGCATTTCAATATGGATATCAATCCCTTACAAAGGCCAAAAAATCTGGAAATAATACGATTGATGCCTGGATATTCGGAATTTTAGCACGTGCCCATGTGAAACAAAACAGGCCCGACAGTGCGCTTTTTTATGCAGACCAAGGATATAAACTTGGTGTCCAAACAGGATATATGGAGGATATACGGGACAATGCCAAGGTACTTGCTGATGCTTATGCGCTCAAGAATGATTTTAGAAATGCCTATGATTTTTATAAAACATACATCAGTTACAGGGACAGTATGACATCGGCAGAGGTGAGTAATAAAGCCTCAGTATTGGAGTATAATTTTGAAATTGAGAAAAAAGAAGATGAGATTGCCCTGCTGAGTGAACAGAAAAAATCCCAACAAAACTTCCTGATAAGTGCTTTGATTGTGCTAGGGCTAATTCTGATTACCGTTTTCTTATTGCTTCGAAATAACCGCCTTAAACAAAAAGCCAACCTATTACTGCAGCAACAAAAACAGGAAATCGACGAAAAAGCAAATGAGCTTGCTCTAAAAGCCAACGAACTTTCTGCAGTTAACCGGGTAAGCAATGCACTCGCATCTTATAGTTCTCTGGATGAAATCATTCATCTAGTCGGAGATCAAATGAAGGACCTATTCAAAGCAAACATTGTGTATCTGGCATTTTTGGATAAAAAGACCAATATGATCAACTTCCCTTACCAATACGGTGAGGAAATGCTTCCTCAAAAGATGGGAGAAGGCCTTACATCAAAAATAATTAGTAGCGGAAAACCGCTTTTGATCAACAAAGATATCGAGGAAGTAACTCTGCAGCTTGGTGCAAAAAGAATAGGGATTCCTTCTGCATCTTATTTGGGAGTGCCCATCTTTCGGGATAAGGAAGCCATTGGCGTCTTAAGTGTACAAAGCACTGAAACAGAAAACCGCTTTAATGAAAGTGACTCAAACTTACTTTCTACCATCGCCTCTTCAGTTGGAGTCGCTATCAACAAAGCACAGCTTTTCGAAGAAGTGGTAGCCGCCAAAAAATCTGCAGAACAGGCCAATGAGGCAAAAAGCGCCTTCCTTTCCACAGTCAGTCACGAACTCAGAACACCTCTTACTTCGGTATTGGGTTTTGCCAAAATCATCCAGAAAAGGCTGGAGGAAAAAATATTCCCCTTGATCGAGCAAAAAGATCCCAAAACAGAAAAGACCATCAACCAGGTTTCAGAGAATCTCAAGGTAGTCATTTCGGAAGGAGAGCGGCTTACCACACTGATCAATGATGTGCTGGATTTGGCAAAAATCGAGGCAGGAAAGATGGATTGGAGTCAGGAAGAGGTAGCTATGCCCGAAGTGGTGGAACGCGCAATTTCGGCAACCACAACTTTATTTGAGCAGAAAAATTTAAAACTGATCCGGGATATAGACCCAAATATCCCAACAATCACCGGAGATACCAACAAACTTATTCAGGTAGTTATCAACTTGATTTCCAATGCAGTCAAGTTTACAGACAAAGGCTCTGTCACTTGTAGGATAAAACAAGTTGGAAATGAAATTATCACCAGTATCTTGGATACCGGAATGGGGATTGCCAAAGAAGACTTTGGGGCCGTTTTTGAGCAGTTTAAGCAAATCGGAGGCGATACACTAACCGATAAACCAAAAGGGACAGGATTGGGACTCCCAATCTGCAAGGAAATTGTCGAACACTCCGGTGGCCGAATCTGGGTGGAAAGCGAAGTTGGAAAAGGAACAACATTTTCTTTTGCTATCCCTTTTGTAGAAAAAGAAAACCTCTCCACTTCAGCTGGACCGATTCACCTCAATGACTTGGTCAAACAGTTGAAGGAAAAGATGACTTTTTCAAAACTTAAAGATGTCGGTGCAAATGCCCACATTTTGATTGTGGATGATGAGGAATCCATCCGATCTCTTTTGCGTCAGGAGCTAACGGAGGCAGGATATTTAACCTCTGAGGCCAGCAATGGAAAAGAAGCCATAGAATCGATTAGGCAGCATCGTCCCGACCTGATCATTCTGGACATCATGATGCCCGAAATCAATGGTTTTGATGTTGCCGCTATTTTGAAAAATGATCCTCAGACAATGGACATTCCGATCATCATCTTGTCAATTGTCCAGGACAAAGCCCGGGGTTTCCGCATTGGTGTAGATCGCTATTTGACTAAACCGATTGATACTGCCCAGTTATTTGAGGATATCAGTGCACTATTGGAACAGGGCAAATCCAAAAGAAAAGTAATGGTGGTAGATGAGGACAGTGCAGCCATCCGGACATTAACAGAAGTCCTTCAAACCAAAGGCTATCATGTAGTCGAGTCTGACGGAAAGGAACTTGTGGAAAAGGCAATTGCCAATCAGCCGGATATTATCATACTCAATTCTATCCTCTCTGCGGATGAAGAAATAGTTCAGACCCTACGCTTTGAAAAGGGATTGGAAAATGTATTGTTTTTCATTTATCAATAATCAATAAAAGAATCTTTTAACCACTGGAAATAAATTGACTGAAGTATGTCACAAAAAATTTTAATCGTAGATGATGAGGCCCATATCCGCATGCTCATAGAGCAAACCCTAGAAGAATTGGAGGATGAAGGTGTGGAATTTTTTACCGCTGAAAATGGAGAAATGGCCTTGGAAGTGATCGGAGCAGAAAAACCGGACCTTATATTTTTAGATGTGATGATGCCCAAATTGAATGGGATGGAAGTTTGTCGCAGAGTCAAACAAGAAATGGGCTTTAAGGATATCTATATCGTTTTGCTAACAGCAAAGGGTCAGGAGTCGGATCGGCAAAAGGGTTTGGATGTAGGTGCTGACGTTTATATGACCAAACCTTTTGATCCTGAATTGCTTTTGGAAAAAGCGCGGGAAGTACTTGAATTAACCTAGGCATTTGGCTTAAAAGATCCTGATTTCAAAAAAACACATGGCAAAAGTATCGATAAAAGCATTATTTGGCAGGAATGAACCATTGATACCTTGGTTGGACGATTGGTGTGTTCAAAATCAGGCAAGTATTTGTATTACCGATGCTTCTGACAGGATAGTTTATGGCAGCAAAGAATTTCAGGATTTTAAACACACTGTTCCAATTGACTTTGAAAACACCAAACTTGCTACCGTTTACGGGAATAGCGAACTGATTCATCAGGTAGTTGGAGTTTTGGGAATGCTGATTTCCAAAGAGGGCGAAAAAAGGAAATTAGGGGCAGAAGTGCTGTATCTCTATCAGGAACTTAACATTATTTACACCTTCGCAGAAAATCTTGGGGAAGCTATATCCCTTGAAGCCATTGCAGAGATAACGCTCAGTCATTCTACCAATTCAATCCCTGCCAATGCAGGTGCAATTGTGTTCTTGGACGAATATCAGCGTAAATTAAGCGTACCGGCCATGTCTGGTGAAAAGCTGATTGATGCCCATATTTTGGAGAATAATTTTTCCTTATTGCTCAGGATTGGACTCAATGGCCAATCTGCAATCATCACCGATATCACTGAATTAAAGGAACGTGGGCTGATTGCAGAAAATGTAATGAGTATCATATACGCCACCCTAAAAGGCAAGGATCGAGTCCTTGGTGCAATCATTCTGGTAGGTACCCACACAGATCAATTTACTGCTGCACACTTAAAGCTCTTGGTGACTTTGGCTTTGCAATCCTCCTCATCCATAGAGTCGGCCTTACTGTTTGAGAAAAATATTCGGGAAATAAAGATGCGGGAAGAAGCCATACTTCGTATCAATGAGGTTATCAAAAAATTCGTCCCTAATGAGTTCATTTCCTCCCTAGGCAAAGAGAATATTACAGATGTCAGATTGGGGGATCAGATTGAAAAAATTGTTACTGTTTTATTTACAGATATCCGGGATTTCACCACGCTTTCTGAACGGATGAGTCCCGAGGAAAACTTCCGCTTTGTTTCTTCATTCAATGAAGTTTTAGGACCAATAATCAGACGCCATCACGGCTTCATTAACCAATACCTCGGGGATTCCATTATGGCCATTTTCCCTAATCAACCGGAAGATGCGTTATTGGCAGCAATTGAGATGCAAAGGGCTGTCAGACAGTTAAACCAGATAAGGATTCAAAATGGAGAGTTGCCCATCCATGCAGGCATTGGAATGCATACCGGATCGCTGATCATGGGAATTACCGGTGATGAACACCGATTGGATGCAGCCACTATCAGTGATACAGTAAATACAGCTGCCCGAATCGAAAGTCTGACCAAGTATTATAAATCCCCCTTATTACTCAGTGAGATTACCTTCAAAAGGATTCCAAATCCTTCAAAATTTATGTTTAGGCGTCTGGGAAAGGTTCTACTAAAGGGAAAAAACAATATACTGAGTGTGGTAGAATGTATGAATGGAATGGAAGAAGACTTTGCCGCCATAAGGAAACAAAATATGAGTGATTTTGATATGGCAATGGAACTGTATCAACAGGGTCAATTTGAACATTCCATACAATTTTTCAGCAAAGTTGTGGCCTCAGACGAAACAGATCATACTGTTAAAGTTTTTTTTGAAAAAGCCAAGAAATACCTTGCCGAAGGCCCACCTAAAAATTGGAATGGGGCTGAGGAAATGATATATAAATAGGTTTTTGGAATAGTCGATGACAGGTAGATTATGGATCATAGAGATCAGATTGGGGGCATCAAATTTACCACAAGCGGTGTAACCTACCTCACAATCCTCCAATACCCCATCACCTGCTTCCAGACTTTTGCAGGCCACCCAAAGTCGATGGCCTACAGGTTGGATCCGGCAAGAATCCTTGTTTTTTTTAGAGATCTAATGGTCAAAAATAGTTGGTAAAACACCTTCTAACAGTCTGATATTGAATTTATTACGAACACCTTATTGAAACTTGTTTCAATAAGGTTTTTTTGTTTCATGAAAACTTCAAAAAAAAAGGTGTTGGGCATGTGGTTTTCTTGACTCAATCAAGTGGGGAAAACAGGCAGGGAAGCAACGGTATAAGTGTAAAAATTGTGGAATTCTGTTTACCGGTTCCAACCCTTCGGTAGCCAAATCCAACCGGTTTGTGTGGTTTGAAAAATGGGTAGTCGGAAAGCGTACATTTGATCAATTGGTTACGGAGACAGGCCTGAGCAAGAGCACGATTCAGCGGCTCTTTAATAGGTATTTGAAAGAACCTCCTATGCTGAGTGTTTACCCTTCCGAGCGGGTAAATCTGCTCATTGACGGCACATATTTTACCAAGGATTTATGCCTGATTTTGTATCGGGACAACACCATCAAATTTACCCAGCTCTATCGTTTCAGCGATGGTGAACGATACGAAGAACTAAAAGAAGACCTGGAAAATCTGCTGATTCTTGGAGTTCAGATCGAATCAATTACCTGCGACGGACACCGGGCATTGCTCAGGGCAATCCGCGAAGTCTGCCCTCAGGTCACCCTTCAGCGATGTGTGATCCATGTGCAGCGAATGTGCAGAATCTGGCTTTCCAGCAATCCCAAGAGCATCTCCGGGCAGGAACTCCGAAAAATTGTCTCTACCATTCACCTTATCCAATCCAAACAGGAAGTCAGCTATTGGCTACTCGAACTGGCCAATTGGGATTCCCGGCACCATCAGTTTGTTCATGAAAAAACGGTCAATCCCATAACGGGAAAGTATTGGTATAAACACAAACTGCTGAGACGTTCCTTTTATGTATTGAAAAACTCTTTGCCGAATCTTTTTGCTTACCTGGATAATCCCAGGATCCCAAAATCAACCAACGGTCTGGAGTCTTTTTTCGGACATTTAAAAACCAATTTAAATATCCACCGCGGACTCTCAACAAGAAATAGAAAAAGCTTCTTGAGGTGGTATCTGTACTTCAAAAATTCAAGAAGAAAAGGTTTTCTTTAGCCATAGAACAAGAAGAATGAAGCATGGAAAAAGGCTCCTAAAAACGGAGCCCCTTCATTCCACTTGGCAGGATTTATTGCTGGTAAGTTGCTCCTCAGCAGAGCTTACGTCCTCTTCAAACCTGCGTGACATTATAATAAATTTTTCAGTAAAAGTCACCAACTATTTTTGACCACATTACCTTTTTAGATCCTTCTGAAATTCTAAAAAATCTCTCTTTTCAGGCAAAAAGTCAAAAATCTCGTCAATTGACCTTAAAATATCTTCAAGCCAAGTATTTATTTTGTTATCCATAAATGACCACTTTTGACTCGTCTATTTCCTTTCTGAAAAAAGAGTTTTTTATCCCACGTTCTTCTATTAAGTCGATTTTTCGTTTTAAAATCTGTTCTAATTTGTCTTTGAGCTGAAAATACAAATCCGTATATTTTATAGGATCATATTCATCAAAGTCAACCACGAAATCAATGTCAGAATCTGGAGAAAAGTCGTCAGTTAATACAGAGCCAAAAACCGAAAAGTTCTTAACTCTATATTCCTTGCAAAGTTGTTTGATTCGTTCAATATTTTTCTCTGAAATTTTCATCATTTATCTATCTTAATCACAAAGTTACTATTTTCCCGCGAGTTCTGTTTTGCATTTGCCACAGGTTTGCTTTCCACAATATATAGAGTAAAGCAGACCTTTCTGTCATGCTTTCCGCTATATCCTGTTAAGGGTTACTATAAAACTAAAAATATTTTTCAATTATCATACCTTCCAATAGGACTTTTGGTTTGCTGAATTAAAGAAGCTTTCAGCGGTATTAACCTAAAAGCAAGTGATAAAAAAGTTCGATCTTAAAATTGACTTGAGAATAGCTAAGAAAAAACTGTAACTTATAAACAGGAATTGAACTGTCTGTAAAGACATTAACCATAAAAAAACTCAACTTTCACCCATCTTCAATTTCCCTTTCCTTATAATTTTTTTGGCCTCAGCGCCTTTGATAACACCTTCTTTTTCATCTATCCACACAATTGCACCTGTGGGGCATCTTTGGATAGGGACTTGGGTTTGGTGGTTTTTCGAATAATCAATGACAGCCAGATTATGGACCATGGATATCAGATTGGGGGCATCCATAGCGCATTTGCCACAGGCGGTGCAACCTACCTCACAATCCTCCAATACCCCATCACCTGCATCCAGACTTTTGCAAGCCACCCATAATCTGTGGCTTATGGGATGAATGGAGAAAAGATCTTTGGGACAAACCTCGACACAATCTCCGCAGGCGGTGCATTTTGCCTCATCGACAACAGGAATACCAAAAGCATTCATACTGATGGCATCAAAATCACAGACTACCTCACAGTCTCCATGTCCCAAGCAGCCCCAGGAACAACCCTTACCCCCACCGGATATCAATGCCGCTCCCCTACAACTGCTC